>CAZJXH010000020.1:0-23780 GCA_964549475.1 uncultured Oscillospiraceae bacterium
CCCATTAGTTGAGTAGCCGACCTCCCACAGCACCGTACGTACCGTTCGGTATACGACGCTTCCAAAGTTTATACGTTATTTCGCAATATAACATTCCGTGAAACTGAGATATCCAGCACTTTTAATTAGATCGTTGGATAGGACTCTTAAAAGGACAGGGCTACTGTTGCAATATATAAAACATTTTATTATACTGAATAGGAATAAGATAGATATGACCGAGGCCATGGTGGTGTTCAGCATCCTGCAGGGTTACAAAATGCAAAGGGAAGAGTAATATTTTGAAATCGACTGACAAGAGAATTGAAATTACCAAAGGAATGAAAACAAAGAGAAAAATTTATGAGGTTGCTGTAAAATTATTCGAGGAAAACGGCGTTGATCAAACAAGCGTAAATGAAATTGTTAAAAAAGCCGGTATTTCCAAGGGGAACTTTTACATTTACTATAAATCAAAATTTTCTTTGATTGAGGAATATACCCAAAACCTTGATGTGAATTATGAGGAATATTTTACGAGTATCCCCGAAAACACTTCGGCTTCTGATACGATTCATTTAATGACGAGGAAGATCGCGCAGGTGCTTGTTAAAGATATCGGCCATAATATTATTAAAAACAGCTACAGTGCGATGCTGTCATCAAAGATTGATTCTAAAATAATATTGAATTACGATCGACGTCTTCCCGAAATTTATAAAAATCTTATCCTAAGAGGAATTCATGAAGGAGAATTTAAATCGATAACAGATGCCGATTCTTTTACGAAGCATTTTATGATCAGTATTCGAGGAGTGATATTTGACTGGTGTGTCTGTTCGTGCAGCTTTGATCTGGAAAAGGAACTGCTGGATCATACTGAATTATTGCTGGATGGACTTAAGGCAAAAAATTCTATTTAGATCGATTAATGGGCAGTATAATATAGGAAGCAGATATATAACAACAGATTTATATAAAGAATAACAACGCAGAGTATAATGAGTAAAAAAGAAAGCAGTAGAAAAATGAGTGCAGGGCAACCTCCTTTGATTGGAAAAAACATTTTCAATGAGCGAAAAAACAGGAAAATGAGTCTTGATGATCTCGCAAGGCGTTCGGGCGTCTCCAAATCCATGCTTTCCCAGATTGAACAGGATAAGACCAATCCAACGATTATCACCGCATGGAAAATCGCTAAAGCGCTTGGCCTGACAATAGAAGACCTGATGGAGTCCGACGGGAGCAGCATGATCGAGGTCATCCGGTGCAATGACGCACCGATGATTTATTCCGAAGACAAGCTCTGCCAGATACGGATCGACTCCCCGATGCATATGACGGACAGTCTCGAGCTTTATCATATGATTTTCAAAGCGGGCGGCAAGAACATCTCCAAACCCCATTTTGTCAATGCGGAGGAATTCCTCACGGTGATAGAAGGATGCATCAAAGTCACTTCCGGAGATTGCACCACCATTCTTCAGAAGGGCGATACCGCGAGATACAAGGCGGATGTCGAGCATTCGATCGAAAATGTGAACGAGGCTGTCTCGGAAGCCACCCTGGTGGTATGGTATCCGAAATAGCCCCGATATGGCGTTTTTTATTATTACATTTTTTACTTATTCAGCAGCCCCTGATAATAAACGATATCCCGTCGGATTTCTGTTTTTTCTGCGCTTATTTTAATCGAACTTCTTGAAAGGCCTTTATCGCGATGTCCAGGTCTTCTTTGGAGTGAGCCGCCGATATCTGCGTCCGGATCCTTGCTTTGCCCATGGGAACGACCGGGTAGAAAAATCCGACCACATAAACCCCTTTTTCGAACATCCGAGCCGCCATTTCCTGTGCCAGAACAGCCTCTCCCAGCATGATCGGAACAATCGGGTGAACCCCCTCACGGATTATAAAGCCGGTGCGGGCCATTTCCTGGCGGAAATAGCGGGTGTTTTCTTCCAGCCTGTCCCGATATTCGGTTGTTGAAGTCAGCAGCTCCAGTACCTTCAAGGATGCATAAGCGATAGACGGTGCGAGAGTATTGGAAAAAAGATAAGGCCTTGACCGCTGCCTTAACAGATGAATCAATTCTTTCCTGCCGCTGGTATATCCGCCGCTTGCTCCTCCCAGAGCCTTGCCAAGGGTTCCGGTGATGATATCCACGCGCCCTTCAACCCCGCAGTATTCGGGGGTGCCTCTGCCGAATTTGCCCATAAATCCAACCGCATGGCTGTCATCCACCATGACCATGGCATCATACCGGTCGGCCAGATCACAGATTCCTTTCAAGTTTGCAATCACTCCATCCATGGAGAACACGCCATCCGTTGCAATCAGGCGAAAACGCGAATTCCTGGCTTCTTTCAGTTTTTGTTCCAGATCCTCCATGTCGTTGTTCTTGTAACGGAAACGCGATGCTTTGCATAGCCGGATACCGTCGATGATGCTTGCATGGTTGAGCTCGTCGCTGATCACCGCATCCTGCTCGTTCAGCAGCGTTTCGAACAGCCCGCCGTTCGCATCGAAGCAGGATGTGTAGAGAATCGTATCCTCGGTGCCGAGAAATTCCGAAAGTTTCGCCTCCAGCTCTTTGTGGACATCCTGTGTGCCGCAGATGAAGCGGACGGAAGAGAGTCCGTATCCAAGCCTATCATAGCTTTCACGGGCTGCGGCAATCACATCCGGATGGTTGGCAAGTCCCAGGTAATTATTCGCACACAGGTTCAGGATGCCTTTTCGTTCTCCCACCGTGATGTGTGCGCCCTGCGGTCCGGTCAGAACACTTTCTTTTTTATAAAGGCCGCTCTTTTTAATACTTTCCAGTTCTGAGACATAAAATCCATATGCATTTTCAAACATAACTTTCCTCCTTAAATAAATAAATTGCAGGGGAGGAGCATTTCACTCACTTTTCAAGAAATGCCCCAACGCTTCACTCGAGTTTAGAAAGAAGCGTTTTTCCTCCTTAAATAAATAAATTGCAGGGGAGGAGCATTTCACTCACTTTTCAAGAAATGCCCCAACGCTTCACTCGAGTTTAGAAAGAAGCGTTTTTCCTCCTTCGTTTATCAATTCTGAATAGGGAACAAGAAATCAAATCCAATCAAGAATCACTTTGCCGGAATTACCGGAAGCCATCACTTCGAATGCCTCCTGGTAATCGGTATAATGAAAGCGATGCGTGACAACCGGCGAAATATCCAGACCGGACTGCAGCATGACAGTCATCTTATACCAGGTCTCATACATTTCGCGTCCGTAAATCCCGCGCAGGGTCAGTCCGTTAAACACAATTTTGTCCCAGTCCACGGTGGTTCCGGGACTTTGAATTCCCAGAAGCGCAATCTTGCCGCCATGACTCATGACATCGATCATGCTGTTCAGGGCGCTGCCGTTGCCGGACATTTCCAGTCCCACATCGAAGCCCTCTTTCATTTCAAGGCTTTTCATAACCGATTCGATGGAATCGGTTATTGTATTGACGGCACAGGTAACCCCCATCTTCTTTGCCAGATCAAGTCGATAGGGATTCACATCGGTAATCACAACATGCCTTGCTCCCGCATGCCGGACCACAGCGGCGGCCATCAGGCCAATCGGACCCGCGCCTGTGATCAGGACATCTTCGCCAAGAACGTTAAAAGCAAGTGCGGTATGCACCGCATTGCCGAACGGGTCAAAATAGCTGAACTGCTCCATCGGAATGGAAGGATCGCAATGCCAGACATTCGTAACGGGAATCGAGAGATATTCGGCGAACGCCCCTTGCCGGTTCACTCCGACGCCGCTGGTGCTCATACAGAGATGACGTCTGCCGGCCAGACAGTTTCTGCAGCGGCCGCAGACAATATGCCCCTCGCCTGACACCATATCTCCGATCTTCAAATCCTGCACATTGCTGCCCAGGGCTTCGACAGTCCCCACATATTCATGACCGATCACCATGGGGATGGGAATGGTTTTCTGGGCCCATTCATTCCATTTATAGATATGGATGTCTGTACCACAGATGGCGGTTTTATGGACTTTGATCAATACATCATTGATACCGGGTTCGGGAATGGCGACATCATCCATCCAGATTCCGGGTTTGGAGTATTTTTTTACCAGTGCTTTCAAAAGAATCCCCCTCTGCAAACAAATTGCAATATATTGAACATATTGTATAATATATTATACTTCCCATTTTATCATTGTCAATACAAAAATGCTTTTATTAAAGAAGGAAAAATCTTTTTCGTCAAGAAATAGATGAAATGATTATTTTTAAGACTTAAAAATATCACGACCGATCTTCCTGCCGGTTTTCGTCGCAGCGATACCGCCCAATGCGGTCTCACGCAGTTCCATGGGCAGCAGTTTTCCCACCCGGTACATCGCCTCGATGACTTCATCCGGCGGAATGACGCTGCGCATGCCTGCTAATGCAAGGTCCGCGGAAAGAAGCGCATTGACTGCCTGGGAAGCGTTCCGCTGGGCACAGGGGGTCTGTACGAGACCTGCCACCGGGTCGCATACAAGCCCCATGACATTCATTAATGCAAGACTGCTTGCATGAATCGCGGCTTCGGGGGTTCCTCCGGCCATCTCGACCGCTGCCGCTGCCGCCATGGCTGCCGCCACGCCGCATTCTGCCTGGCATCCGCCCTTGGCGCCGGACACGGTTGCGTTTTCCATGATTACCGCACCGATGCCGGATGCGGTCAGCAGACCTTGCAAGGTTTGTTCCAAAGAGAGGTTTGATTTTTCACGAAGCCCGATCAGGACCGCCGGTAAAATGCCGCAAGCCCCTGCGGTTGGAGCGGCGCAGATCTTGCCCATGGAAGCGTTGACTTCGCTGCAAGAAAGCGCCAGTGCCATCACATGGTTGAGAAAACCGCCGCAAAGGCTGTTATCCGACTGTGCATAAGCATTTTGCGGCGCACTGATGCCGGAAATAAGATTGCCGGCCGTCGGAAGGGGCTGGGAAAAGGCTTTGACTGCCGATTTTTCCATAACTCGAAATCTTTTTTGCAATTTTAGCATCACTTCCTGTTCGGTCAACTCCGTCAGTTTCATTTCATTGTCAAGAACAATGCGCCATAAGGGAACGTGCTGTTCGGAGGAAAGCGATAAAAGATCTGACAAATGGTGGTACATTTCTATTCCTCCTGTCTGTTGATGTTGATGGCCTGCACACGGAGCACATGCTCGACGTTCAGAATTTGCCGGACCACTTCGTCGGAAAGAGGACCATCGGTTTCGATGATGCAGAAAGCAAGATCGTCTTTTGCTGTTCGACTCACCTTCATTCCCCCGATATTGATGCTGTGATTGGCAAGTACACGGGAAACATCGCTGACAACACCGCTTTTGTCTTTCTGGCTGATTACCAGGGCAGAGGACTCCGCAGTGAATTCGGTATCAAACCCATTGATTCTGGTAATCAGAATCTGTCCTCCTCCAATGGAAGAACCGATGATTTCACTTGTGCATCCGTCGTTCATGGTAAAGGTCATTCGGACAGAATTCTCATGCATGCCTTCCAGGTCTGTCTCATAGAAATCATAGCCAAGCCCGGCGGCCTCCGCCAGGGCGAAAGAATCCGCAAGACGTTCGTCGTGCTCGTAAAAACCCAGGGCACCTGCGACAAGAGCACGGTCGGTTCCATGTCCCTTATAGGTTTTTGCAAATGATCCGTAAAGGCCAAAGGAGACATGAGTGTACGGCTTGTTCACAATAAGCCGGGCGATCCGTGCCAGCTTGGCCGCACCGGCGGTGTGGGAACTGGATGGCCCGATCATGACAGGGCCGATCACACTAAAAATACTGATGACCAATTTTCGTCCCTCCCTTAAAACGGGTATCTCAATCGGGGGTTTCTTGCCGCACCCACTTCATCCAAACGGCGGACCGGAGTTGTCACCGGCGCATCATGCAGCGATTGCGGATTGGAAAGTGCCTGTTCGAAGACTTCGCGAAAAACAGCCACAGCCTCGTCCAGGGTCTCTTTTGACTCAGTTTCCGTCGGTTCGACCATGAGTGCCTCATGGACAAGAAGCGGGAAATACATTGTCGGTGGATGCATGCCATGATCCAGCAGCGTTTTCGCGATATCCATCGCCGAAACGCCCTTTTCATTCTTGAGCCGCTCCATCGTCATGACAAATTCATGCATGCAAATGCCGTCGTATGCCATGTCGTACACGTCGCCAAGCTGCCCTTTCATATAGTTCGCATTCAGAACGGCGTTCTGTGAAGCCTCCCGGATCCCTTCCTGTCCCAGTGTAAGGATATAGGCCAATGCGCGGACAACCACCAGGAAATTGCCGTAAAAAGCCTTAACTGAACCGATGCTGCTGGCGGATGTCTCCAACGCAAATCCGTTTTTTGTCTTGACAGGATGCGGATCGGGTAAAAATCCGCTTAAAAAGCGCTTGCATCCGACAGGTCCTGAACCGGGTCCGCCGCCGCCATGCGGTGTGGAGAACGTTTTATGCAGATTCAGATGGATGACATCAAAACCCATGTCACCCGGGCGGACGACGCCCATGATCGCGTTGAGATTCGCTCCGTCATAATAATTCAAACCGCCTGCTTCGTGGACGATCCGGGTGATCTCAAGGATATTGCTGTCAAAGATGCCAACCGTATTCGGATTAGTCAGCATCAGCCCGGCTGTATCATCGCCAACCACGGCGCGCAGTTGTTCCAGATCGATGCATCCATTCCGGTCGGAAGGAATGTTGATGACCGTGAAATTCGCCATCGCGGCGGAAGCAGGATTGGTTCCATGAGCAGAATCCGGTACGATGATTTTCGTTCGTTTTGTATCGCCTTTTGCCTTGTGATATGCCTTGATCAGCAGCAGCCCGGTGAATTCGCCCTGTGCGCCTGCCGCCGGCTGCAGGGTGATGGCATCCATTCCGGTGATTTCACAGAGATATTTCTCTGCGAGGGTGAGAACCTCCAGACAGCCTTGCACGGTATGTGCCGGCTGCAGCGGATGGATTCTCGTGAATTTGTTCCATGCGGCGATCTCTTCGTTTATTCTGGGATTATATTTCATTGTACAGGAACCGAGCGGATAAAATCCGTCGTTGATGCCGAATGTGCGTTTTACAAGAGAGGTGTAATGGCGGCTGATATCGATTTCTGCGATCTGTGGGAGACGCAGTTCTTTTTTTCGTGCCTGCTGCTCGGGGAGGGCAAGCGATTCCACATCGCATGGAGGGAGGATCGAGCAGCCCCTGCCGGGTTTGCTTTTTTCAAAAATCAGTTTCATCTTCCACATACCTCCTTCAGGATTTCGACCAGCTCGTCAATCTGCGTCTTGGTGTTTTGTTCTGTCACACACCACAAGATGCCGTCCTTGACGGGATAACCGCCGAGAATCCCGTCTTGCTCCAGCCTTGCCAGCAAATCATCCGGCGCGACCGGACAGGTGGTGACAAATTCATGGAAAAATTCACCGGGAAACCGCAATTGGAATCCATCGATCCAACTGATTTTCTTTGCGGCGTAATGTGCCTTGGAAAAACACTGGGAAGCAGCCTCTTTTAGCCCGTCCGCCCCCATCGCAGCAAGATATGCCGATGCAGTCAGCGCGCAAAGCGCCTGGTTGGAGCAGATGTTCGACGAGGCCTTCTCGCGGCGGATATGCTGTTCGCGAGCCTGCAGCGTCAGAACATAGGATCGTTTTCCTTCGATATCTACGGTTTCTCCAACAATCCGGCCTGGAATTTTACGCATCATTTCATTGGTGCAGGCCATGAAGCCAAGATACGGCCCTCCGAAAGAAAGCGGGATGCCAAGCGGCTGGCCCTCTCCGACTGCCACATCCGCGCCGCATTCGAAAGGCGTTTTAAGGATGGCGCAGGCAATCGGGTTGACCCCCATGATGAATTTTGCTCCGGCTCTGTGCGTCCGTGCGCCAATGTCCGCCGCATCTTCCAGCATACCATAGTAATTCGGCTGCTGCATATAAACAGAAGCGGTCGTATCATCCAGCAGACGCGCAAGCTCGACACGATCCGTCAGGCCGTCTCTTGATGGAACGACGAGGACTTCCGACCCCGCACCCTCGCAATAGGTCTGCATCGTACGGATCACCATCGGATGAACGGTTGCGGAAACAAGGGTCCTGGTGCGTTTCCGGTCACGGCACATGGCCGCCGCCTCGGCTGCCGCAGAAGCGCCGTCATAGACCGATGCATTGGATAGATCCATTCCGGTAAGTTCGCATATCATTGTCTGGTATTCAAAAATCGATTGCAGGATACCCTGGCTGATTTCTGCCTGATAGGGAGTATAAGCGGTTTGAAATTCTTCCTTGGATACGATACTTTTAACAATTGAGGGGATATAGTGGTTGTAGGCTCCGGCTCCGCGGAAAATAGAGGAAAATATTTTGTTTTTATTCGCGATGGACTCCATCGCCGAGAATACTTCCATCTCCGATTTGCCTGCCGGCAGATGAAGACGGTCGATCCGGATAGCGGCTGGAATCTGTGCGAACAAATCGTCCATGGTGCTCAACCCGATGGATTCGAGCATTTGCTGGCGTTCGGACAGGGTGGATGGAATATAGCTTCCCATGACTTATTTCTCCTCTTCGCAGAATTTTTCGTACGCTTCGGCATTCAACAGCTCTTTTTGGTCGGTGATACCCGAGATCCTGACCAGCCATGATCCGTAGGGGTCGGAGTTGATGTTCTGCGGAGCGTCAAGCACGTCTTCGTTGATCGCTTCGATTTTGCCGGTAAAAGGGCTGTAGACATCCGAAACCGCTTTGACCGATTCGACATCGGCGACACTGGTGTCTTTTGTGACGGCATCCCCCGGTTTGGGCAGATTGATAAAAACCAGGTCCCCCAGTCCATGCTGTGCGAATTCGGTAATCCCGACCTTTGCGGTGGTGCTGTCTAGAAACTCCGCCCATTCGTGTGATTTAGTGTACATCAGATTACTTGGAATGTTCATTGTTAAATCCTCCTTCAGTAGATTGCTTGATCCTTCAGCTTGCTGTTTTATTTTGTTCGATTTGGTTCGCGTTTGATTTTATAAAATGGGAGCGGGACAACCTCGGCATCGATTCTTCTGCCGCGGACTTCAACTTGCACAGCGGTTCCGGTACCGGTATAACCGATGTCAAGCAGCGCCATGGCGACAGGAATCCCGAGAAAGGGGCAGAATGTTCCAGACGTGGTGAGACCCGCCTGCCTGTCTTCGACAAAAACATTTTCGTGTTCCCGGACGATGCCGCGCCCGGTTATTTTGAGACCGACCCGTTTCCGCTTGAGGGGGCCTTTCGCTTCAATGGCTTTTTTGCCGATAAAATCCTCTTTCGACATTTTCACCGCAAATCCCAGTCCGGCTTCGAGAGGATCGACGGTGTCATCCATCTCGTGCCCGTACAGCGGCATCGCGGCTTCCAGGCGGAGCGTGTCCCGCGCGCCGAGCCCGCAGGGAATCAGACCGGAATCTTTTCCCGCTTCCAGCAGCAGATTCCACATCCGGGGCGCATCCTCGCTGGAAAGATAAATCTCGTATCCCTTCTCGCCGGTATAGCCGGTCTGTGAAACGATGCAGGGAATCTGGCCGACCATCCCTTTTTCAATGAAGGTGTAGTACCGGGCGGGAATCGACTCCTCTCCGGCGACCTTGGCGAGAATTTCGTGCGCAAGCGGACCTTGCAGCGCAAGCTGGGCCATCCGGTCGGAAATATCCTCGAACGTTGTGTCTCCGACTAAATGCGCTTTCATCCATGCGACATCCTTGTGCCGGTTGGAGGCGTTCACCACCACCATGTATCGCATATCTCCCATTTTATAGACGATGACATCATCTACAACACCGCCATCTATGTTGCACATCGGACTGTAACGAACCTGTCCGTCGGCCATATCGGTAAAATCATTGGTCAGCAGATGGTTCAGACTGGCCAGCGCGTCCGGACCGGAGAAGGCGACTTCGCCCATATGGGACACATCGAAAAGCCCTGCCTTGGTGCGCACCGCCATGTGTTCGGCGATGACGCCGCTTTCGTACTGTACCGGAAGCAGGTATCCCGCAAACGGTACGATTTTCCCTCCGCATGCCACATGGCAGTCATAAAGCGGTGTTTTTAATTCCATCAGTCATTCCTCTTTTCCCTTGAATTTTATCATTTGGTTCTAGTACTTTGTTAACTCTAAAACTTATGTTATCCGCCGAGGAAAATTTCTGTAGGGCAAGGCGGTGGAATGAGGAATACTGTATGTATTCCGATTGACACCAACACAGCCATACTGGAATTTAACCGGTGGTATCATATGGAATTAGAGTTAACAAAGTACTAGTATTAGTTTCGGCATACGGCAATAAAAAAAGAGGTATGCCGCAATAGCAGCACACCTCCGTCTTTATACCTGAAAGATTCTTCATTTGCATGAATTGCTTCTTCGGTGCCAATTGAATGGCTTTCCAGAGTTTCGTCCAAAATCGGTTCTTTTGCCTGAGAGTTTATTGTGAAGCCCCTTCGGCTCTGCATTGAAGCAGTCTCTCCCGATCTTATCATACGAACATATTCTCGAATGGATACAAGCGTGACAAAACAAATCGGAATGAATCGTCATAACTGATGTTATCACAAATATGCGGCAAGTCAATAGTTCTTTATGTTATTTTTGCAACATGGGTGCAATATGGGGACGGTTCTTATGTTGCATAAACGAAATAAAATGCAACATAAGAACCGTCCCCATATTGCACTGGACAGGACTTAAATCCGTTGACATTTCCAGTGCCTGTAGAGTATCATCATACAATATACGAAATTCGTGCAAAAACATTTTTATTCAATTGGAAAGGTGGAATTTTTATCAGCGGAATTTTCGAAGCCATCATGGTGATCAGCTTTGGATTATCCTGGCCTCTCTCGATCTATAAATCTTACAAATCAAGGACAACGAAGGGGAAAAGCCTTCTGTTCATGCTGTTCATCCAGTTTGGATATATATGTGGGATTGTATCGAAGCTTTTGGGCGGGACGTTAACCTATGTGTTTATTTTTTATGTGTTGAACTTTGTTATGGTAGCGATTGATCTGGGCCTATATTTTCGAAACAGCCGTATCCAGTCCGATGTGGCAGCCGGGACACAGAAATAGGGGCAGCCCGGCCCTCGCCGCTTCAGCGGTCGAAAAGGAAGAATGTAAAACAACTATCGTTTATTTCTCTTGGAATCCATGGTAATTATTGATTATTTAGTATATAATTACCCGTATCAAGATCTTTTCAGACCCAGACACAACCCCGGATACAGGCACAATTCCATCAAAAACATGCAGAATGCGGCAGGATGTTTTGTCAAACGGAATTATTCAAGTATTTATTAAGACATTATCATTTTCAGAGTAGAAGAAATTAATAAATTGTTGGAGGTAAAATGTATGTTTTGTTCAAAATGTGGTACGAAAATCGATGACAATGCAAAATTCTGCGGTGGATGCGGGGCGATGACCGGTGCAACTCCGCAAGCGGCTCCTGCGGCGCCGAAACCACCTGTTGCTCCAGCTCCGGCTCCTGCGGCAGCGCCCATCCCGACGCCTCCCCCTGTGGCAGCGCCCATCCCGACGCCTCCTCCTGCGGCAGCGCCCATCCCGACGCCTCCTCCTGTGGCAGCGCCCATCCCGACACCTCCTCCTGTCGTACCGGCAGGTGTTCCGACACCGCCTCCCCCGGTTTACCACCAGCAAGTACCTCCCCAGCCGGTAGCTCAGCCTGTTTATCAGCAGCCACCCGTCCAGCCCACATATCAGCAGCCTGTCGCCCAGCCGACCTACTCATCGGCAGGCCAGCCGCAGCCATTGAATTTTAACGTTTTCGGCGGAAATCTTCCGGCTGTCTCGATCAAATTGAATCCGGGCGAAAGCATTTATACGCAATCCGGCGGAATGGTCTGGATGGATGCCGGAATCACCATGACCACCAATATGCATGGCGGATTCATGAAAGGCCTCGGACGCATGATATCGGGCGATTCCTTGTTCATGGCCACCTATACCTCTTCCATGCCGAATCAGGAACTGGCCATCGCCTCCACCTTCCCGGGAAGCATCGCCGTGATCGAATTGAAAGGCAACTCGATCATTGCGCAGAAATCCGCATTCTTATGCGCCCAGCAATCCATCACACTCAGCGTTTTTGTCACCAGAAGCATCGGCGCCGGATTGTTCGGCGGAGAAGGTTTTGTAATGCAGAAACTGACCGGATATGGCCGGGTTTTCCTTGAAATCGACGGAAGCCTTGTGGAACGCACCCTTGCGCCGGGTCAGGTACTGAAAGTGGATACCGGAAATGTTGCAGCATTTGAAGAAAGTGTGAATTATCAATCAGAAATGGTGAAGGGCTTCAAAAATGTGCTGTTCGGCGGAGAAGGCCTGTTCCTGACTACGCTGACCGGCCCCGGGAAAGTATGGCTTCAAACCATGACCATGCCAAGCTTCGCCAAGCAGTTGATTCCGTTTCTGCCAAAGCCGACAAACTGATTTTTTACCATAAGAAATAAAAGGGACATTGGAAAAAAGGACTATATTTTCGTGCCTTATTTTAGTTTTATTTCTGGAGGAATATAAAAATGCTGAAAAGAGAATCCTTATCCATTCTTGATTCATCCCGGCCTGTTTTAAAAAAATCCCATGTGAAAGCAGGGATGGTCTTCCTTTGCCTGCTATTGGCGTTCGGCGGACTGGCCGGGTGCAAGAAAAACACAAAGAAAGTTGTGGTCTATACCTCGGTGGACCAGGTCTATTCCGAAAAGATATTCAAAGCCTATGAGAAAGCGACCGGCGTTACAGTAATCCCCAAATACGACATGGAAGCGCAAAAGACAGTGGGAATTGTAAACGGGCTGATCGGCGAAAAATCGGCTCCCCAGGCGGATGTTTTCTGGAATGGAGAAATTCTGCAAACCATTTTATTAAAAGAAAGCGATGTATTGGAAAAGACGACGCTCTCAAATGCGAAAGACCTGCCGGAAGCCTTTGTTGACAAAGACGGCAAATGGTTTGCATTCGGAGGACGGGCAAGGGTCCTTATTTATAACAAGACCCTGATTTCCAGGGAAGAATGCCCCAAGACCATGGAAGCGCTCGCACAAGGGGCCAATGTGGCAAAGACCGGGCTTGCCTATCCGATCTTCGGAACGACGGCGACCCAGGCGGCGGTGCTTTATTCCTTCTGGGGACCGGCGAAAGCAAAAGCCTATTATCAGGATCTCCAAAAAAATAAAATTTCCATTCTGGACGGCAATGGCGTCGTAAAAGACTATGTCAGCCAGAAAAAACTTGCCATGGGCCTGACCGACACCGATGACGCACTGTCTGAAATGGCCGGCAACAAAGACCTGGACATCCTGTTCATGGACCAGGGAACGAATGAAATGGGCACGCTGGTCATTCCGAACAGTGTTGCCAAAATTAAGAACGGACCGAATCCCGAGCAGGCGGATCTTTTTATGAATTATCTGATTTCAACTGCCACGGAACAGCTGCTTGTCGATGACGGGTGGATCCAGATTCCGGTCCATGATTCGGTGAAAGTCTCCGATGCGGTCGGCTCCGCGAAAATCAAAATCATGGCAGCGGATTTCAACACCGCATATAAGAGCCTGGAGGAATCTAAAACCGATCTGACGGCTATTTTTATCCGCTGATAAAAGGGAGGGAGCTCCAATACGTATTGACAGACGCGTCTCGGTCACCCTTTGGAAATGGGGGCTCGCAATACTATTCCTCGCAGGAATGGCCGGGCCTTTGTTTTTATTATTCGGGAAAGCCTTTTTCGATCTATTCACAAAGAGCGGCGATCCTTTTCCCATGATCAGCGGGTCGCTTTTTTTACGGAGCATTCTGATCAATGTGTCGGCGACGGCTCTGTGCTGCGCTTTTGGCGTTTTGGCCGCGCTTGGCATCTGGACGTTTTTTGGCCGCTGGTTTAAACAGGTTTTTATCGCCGTGCTTTTATGTGCGCTGATTCCTCCGTTTATCCATGTGCACTCCTGGATCAAGGCGATGGATTCATTGAATGCCCTGATCGAGGCGTTATCAGGCATTTTTTTAAATTTCACCGGGGTCGGCGCGGTGATCTGGACCACCGCGTTTTCCTATCTGCCTTTTACCGTGAGCTTTTGCCTGATGGGCCTTTTTTCCATTCCCCAGGATGGGCTGGACATCCTAAAAATAGAAATAAGGCCGAAGATCCTGTTCCGAAAGTGCATCGTGCCTTATTTCCTTCCTTATGTCCTGATCAGCGCTCTGTTTGTATTTCTAATAACAATGAACGACTATGCGATTCCATCGGTCTTCGGCGTCAATGTGTTTGCATTGGAACTGTTTTCCCTTTTCAGCGCGAGCGGAAATCTGTATGCCATCGCCCTGTCGTCCGTTCCGCTGATTTTCTTGTCAGCGGGACTGCTTTGTGTGTTCGCACTGGTTGCGAAGCGGTATGAAATGACAAACGATCCTGTTTTAAATGAGAATCCCTTTACGAAGGAAAAATTCATGAAGCGCGCGGGGAGTGCCGGAACCGTTGTATTGATCCTGTTTGCAGCGATTCCCGTCGGATCGATGGTCGTCGAAAGCTTTTTTGCAAAAGGCTTCCTGCAGATCCTGGCGGACTCGGGAAAAGAAATCGCCTACTCTTTTCTGATCAGCGGGGGCGCTGCAATCCTGGCCGTGATTCCATCCGCGCTTCTTTCATATTTATGGTACCGGTCGAAGCAAAAGCAAGGCCTGCTTTTCCTGCTTTCCTTTCCGTTCCTGATTCCTTCCGCGATTCTGGGGCTGAGCCTCATCGCTTTTTGGAATCAAGGCGTGCTGATCGGAGTCTATCAGAGTGCTTTCATGCCGGTGATCGGATTGACGACCCGCTTTGCCATCCTTTCCATTTTATTCCTTATCGTGCGGATCAGCCGGATCGAACAGAATCTGATGGATGCGATGCACCTTTCCTACTCTTTTTTCAAGGGCTTTTTCCACGTCCTTCTGCCGATGATCTGGAAGGATCTGGTCACTTGCGCATTGCTGACGTTCTCTCTTTCAATGGGAGAGTATGGCATCGTTATACTGGTCACTCCTCCGGGATATCAGATGCTCACGATCAAAATTTACAATTATTTACATTACGGGGCATCCGAAGTGGTTTTCGCATTGAACCTTTTCGTGTTTTTAGTTGTTGTACTGGCGGGCGTAACGATTTTTCAGCTTTATAAGCCTCGAAAAAGAAAAGAGGCCGTCAGGGGATGTGAAAACTCCGCAAACGTTACTTGAAACATTGATTTTTAACTTACTGCGTTCCCCTTGTCTTGGGCAAGGAAAGAAAGAAGAAATAAAAAAGACTGAAAAAGACTGAAAAAGACTGAAAAATACGAAGAAAAAGGGGAAAATAAATTGTCATTCAAACCGAATCAAATTAAAAAATGGATTCTGTGGGGCTGCACGGCAATTGCACTATTGATTGCAATCGGGTACAGCATCCTGGTTCTTGCAAAGGACCTTTCTCATTCCCAGCCGGTACCCGGCATCCAGGTGTTTCTGGAGAAGAAGGATATCTGCACGATCGCACTGGGGGAAAAGACGATTTGGGCAGGCGGCACGGATGGACTGTTCAAACTAAGCAGTGGAGATCCGAACCCGGCAGGATCGGAATCCGGTCAGACCACAAGGCCGGATTACAAAATCGAAGCCGTTGGAAACTGTCAATATATCAAAGCGGTCTTGCTGCAAGGAGACAAACTGTGGATCGGGCATGACAATGGATTAACGCTGATCCAAGGCGGAAAGGAGACAGCCTTTACCGAAAAAGAGGGGTTGCCGGACCGCCGGGTCAATGCGCTTTGTCTGGATTCGGACGGGAATCTGTGGGTTGGCACATGGAGCGGAGCCGTCGTTGTGAAAGACGGTAAAATCACGCGTGCGATCAAGAAAGAAGACGGATTGATCGACGACATGGTGAATGCGATTCTACAGGACTCCCGCGGCGGAATGTGGTTTGGCTCTTATGTGGCGCCACGAGGGGGAGTCAGTGTTTTTTACCAGGGAAAATGGCAGCAGTTTTCGACAAAAAACGATCTTGTACATTCTAATATTAATATTATAATAGAAACCAGAAACCGGGATGTTATTGTCGGGGGCGGCCTTTATACGCAAGGAGGGGGGACAAGATTCTCCTTTCAGAACGGACAGTGGGGGAAAGCTTCCACCCTCGAAAAAAAAGACGGGCTTGCAGGAGCCAAAATCCGATCCATGCTGGAAGACAGCAAAGGACGGTTATGGATCGGGTCGGAATATGAAGGACTTGCTGTTCTTTCCGGCGGGACAAGCACGATCATGACGAAGAAAAACGGACTTTCAAACAATGAAGTGAAATCCATTGCCGAGGAAGCCGACGGGACCATATGGATTGGAACACGCGAAGGATTGGTGCGTATTGATAAGGGAGGAATTGAAAATGTACGGTAATCAGACAAGCCAGGTGAAAGCTCCTGAAACTTTATTGGAATTGCTGAAGTATATTGTGAAAAAAATTCCAGAGCGGCTCTTGAAGGCCTTGCCGATGACTATCGTAATCGGCCTGATCAGCTGGCTGCTCCACACCTATCTTCTGGTCTATACGAACGAGGGATTCAATCCGGATACCTGGCTGGGCAAAAATCTGCTGAATGTCGCAGGGAGCGAAATCACCTCAACCATTCTATGGACCATGGTGGGAGCGATCATCCCCATGGCGATTTCTGCTGCCGTCCATGGAGTGAACCCCTTCAAATCGCTTGCTGCCATGATCACAATGCCGGGAACAATTATTAAAAAGAACAAATCGACACACAATGTCGTTCTGCCGATGGTCTTGTTCTCCTGCGGCATCGCTCTTTTGTTTGACAAACTGCTGTCAGGGGTCGCAGGACTTATTGCCGGCGGTATGCTGATGAGCTCGGTTGTCGCATTTATGACTGGAAGGGGAAGCGTTTTCATCCAGGTTGTCCGAATGATTTTTACCGATGTTCAAACCTTTGTGCTAAGAAAGCAAAAACGGCCTCTGGACGGAGACAGCATATACCTGATTGTCGGATCCTCCGGTGTGGCGCTGCTCGTTTATGGAATTTTCAAGTCGCTGGATATTTTTACCTATATCTTTGGGAAATTAGGCGCTGCGGTTCCTTTTTTATCGGGGCTTTCCAAGGTTCTTTTGACGGTCTTTACATTCCTGTTTAATTCAGTCTGGTGGATGCTGATCCTTCTGGGGATATTCCTTTTAGTTAAAAATAAAAGCATGCCAAAAAAACTCCTTTTTTTCACCGGCTTTGTCTTTGCTGCCCTTGCCGCCGAAAAATTGATCGGAGTGCGGATTTCAGCCGATGACGGCGGATGGGTCGAAGCGGGCGGAACGTTTGCAAGATGGATTGGAAGCGAAGGTTCTTTTCGTGCAATGTTAAGAGGACTGCCTCCTGCGCTCGGCACAATGCTCGGTTCATTCCTGTCCTCTCTGCTGCATGGGTTGTTTAACGGATTCGGGCCGACAAGCATCCCCGCGCCGTTCACCCCGTTTTCTCCGGTCAATCAGACTCCGGTTCAATTATACCAGGAAGAGCCGGTGCCGCCTGTCCAGAATCCGGTTCCTCCGGCGAACAAACCGCCGTTGACAGAGGAGGAGAGGAAACGTCTCGAAGACGAGCAGAGAAAGAGGGAGCAGGAGGAATTGCGAAGGCGGGAAGAGGCCGAAAGAAAACGCCTGCTGGAGCTGGAGAGACAGAAAGACATCCGGGTCAAGGCCCTCGCAGAGAAAAAGCGATTGGAAGCGCAGCGCGCGAGATGGCTGGCGGAACAGGCGGAACTCTGCAAAAAATACAACACCACGCCGGACAAACTAATGGATGTATTGCGGGCAAACAATGCCGCCAATCAGGACGCTTCAAAGAAGCTCAACAATACGGCGGCAAACTGGGAGCTTGCCTATAAAGCCGCTGTGGTGACGGTTGCGGGCTGCGATGCGGCGATTGACGGACTGGCAGCCGTCACCGGCCCGGGCGGCAAGTGGGTCCGGGGCACATATAAAGTGGTGCAGGGAGCTGCAGTAGGCGGAACCGAAGCGATTCTCGACGGAAAATCATTCGAAAAGGGTGTCGTCGGAGGACTTGTTAAAGGAGGAGCGAACGCCGGGTCGGATTTCATCGGAAACGGCATTTATAAAGCAGGTACGACAATAGCCGCCGAAACGGTCGCAGGCGCGATCACGGATGGCGTCGAAGGCGCGAAGAATGGCGCGGTCAACGGAGTGTTCAATGCCGGAGTCGGCGCGCTAACCGATAAACTCGGCGGAAAGGGCTTCGGAGATGAAGTAGGCACCGTTGGTCTGGCCGGAGGAAAAACTGCATTGACCATCACCACATCAACCGGAAATGTCGTGACAAAAACCGTATCGGACGGCGTTGCAAACAGCTTTATCAAGAACAAGAACACCAATCAGATCATACAGTCCGGGGTGAAATTCACCGGCGCGGTTGTAACAGAGCTCGGGGTCAAACCGGCGCTCCAGGACAACTATGTACTTCCAAAATGACCGCACCTGCTGCATTTCGACGGATTTGCAATCGATATTCAAACGAATGAGGAGGATTATCCCATGAACCTGACAACAAAAGAAATCGCTTATTTATTCCCATCTTTTACCGAAAGAACCGTCCTCAGCCTGTTCTCCAATATCAAGGCGACACCGGACGGCTCCGAGCATCAGAAATTAGTCGAGAAAGGAATCATACAGGGTAACGGGTATGCCCCGGAAGCGCTGGAGATCCTCCTGCAGATCGCGAACCCGAAGCAGTGCGCGCGGGTGATCATCAAAAATGAATTTTTCATGGTCGAAAAATACACCTATCGAAACAAGGATAAGATCCTCCTTGCCGATAATAAAAGCGGTGAATTTGTCTTTAGCAGGATCGGAGAGATGGGAGACGTGACCATTGGCCTTTCCGAGCTTTTCGGCATGTCAAGCATCAAAACAGCCGATGTGGGGATCTCTCTGCAGAAAGAGGAAATGATAGTCCTCCTGGCGATCATCGATCTCTATCGAAAAAACACCCTGTTGAATTATGCGGGCGAGAGTCATGTGGCGGAAGATGTCTCAGAGAAGGAGATCACCGGGGAGATTTCCAATGGATTCAAGAACGGACTTGTCCGGATTCTTGTGAATAATTACGGCTGTCAAATGCCGGATACAAAGGACGTATCCCGCCTGCTCGCAATTCTGAGCGATAAAAAGTGCCTGTTTTCCACCGGTGGCGGATACAAACTGGCAGAAGACTATGCCGCACTGGCCACAAGCTTTTTGGTAATGGATTCCGTCGTGCTGTACGAAGCGTTCGAGGTCCTGCCGAACGGAGATATCCCGGTGGATGGCGGGCTGTCGATCACCGCGGGGGTACATGATATCATCACTTTTATCTTTGATGGCGACACCATCGGGCTGTATTCCTTTAGTGCGTTCCAGATGCTGTCCACCATCGAAAAAATACTGGCTTGTCCGGCACTGATGGACGAGATGAAACAAGTCGTTCCGCCGCCGGTACAGTCTGCACCGCCCGTCCAGGATGCCCCGCCGCCGATCCAGGCCGCAAGGCCGGCCCAGGCAGCCGCGCCCATGCAAACTCCGCCGCCTTTTTCGCCCGCAGCACAGGCGGTACGTCCGATCCAGGGCGCACCCGGCACACAGCCTGCGGGCAACACATGGAGATGCGCCTGCGGGAGAGTCAATACAGGCAATTTCTGCGCGGTCTGTGGAAAAAGAAAAATATAGGAAAGAGTTTACTCTAAATTTTTATAGGCTCCCGGGGTCAATCCGGTTTTCCTTTTAAAGATGCAATAGAAAAACTTGCTGTCTTTATATCCAACCTTGTTCATAATCTCGAGTACCGGGAGGTCTGTGGTTTTTAAAAGCTCACAGGCCTTTTCGATTTTTTGGTCCTGAATAAACTCGGTAAGATTTTTCCCCGTCTTTTGCTTAAAAAGAGTGGAAAAATATTTCGGGCTCACATAAGCTTTTTTCGCTATATCTTCAAGTCGCAGATTTTCATTTAGCGAATGATCCTTCATATAGCTTAATACCATATCGACGAGTGTATTGTCATCCAGACTGCCGCCGGTTGCATTTGAATCGTAATTATATCTGAAAATCCGTATTAATAGAATGAGCAGATAATATTGCAGGACTTGCTCATAGCCTTCCTTGCAATTACTATATTCACGAACCATATCGTTGAAAAGACTGTCGAATTCCTTGATGGCGGAATGAACCTGCAATTCCGATAATTCTGAAAGACTCAAGGTTTTGAACTGGAACATATCAGAAAACAGCGTTAATTTCAGAATATCCTCTGCATTGTGGGTGTTGATAAGGGACCGGTCAATTGCTTCAGGCAGAAAATTGCAATTGATCCAGGTGAAATCTTCTGTGATCGGTTCGAACGTGTGCCGGGTTGTATAAGTCATGAAGATCAAGTCGCCTTTTTTAACGATGTTTTTGCTCCCGTTAAGAAAATGATACCCCGTTCCGCACGAAATATAGGTAATCTCAAAGAAATCATGCGTATGTTCAGGAAGCATGTCTTTAATATAAACGGATTTGAACGCGCATATTTTCTCGTTTCCTCTTGTAAAGTCCTTCATGTAATATATGTGCATGATGGTTAACACTTTCTTATATGGTAAAAATGGCCATAAACCCAGTAAAAAAGAAATACCCTAAAAATGAAAGACGAATGCCTATTGCAATAACAACAAAATTATTTTAACCTATAGATACAAATTGTGCAATATATAAAAATGCCTTTTAGGCAAATGAAATAAGGAGAATTTCGTATGAACAAATGGAAAAGGCTATTTACAGTGGGCGTCGCGGCTGCTGTGGCAGCAGCGATGCTGGCAGGGTGCTCTGCTGGCAGGGTGAGCGGGGGGGCCAGCGGCCAACAGAGCAGTCGTGATTCAGGCAAGCAGATCCCGCTGCGGTTTGCAGCGCAGGACAATGCTGCAAATGCGCAGGCAATTCAAAAGTTTATAGAGGGCTTTGAGGCGGAAAACAAAGATATAAAAGTGACTTATGAGCCCTTGACGGGAGATTATTCCACAAAGCTGCTTGGTCAGGCTTCTTCCGGTGCGTTGCCGGATGTATTTATGAATCTGGATGTGCTAGCCGGTTTCTTTGCTTCAAAGAAAGTGACCGTTGATGTCACTCCTTATTTCAGTAAATTCAACATCGAAAAAACGGACTTTGTTCCATCCATGCTGAAACTAGGCGAATTTAACGGAGAACAGCACATGCTTCCGGTAGAATACTCCCATGTTGTCACATATTATAATAAAAAATTATTTGATCAGGCAGGGATCTCCTATCCGAAAAATGGCTGGACATGGAGTGAATTTACGGCGACCGCTCAAAAACTGGTAAAAAAAGAGAACGGCAAGATTACCCAGTATGGCTGTGATGCCCAGATGCGCTGGGATGCCACACTGATTCCTCTCATCACTGGCCTTGGCGGTTCATTTGTCAGCACCGGCGGGAAAACGGTTGACATTAACAACAGCAATACGATTCTTGCATTGAAGCAGCTGAAATCGCTTGCGGATTCCGGTGCGATCGTAAACAACTTCATACTGGGCATGCCGGATTTCCTGTCCCAGAGAGTGGCAATGTATTTTTCCGTAAGGCCCCAGGCAGCGACCGTCAACGCAACGCTGGGTGCGGGAAACTGGGATGTTGTAACGTTCCCCGTATTGCCATCCAAACATGTTGTCGGTTCCGGATGCTCCGGTTATTCCATGTCGTCGTCCTCTGCCTATCCGGAGGAAGCGGCGAAGCTTTTATTCTATACAAGCAGCGATGCAGGGCAGAATATCCTGATGCAAACAGGGAACTCGGTACCCGCAAGGATCAGTCTGCAAAGCAGCAAGGTGTGGAGGGACGCGCCTGTTTCTACGATTAATCAGGATGCGTTTATTCTATATCCCGAGGCAGACATCATTCCGATGGCGAATCAGCTTGCGGATACGTCAAAAGGGAACAAGGTCCTGAATATGCTTGCTGCATCCATGGAAAAACTATTTCTCAGCACAGCGCCTGATTATGAAACCGCTCTGAAAGATTGCCAGACAAGAATCAATAATGAACTGAAATAAGGATGATATCTGAATGAAAACGAAGACCAAGGACACTATTGCGGGGTATTTGTTTACCGCTCCTGTAACAATCGGCATGGCAATCTTTACTGTGGTGCCGATTCTGTATTCGCTTTATGTAAGTTTTTGCGATTTTGATAATATAACGCCGGCAAAGTTTGTCGGACTTGGCAATTATGAAAAAATGATCGCGGATCCCCTTTTCTATAAATCGATACAAACAACGATTATTTATGCGTTAGTGTCTGTGGTATCGGGTCTTGTGCTCTCGTTTTTCCTTGCGCTGCTTTTAAGCGGCAGACAGAAAGGAATCAAAGTTTTCAGAACGATCTTTTATACCCCGGTTATCGTTCCTGCTATCGCAGGATCGCTGGTGTTTGCCGACATGTTTAATGTTCAATATGGATTCATCAATACCCTGTTGGGAAAATTAGGGCTGGGGGAGTTCCCGTTTCTCTCCTCCCCCAAAACGGCACTGTTTTCGATTATTCTTTATGGGCTTTGGGGGATCGGTGCGCCGATGCTGATCTGGCTTGCAGGATTCAACAGCATCTCGAAGACATACTATGAGGCGGCGGATATTGATGGAGCAAATGGATTGACCAAACTGATCAAAATCACTTTGCCGATGTCCACCCCGATGATTTTCTACAATCTCATTATGAGTATTATTTGCAATCTGCAGGTTTTTACACAAGTATATGCCATGACGAATGGAGGACCGGATGAATCTACGGTCACGATGGTGCTTAATATCTACCACTACGCGTTTCGTTATTATGAGGCCGGATATGCTTCTGCGATGGCCTGGGTTTTATTTATGATGATTTTGCTTCTTACTGTGCTGGTGTTTAAAACAAGCGGCTGGGTTTTTTATGGGGAGGAGGGCGCATAACTGTGAATAAGAAAAAATTGTTTGTAAAAATAGCAAAGTACTTGATTATGTGCCTATTAGCCATCGTATTCCTGTTTCCTTTATACAGCATGATCAGTAAAAGCCTGATGACACTTACTGAAATCAGAGCGCTGCCTCCCAGACTTTTACCGGAAGTTCTGCAGTTTAAGAACTATATCGGCGTGTTTCCGTATGAGGGATCCTACCATAACGTACCGTATTTTCTGATCTATTTGAAAAACACCTTATCGGTAGTGGTGCTACAGACAGTCGGGTTGTTATTCAGCGCTTCTTTGTGTGCATTCGGGTTTTCAAAAATCAAATTCCCGGGCCGGAATACCTTGTTCTTCCTTGTGCTTTCCACGATGATGATCCCGGGAGCCGTTACAATGATCCCGCTGTATAGCATTTTCAATAAGCTGGATTGGATTAACAAGCTTTACCCATTATGGGTGCCGATGTGGTTTGGCGGCGGCGCGTTTGCTATTTTTCTCGTGAAACAATATATGCGGACGATTCCGGACGCTTTGCTTGAAAGCGCGAAAATGGATGGAGCGGGATATTGGAGGCAATATACGCAGATCATTCTGCCAAATTGCAAGCCAGTGCTTACCGTATTGGCAATACAAAGCTTTTTGGGAGCATGGAATGATTTAATGGGCCCCCTTTTATATTTGAATGAAAAAAGCAAATGGACGCCTGCTTTAGGAATTAATAAAATTG
>CAZJXH010000021.1:0-23729 GCA_964549475.1 uncultured Oscillospiraceae bacterium
TACGGTCAGTGACAAAACGCTAAAAGCAATCTGCGATGCAGTCCAAATTCCTGTTGTTGCAATCGGCGGGATTTATGCATACAATATGATCGAACTCTCTGACACTGGAATTGATGGGGTCGCCCTTGTATCGGCGATTTTTGCCCAGGCGGATGTGGAAGGAGCCACAAGTGAATTAAGAGAGATGTCTGAAAGGATTGTTCGGTTATGGGAATAATGAAAATAAAAGGGGCGATTTTCGATCTGGATGGAACCCTGCTTGATTCCATGAAGATATGGGATACGATTGGAGAGGATTATCTTGGCAGCATCGGCAAAATTCCCCGCGAAGACCTGCGTGAAGCCTTGAGGCCGATGAGTTCCGTCCAGGCGGCGGAATATTTTATTACGGACTACGGGGTCGAATCCAGCGTGCAGGAAATCATGGATGGAATTATTGATTTGACCGCGCATTTTTACATCGAAGAAGCTCCCGCAAAAAAATGTGTGAAAGATTTTCTCGAGCAGCTGAAGCAAAACGGTGTGAAAATGTGCATCGTAACCGCGACGGACCGGCGTCTGGCCGAGGCCGCGCTGGAGCGGAACAGACTGCTGGACTACTTTGAGACGATTTTCACCTGCAACGAGGTCGGTTCCGGCAAGGACAACCCCGAAATATTCGACAGGGCGTTCCGGTTCCTTGATACGAAAAAGGAGGAGACCTATATTTTTGAAGATGCCCTGTTCGCGATCCGTACGGCGAAAAATGCGGGATATCGAGTCGTTGCGGTCTACGATGAAAGTGCAGAAGGGCAACAGGCTGAAATCAGGCAGCTTGCAGACATCACAATCCAATCCTTCGATGAAATAATGTGATTGACGGAATAATGCATTTAGAAGTGCGGTTGAAGAAATAGAAAAAGGATCAAAACTGGAAAATGAAACAATGGGACAACGAAAAAGAAATCAATCGATTGGGAAGAATGGAAAAAGAAATCGATCAATCAATTGGGAAGAATAAGAAAAAAATCAATCAATTGAGAAGAATAAAAAAATAATCAATTTGGAAATATGTAAAACATAATATCGGGAAATAATGAAAAGAGGAATGATCCATGATCAGAAAAGTGCTCACCATCGCCGGTTCGGACTGCAGCGGCGGCGCGGGAATCCAGGCGGATATCAAGACAATCGCCGCGCACAGGATGTATGCCATGAGTGCGATCACCGCGCTGACCGCTCAGAATACAACCGGAGTGTATGGGATATTGGAATCGACGCCGGAATTTGTCGGGCAGCAGCTGGACTGCATTTTCGAGGATATCCGTCCGGATGCGGTAAAAATCGGGATGGTGTCGAACAGCAGAATCATTGAAATCATCACAGACAAGCTCATCCAATACAAGGCTGAAAACATCGTCCTTGATCCTGTCATGGTTTCGACCAGTGGTTCCAGATTGATTTGCGATGAAGCGATGAACACACTGGTTTCAAAACTGATGCCTCTTGCAGATGTCATTACGCCGAATATTCCCGAATCGGAAGCGCTTTGTGGTTTTGAAATTAAAAACGAGGAAGACATGATCCGGGCGGCAAAGGAAATTTCAAAATTACTGAACGGCGCGGTTCTGATAAAAGGCGGCCATCTGGTGAATGATGCGGTCGACTTACTGTATGAAAACAACACCATCCATTGGTTCCGGTCCGAGCGGATCAACAATCCCAACACACATGGCACAGGCTGCACCCTTTCCTCTGCGATCGCCTGCAATCTCGCCGATGGCAAAAGCATCGTCCAGAGCATCGAAAATGCGAAAAAATATCTGACCGGCGCATTGCGGGCCGGCCTTGACCTTGGCAAAGGCCAAGGCCCGCTGGATCATACCTACAACATCTTTATAAGGTAAAATCAGTAGAACAAACAAGGCAAATATAAAAACAAGGTAAAATCAGCAGGACAAAAAAGGTAAATATTAGAATAAGGTAAATATTAGAATAAGGAAAAAAGCAGGAGATGAATGAATGGAAAACGCTGCAAGACAAATTCATTCGATAAAAAATTCTACAGGTCAAGGCTGCCCGGTAGAAAGCTCGGCGAAACAGGTCCATCCGTTCGATCCGATCTTTGACCGCACCTCGAAAATCCTGATTCTCGGGACATTTCCCTCTGTGAAATCCAGGGAAAACGCCTTCTATTACGGAAATCCGCAGAATCGCTTCTGGAAAGTTCTGGCTGCCGTCCTTCATTGCAGCGAACCGCAAGGCAACGAAGAAAAGACAACATTTTTACTAGACCATCACATCGCTCTGTGGGATGTGATCCGGAGCTGCGAAATCACAGGGTCGGACGACAGCAGCATCCGGAATGCAATCCCGAACAATCTGGAAATCATCCTTTCCCAAAGCGCTATCCGGCAGATCTACACCAACGGCAAGACCGCAGAAAGGCTTTATCGCCAGTATATCCAGCCGTCCAGCGGGCGGGAGGCGGTATCCCTTCCATCGACGAGTCCCGCCAATGCGGCGTATTCGCTGGGCCGACTGATTTTGCAGTGGGATTGCATTCGTGAGAAATAAAATTGTTTCAACAAATGGATCTATTGTTTTGTACTGTTTTCAGGAACCCATTCTTTCATTCGTTCTAAATGAGGTATTTCATCCCGCCGAATTCTTTCATCACAGATATCAAGGCTGTCTACAATTTTAAAATCCGCTCTCACAAAGCCCTCTGCATAATGTGTGCGCGCTCTCCATCCCTGGTGTCCGATATCGGTCACCATCCGGCGTTCTGCAAAGTTATGGTCATGTCCTTGAGAAACGAAGGCTTCTTCTAGCTCTACACGCTGTTGATACCAATCGGAAATATCAACATAAAAGTCAATGTTCTGCTCACTTCCAAAGATACCCATATAGAAAATCTCTCGAAGATCATGAGGCACACAACTTGATTGATAATCAGCCTGTGCGCTTAGATTAATGGCTTCATAGAAAGCACGTGCTGTTTCACAATGATCATCAGGCAACCAGCTGGCCAGGCCATGAGTCCCTAAATAACCATTTAAATACATATTATGGGTGATGCCGATATCAGGACGTACTTCCAAAATAATATCTGCCAGCTCGCGAATGGTCCTTTCTTCTCTGTGGGCGCGAAAATTCGGATCTGCTGTTAGAAAACGAACATCGGTGACGCCGAAAATCTTACAACCGCGAATCAGTTCAGTCCGTTTAATTTTTGCGGATTCATCTCTTGTCTGGTTTATAATGCCAGGATCACGTTCGGCTTCAGGCTTCAGCAGTTCATCGTGATATTTCTCGTTATGAACCGTAGCTCCATCCGACATGACGACTACTGTTATATGGTCGCCGCGCTTTGCATGGATTCCGCAAGTTCCGGCGCAATGGGTGAAATCATGAGGATGTGCAACCACGACAATAATGTTGTGGTTTTTCTTTTTTGTGAATTTATTCATTTAGTGACTCTCCTTCTTTTCTAATGCAATAAAAATAATGGCATTAGCAACATCTTTATACTAGTGAATTTTCAATTTACCCACAACCCTTTAAAAAATACTTCAACCCCGATAAACAGTACTACTTTGATGATGAAAGCAAATTAAATTGACACAAGGAATAATGTACACTATGATGAACAAGGCGGGGAGAATGAAAGAATGAATAGAATTCATAAAATATCAATCAAACTGTTCCTGACCTACGTGGTTGCTTGCTTAATTCCGATTTTACTGACAAGTGTCTATCTTACGAACAATCTTGCCGCGTTTACAAAGGAAAATACACGCCTTTTATCTGTCACTGCGAATGAACAGCTTCAGAAAAACCTTTTGGATGTTGCCGAAAACGTAGAAAACATTTTTAAAACCTTGACATCCGACCCTGATTTGACAAACTACTTAACCATGCAGCATGAGAGCGATTATGAGGCTCTTAATGGCTTTACCAAGTTTCTGAATAGGCGGATCAGCTCTTTAATCAGTGACAAATATAAAATTTTAATTTATTCGGACAACAATACAATAGGAATATCTCGGATGACGAACAATTCCATCGATGATTTCTACCGGCTGTATGGAGATGGCGCCGATACGCTCCCCCAATCCTCTATTCATGCCTGCATCATCAATAGCAATCAACGCAGCCAGCCAACCATCTGTTTTTATAAGGTTTTTACAATCTCAAAAGAAAAACCCATCATATACACGATTGAAATACCCGCCACTGTTCTGATTCCTTATTCTTCGCCAACAGAAGCCGATGCATCGAAGATCTGTCTTTTTGACGCAAAAGGAACCATTCTGGCTTCTTCGCGCAAGGACGATGTGTTTTCTTCTTTTTCTTTTCTTGCATTTGATGATGTTTCAAGCATGAAGGACCTTTCAAAATTGGACGTAACAACATTGGATGGCGTGAAATACTGCGTTTTTTTTAATAATCTCGCCAACGGTATCATTAGCAACCGTTCTTTTACTCCTGAATGGTATCTGCTTTTTTTAGTGCCATATAGTAATTTGCAGGAAAATCTAGACTCCATGACAACCAACAGTCTGCTGATTATCTTTGTCTGTATTGCGCTTTCCTTGCTGCTGGCGACAGTATTGGCAAAAGATATTACAAGACGGATTATATTTTTAAGCAAGAAAACAAAGGATGTACTAAATGGAGAATTTGAAATCATGCAGCCTGTCAAATCACAGGATGAACTGGGGAGTCTTGAGTCCGACATGTATGAAATGGTTATTTATCTAAAAAATATGCTGATTGGAATGTCCACCGCTAATAAATTATTAATGGAGGAGCAGCTGATTTCCCAGAGGCTGAAGCAGGAAAAGATAACCGCAGAACTTTTAGCATTGCGACGTCAAATCAATCCGCACTTTTTATTTAATACATTGGAATCCATCCGAATGAATCTTGTTTTAAAAGACGATATGGACACCGCCAATATTATTTGGATGTTTTCCAAATCGTACCGGACATTGTTTGAAACCGAACAACATAACTATAAACTTAACGATGAGTTGATATTGGTAAATAATTATATACAGGTTCAAAAATACCGGCTTGGCGATAAATTCGATTATCATGTTGATATGGATACGGCATTGGGGGATCTGACAATTCCGAAGCTGGTATTGCAGCCATTAGTAGAAAATGCACTATACCACGGGGTGGAGGGCAAGTGCAAGAAATCGGATGTTACGGTTACAATTTCTACATCAAATGAGAAATTAGAGATAGTGGTTCTTGATAATGGAGCCGGTATCGAAAAAACGCGTCTTGAAGATATAAAAAAAGCTTTATCCGATAAAACCTACATGGCTGATGAGTTCTTAGCACTTCGGAACATTCAGACAAGAGTCGAACTCATCTCTCGCGGAAACTGTTCATTGTCGATAGAAAGCCAGCAAGGTATCGGCACTGCCGCTTCCCTGACTCTGCCCCTTGTCTGGGAGCACGATTCGAATTGTGAATAAAATGGAAGCATGATTGATGATCATAATAAGGAAAAACATGTTGAAGCGGACAACACAGAAGGGGTTGAGGCAAATGCATCGAATACTCAGCGTTTACTCCTTGTGTAAAGATTCATGCTCTTCTGAGTTTTTCATTCCATACAATAATCGATATTGCACCGGAGTGACATTGGTATTCTTTTTAAAAAGACTGCAAAAATAATCGAAATCCGAATAACCAATAAAGATTGCAATTGCCGCGACAGATTTATTGGTTGTGACAAGCAGATCTTTTGCATGCCTGATACGGCATTCGTTTGAGTATTGCTTGATACCCATGCCGATGACCGATTTGAACTTTCTGCCGAGATAGGTGCTGTTCATGTAGAAAAGCTCTCCCAGTTGCATAATAGTCAAGCTTTCATAACAGTGATGATCAATGTATTCGGCGACCCTGACGACATCACTGCTTGCCTTCTTGCTTTTCCGGCCGATCAGAAAATCGAGAACAATGCGGCAAAGCTGGTTTAGTTTTTGGTGCAGCTCCAGGATGGTCGAGGTGACATAATAATTTTCAAGGACAAAATGATCGCCGAAAACAATTTCTGTTGTCTCGCCTATTTCTTCAATAAAATGCAGGATGCCGAGTATAAAATGATAACAGAGAGTAAGCCTTGTTTTTTCAGGTATGCAATTTTCCCAAAGCATCTGGATAAAATTTGTGATTTCCTGCATAGCAGCATTCTCATCAATCCGGGAAATGGCTGTAACGAAGCCTGAAAAGTCTGTTTTTAATAGATCTGTTTCCTGTAATGCGACTGATTGCGGGATTTTCCCCATATAATAGTATTTATCAGAAACCAGAATCTTGTTTTTTTCATACGATTGACGCTCCTGCGCGATACGCTTCAAAACATCACTGAGTTCGTCAACCGAAATAGGCTTTAGAAGATAGGTAAGCGCCCCTAAATTGATGGCGGAACGAGCATATTCAAACTCACTGTAACCACTCATAATGAGTATTTTGCATTCTGGATACTGCTTCTGAACAATACTACAAAGCTCAAGTCCGCTCATCTCCGGAAGCCGTACATCGGTTAACAGAGCGCAGAATGGATTTTCCTTCATTTTTGCCAAAGCGGCAAATCCGTCATATACGGTTACCGGCGGAGCAAACCCGCATTCTTCCCAATGGATCATCTTTACAATGCCATCACAGATTGTCTTTTCATCATCTACAATCAAAATGTCGAGAATCATAGCCACTCATCCTTTCTGGCGAAAAACAGTTTGAAATGTGCAGCGATACAAATGCAATCATTCATTGCAGTCCATTTATCCCTGATATAGTATCCAGTATTTAAATGTATCATAATCTGCACCTTGTGTTTTGTCAATTAAAGTGCAGCTGTCAGGAAAAAGTAGTACTGTTTATGGGGGGCGAAGTATATTCTTAAGGGTTGTGAGAGAAGAATAATTACGTTAGTATGGGAACCGTGGCATGCATGAAGGCCTGTGTATTCCATAAAAGCGTGAAAGGTAGCAGAAAATAATAATTTAGGAGGAAAACATGAATAATCTTACATTTAGAAATTCCAGTGCGACTCCTTCAAACAAAAGAGTTGGAGCGGTATTTCTTGCGATTTGCATGGCAACAAGCATACTCACGTCGTGTGCAGCCACAACACCGTCAAATGCAGCCTCAACTGCCACTACAAGCACATCGGGGAAATTAGAAGAAGTCACTCTTACGATTTTCGGCGGCACGGATCCAGGACTGGTCCCGAAGGACGCATCACAGACTGCAGTCGGCAAGATAATCAAAGAAAAATTCAACATCAAGATGGAAGTACTCCCGGTACCCAGTAATTATACGGACCTCACCACGGTTTGGCTTGCTTCAAACGATTACCCTGATATTGTCAATATAAACGGATTATCTTTACTCAATCAATATATTGACGCGGATATTGCCATTTGCCTTGACGATTATAAAAATTTACTGCCAAACTTCTTCAAAGTCCATGCGGATCAGATTGATATCTGGAGAAGCCAGGCTACAGACGGCAAGCTTTACAAATGGGAAAACGGAACTCCCGTATCGCTGGAAGGGCAATTAGGCGACTATGACATCATGGTCCGCTCAGATTTGCTTGAACAGCAAGGCTGGCCGAACATTACTTATACCTCGGATCTTCTGAAATTTTATAAAACGGCACTAGAGAAAAATCCGACTACCAATGGAAGCAAAACAATCGGCGTAACGTTCTCCGGCGGCGAGGGCGGGAGCTATATCACCTATCCTTTCCAATTGGTTGAAAAAGGAGATAAATATAAATGGCAGAGCGGAGATTATACCATTGCCAACTATAAGGATTATCGCTTTGAGTATGCATGGGATCTGCCTCAGACGAAAGAATCCGTTCAGTTCTTTAATAAGCTGTACCAAGCGGGCCTTTTAGATAAAGAAGCTTATTCACTAAAAGATACGGACGTACTTGAAAAAATGAAAAACGGGCAGGTGATGACCAATCTTTATAATCGTTGGAACACAGGGCCGGCCAATGCCGCATTGAGATCAAAAAAAATAACAAATATGGAATATGTTGAGTTGCCAATACGTCTTGATTCACAAAAAGACACCAAACTTATTCAATTGTTGCCGGCAACAAAGGTAGCTGAAAATAGGATTTTAACAAAAAACTGTAAAAATATTGAACGCGTACTTGCTCTGATTGACTGGTGGAGCACGGATGAAGCACAATTGCTTCATGGATCAGGCATTGAAGGTGTCGATTACAAATATCAAGATGGAAAGCGTACTCCTTTAGAACCATTTTCCAATTTTCTGAAGGGAACCAATCCGACTTGGGCCTATACCGGCGGATACCTCGAATCTTTTCTTTTTACCTATCTGGGTGGAAGATATGATAACTATTCTGGTGATGGCCAACCCTATCGTCTGACAAAAGATCCAACGATTGTTTCCACATATGGATTGAGCGACAGACAAAAGCAAGTCTACAAGGCTTTGGGCTGGTCTACCGCAAAGAGCTGGTACTATGACAACGCTAACGTAGTCAAGGATAGTGTGCTTGCTACGATTTCGATCCCTAAAGATTCCAAATTTTACGATATAATGGTATCTTCAAAAGAAATTGTCGAACGGTATTCCAGCAAAATTGTTTTTTCTGATAGGGATGCAGCCTTTGAAAAAAACTGGGATGCATTTATCGGCGAACTGAATGGTATTCATGCAAAATCTGTCGTTGAAGAAAAGAATAAATTGCTTGCGGCAAAAATCGCTAAAAAATAAACAATCCTTGATCTGAAGAGTGAGGAAGAATTCTTCCTCACTCTATTTTTTAAAATGGGTTCTATTCTATGGAGGTATATTATGATAACGGTACTCAAGCGTAAGGATATTAAAGGATCCTTTCCTATACGCTGGAACCAGATCAAACAATATAAGTCGCTTTATCTGATGGCACTGCCGGCAATTATTTCGTATTTCATCTTTTCTTATGTTCCCCTTTTTGGGTGGATCATGGCATTTATTAATTATAAACCTGGAAAATCAATTATCGGCAGTGAATTCGTTGGACTTAAAAACTTTGAAAAGTTTTTTTCAGCGTCCAGCGGGTATAGTCAGGTATTGCTGAATACGGTAGGGATCAATGTGTTGTCTTTGATTGCGATTTTCGCACTGGCGATTGTGTTCTCGATCATGTTGTCGGAAGTGAAAAAGAAATTTGGGCGTATTGTACAGATGGTTTCGTTATTCCCGTTCTTTATGTCATGGATTATCGCATGTTCATTGGTATACGCGATGTTTGGACTGCAGTCTGGTGCGGTGAATGTCATTCTGGTCAATTTAGGCATTATCAAGGAAGGTGTCAATGTTCTCGGAGATCCGAAATACGCCTGGATATTAATGATTACATTAAACGTTTGGAAGAGCTTGGGATATTATAGCATTATTTTTCTTGCTACTATAGTCGGCATTCCGGCAGAAGAATACGAGGCGGCATCCATAGACGGTGCAAGCCGTTGGAAAAAAATTCTTTATGTCACCCTGCCTAATCTGAAGCAAGTATTCTTCGTCATGATGATTCTGCAGTGCGGGACAATCTTCAACAGCGGATTGGATCAGTATTTTGCATTCACCAATTCCCAAAACTGGGACAGTATGATTACTTTTGATATGTATATATATACTCGCGGTTTTGCAAAGGGCGATTTCTCCTATGCAACAGCAGTTGGAATTATTAAAACTGTTGTCTCATTAATCATGGTTATTTCCGTAAACAAATTAAGTAGAAAATATGCAGAAACATCTGTTCTTTAATACGAGGAGTCGCAATATGAAAAAAAACATGCTTTTCAAACATTATAATTTTGCAGATATACTTATGATGATTATAATGTCTATTATAATGCTGGGATTTATTGTGCCGTTTATACACATTTTGGGTGTTTCATTAAGCGATGCAAACTATTCTAAACCAGGTCTTGTCTTATGGCCGAATAAATTTACGTTAAGCGCCTATTTTTCTGCCTTCCAGCTAGGCAATATCGTATCTGCGCTAAAAATCTCCGTCCTGCGTGTGTTGATTGGTGTGGTAACCATTTTGACAGTTAATCTGATGGCCGCTTATGTTACAATCAAGGAGGATTTGCCTGGTGTAAAAATTCTGCGCAAATTTTTTCTCTTTACAATGTATGTTTCGGGTGGTATGATTCCGACTTATTTAGTCATACAGCGTCTCGGACTGACGAATTCCTTCTGGGTATATATATTTCCTTTGCTGATTACTCCTTTTTACATGGTTTTACTTCGAACCTATATGCAAAGCATTCCTGATTCGATGGAAGAAGCGGCGCGAATAGACGGGGCGGGATATTTCACGATATTTTGGCGTATCATGCTTCCCTTGTGCAAACCTATCATTGCTTCGGTAAGCCTTTTTGCGATGATCAATCATTGGAACTCCATGACGGATACAGCGATTTATAATAATATGAGTAAAGATTTATATACATTGCAATATGTTTTATATCAAATGCTTCAAGGCAGCTCTTCGTCCATGGATAAAGCGGACGCGATGGGGTTTGGCAATATTAGTCCGTTGTCGCTTCGTATGGCGCTGACTGTGATAACCATGCTGCCGGTGCTCGTGATCTATCCATTTGTTCAAAAACATTTTATTTCCGGTATCATGGTGGGTGCGGTAAAAGCATAACTGCTTCTAATAACAAACATTCACAAGAATCATCTGGCCGAATGAACAGCACAGGGATTTGCACCATAAAGACAAATCTGAAACAAAAGCGCCATAATTGCATTATGGTATTTGTGGTGTTTGTTGCATGCAGCTTTACTTGAATTACATTAATAATAATTATTTAACTGAGATCAATTTACAAAAACCCCGCATCCTTAGCAGATACGGGGTTTTTTTGCTGGTGCGCCCGACAGAGATCGAATCCACAACCTTCTGGTCCGTAGCCAGACGCTCTATCCAATTGAGCTACGGGCGCATGTGACAGCTAAATTATTCTATCCTTTTTATAGATTGGTGTCAAGGGAAAATTCAAGGTAAAGCGGAAAAAACGGAAAATTGTAAATTCCAAAAGTAAGTTCCACAGTGGATGGGGGGTGGAATTTAGTCTGGAACAGGAGAAAAATAGTGTAAAAGTCAAATTTGCCTCCCGGATTGATTTATAGTATTATAGGGATGATTTTAAACGAATTAATTTTATAACACAAAGTGAAGATGGGGAGAGGATGGTGGCGTGCAGATGCCGAAATTTTTTGTGCCGTATCCAATTTCAGCGGAAGAGAAAAGAATCAAGATTTCGGACGAGGATTGCAGGCATATCCGCGATGTCCTTCGGATGAAAGAGGGAGAAGCCATCACCATTTGTGACACAAAGGGAATGGACCATCAGTGCGTTGTCGATTCTTTCGAAAAAGAGGCTGTTCTCGCCCGGATTCTTGCCAGAAACCTGTCCGATAAGGAGTCTCCGTTCGAAATCATCATTTTTCAAGGCCTTCCCAAAGCGGATAAAATGGATGTGATCATTCAAAAATGCGTCGAGCTTGGCGGATCGCGAATTGTTCCGGTTGCCTGCGCGCGCTCGATTGTCAAGCTGACGGATAAAAAAGATATCGAAAAAAAGGTGCAGCGCTGGAATAAGATCGCTTATGAGGCTGCCAAACAGTGCAATCGCAGTATTATCCCCCGGATCGACCCCCCTGTTTCGTTTAAGGAAGCGATCGAGCAGATGACTCATGCGCAGACTGCCTTCATTCCCTGGGAATGCGAGGAAAAAAACAGTGTCAGGACGGTATTGAAGCAAGCGAAAGAACGAATAACTGAAAAGCCCGTTCTGGCTTTTATCACAGGCCCCGAGGGCGGGTTCGACCAAACAGAGATCGGCTATGCCCGCCAGAAGGGAATTGACACTGTGACGCTCGGGAAACGCATTCTACGGACGGAGACAGCTTCTCCGTCGATCCTTGCCATGATCCTGTACGAGATGGAATTATAAGATGTGGAAGCAAAAATGCACATTAAGCGAAACCAGCTGTTCTTAGAAATGAGGGCAGCTTTTTTATTGGAGCAGGGCTGTTGACAGCGGCATAATGAAACGATATAATGAGTTCAACCAAAACGAACCATTGCATTTGAATTATTTTAATCCGGCCGGTTAATAATTTGATAATTAAAAATGGTTTAAAAGCAAAAGACTGTTTATGTAAAATCAAGTTAAAATTCGAAAGGAGAATCTGTTTATGAGAAAGATGATGAAAAAGCTAATGGTTACGTTGATTGTCTTATCTTGCACATTTGCATTATGTATTCCTGCCATGGCGGGTGGTGACCCAGGATTGAATGGCCGCAACTATGTTATCAGCTCAAAATATTATAGCCCCAGTATCAGTTTTACTCATGTTGCAGTAAATCATACTTCTGCAATGAACTATGTCACTTATTCCGTATCACGACAAAAAACCTTTTCGGGATCAATTTCCGGGTCAATAGAAGCTAATGCGGTTGTGTACAAATGTGCGATTACAGCAGAAGTGTCTATTGGGTCCTCTGTTACAGAAACTACGACATGCCAATGGGGCATTCCTCCTTATTCGAATATTACTTGCCGTTATGGATCAATGGCTGTTGATACGTATGGCAGAATGGAAAAATGGTTTTATGGCAGACTGTTATCTTCTAGATCTGTCTCGGCAAATTATACACACTGCGGTTATTCGGACAGTTATTATAACTAGAATTTCCTTCTTGTGTGCACCACGGAAGGTCATCCGTGGTGCACACCCCCATATAAATAAATACTACAGCCAGGGGGCAGGCATATGACGAAGAAAATATTCATGAAGCTGGGAATGCTCTTTCTCATCATACTGGCAGCGGCCGGGATAGCAGCTGGATACAAATTCCTTTCCGGAATCTATATCCGGCATTATGCGCAGTTTATCTTCCCTTGCCAGGGCCGGATTGTGACATTGGTAGATCATGAAGCAACCATCAGTTTTAATGTATTGGACGAATGCAAAATCAGCGAACTGTCTGATAAGCAAAATATTCGCGGCATTGAATTTATCACACAGAAAGGGGACACCATCCTCGCGAAGGACTGGAATGTCTCTGAGGCCGGATTTTATCAAGGCAACAAATTTTCAGCAAAAAAGATAAGCATCACCGCTTTATTCAAAGAACAGGCAATCATTCAAAAACTAAAGTTGGTTTATCCGGACAAAACGGAAGTTTTCGATATTGATTCTCTCACCATCGATCCGATCATAATCACAAATGAAGCAGCCTATGCACAAATCAACTCTTCTCCAATGGGATTCAATCCAGGCAATGTGCCGATCAATGCGGATTCTGATACGCAGTTATCCTCGGTCAGCATGCTACACCTGTATATCAGTATGTTAGGGAAAGACTACATAATCCAGCATATCGATTTGGGGATTCCCGGAATGGGGGTTGACCCTGCGACAGCAAAATTTATCCCTGCGAATACCGATTTCGGCGTGTCTTTTACCAATGACCCGGCGAACCGTGTTTACCTGGAAAATGAAATAATCGCCGTCCTCCCGGATCAAAAAGTGAACATTGAGTTAAATAATACGGGGGATAAATTGGTTGAACTCATTATCGCCGTCCGAAAAACGAAGGAATACACCGACAAGCCGGTTTCGACCTATCTCTCGCCTCTTTTTACTTGTATGGATACCTCGACCAATACACAATATGTCTATGGTAATTTTGATTATTATATTGATTCTCCGTTTATTATCAGTGATAAATCAGCGGGGAAATTATTAAAGGAGTTCGGACAATGAGCTTGATAATTGATCATGTATATAAAACATACCAATCCGGCTGGTTCGGAAGTGCGAAATGCCAGGCCTTGAAGGATGTGGGATTTTGTGCGGAGAACGGGACGGTGCTTGCCCTGATCGGACAGAACGGCGCAGGGAAGACAACGCTGGTAAAATGTATGCTGGATTTCCTGCGCCCGGATGCGGGCAGGATTTCGATGGACAACAGCGCCATCCTGGAAATTATTCGTCAAGGCCAGCTCGGATATATGCCGGAGTCCTTGAAATTCCCGGGGTTGATTACACTGAAAGAATACATGACAGACCTGATGGTGCTGCGCGGCAGGAAGATGGACGATTACCAGGATCGGTTTGATGCGCTGACAGACAAGTTCGGCATGAAGAAACATATGGATAAGCTGCTCACTCATTATTCCAAGGGGACGATGAAAAAAGCGGCATTCATCCAGGCCGTTCTGCACCAGCCGCGCCTCCTTGTCCTGGATGAGCCGACGGATGGCCTGGACCCGGTATCCCGCCGCGTGCTGCTCCAAGAAGTGCTGGATATTAAGAAAAACGGCGGGACAGTCATCATCACCACGCATCTCCTTTCGGATCTGGCCATTGTGGCGGATAGGATCATTGTGCTGCAGAACGGCAGGCTGATCTGCCAGACCGACATGGCGGATATCCAAGGCTCGCTGGACGACTGGTATCTGCAGACCATCACCGGGCAGGGAGGGCTGGACGAATGATGAATCATGTAATCAAGTACAAAGTTTATTATCTATTATCCAACCGGTTTGTTATTCTTTCAACGGTGATCCTGTTCCTATTACTCAATTTCCAGGCGATTGTGAATTCCGGTATCCTGTTCTCGGGTGGCGCGGATTTCAATGCCCCGCTCAAATATACGTTGCTTCTGAACAACTATGTCACTGTCGCATCCTTTTATGGTCTGTTATTGTCCATATTTCTGGGATCGAGCATCATCGGCCCCGACATGCAGACCGGAAATATGTACATCATCATGTCTGCCTACCCGTCCAGGATAAAATATTTTTTAGGGACTTATCTGGCCGTGTTTTTTTACATGGCGGTGATTCAATTGGTTTTACTGCTGAATATTTTAATTTTATTTCTGGTATACAATGTATCGTTTCTCTGGTCGGATGTGTTCGTTTGCTTTATCCAGATATTTCTTAATGCGCTGGTGGTCCTGTCGGTGACCGGGCTTGCCTCGATTTACATAAAAGACCATAACTCGGCGTTTGTCGGGTTGTTCGGGTATGCTTTCTTCAATGTTTATACCTTCAATCAGATTCCGTTCATCAATACCGAATTTGTTTTTGATATCACCCGATACAAAGACATCCTGTGTAACTTTTTTCCGATTGTGCACGTCCTGCCACCGTCATATTCATCCCTAGAGGCTGTCGCGGCATACAGCATACGGACCGTCATCCCGAACGTAAGTGTTTACCAAGGCGTTTTTGCCATTGCGGTTGTCGGGATCAGCTGCTTTTGCTTTAAAAAGAAAGAATTGCGATGAAAAAACAATGATTGACACGAGCGTTTCCAGCGGGTATAATAACGTCTGTTATACAAAGAAGGAACATCCGTTTCTCACCTCCAGCTGATGCAAAGAGGTATGATAAAGTGAATTACCGTATTTTCGGTTTTTTAGAGCGGATGTTTTTGTAGACATAAGCTCTATTTTTTATTTTAGGAGGTGCATTGTTATAGGTAAGCAATCAAATGGTTTAATGGTGAATGATGAAATTCGATTTCGCGAAGTGCGATTGATCGACAGCGACGGAGGAATGGTTGGAGTTGTCAGCATCGTACAGGCAAGGAAAAGAGCGGAAGATGAAAATTTGGATCTGGTACTAATCTCAGCCGCATCGGATAATCCAGTATGTAAAATCATGGATTACGGGAAGTTCATGTTTGAACAGGCCAAGAGGGAACGGGAAGCCAAAAAGAATCAGAGGGTCACCGAGATTAAAGAAATCGGATTGAAGATTTCAACAGAGGAACACGATTTTCAATTTAAAACCAAGAATGCATGCCGGTTTTTAGCAGATGGAGATAGAGTAAAAGTCGTCATCAAATTCAGAGGACGCGAAATGGCATATACCAGCCGCGGATATGATGTGATGAGAAGCTTTGTAGATCAATGTAAGGAATTCGGGATCGTTGATAAAGAGCCAAAGGTAGAAGGACGGAATATGGTTATGTTTTTATCACCAAAAAAATCGTAATTTATCGGGAGCTTATAGATAAAGGGAGGAAATAACGCATGAACAAGATGAAGACACACAGTGGATCAAAGAAAAGATTTAAGATTACCGGCACTGGGAAAGTATCCAGAACCCAGGCAGGGAAGAAACACATTTTAACCAAGAAATCCAGAAAGAGAAAGAATGACCTTGGTAAATCAATCGTTGCGAGCAAGGCGAATGAAGCAACCATCAAGGCAATGATCCCATACAAATAGACAATCGCCAACAGGTTAAAACAATTGATTTTATTAGGAGGTATTCAATATGACAAGGGTTAAAAGGTCTCTTGCAACAAGAGCAAGACATAAGAGAGTATTAAAGCAGGCCAAGGGCTATTTCGGACACAAGAAGAAGCTTTTCAGAATCGCGAACCAGGCGGTCATGAAATCACTGAGCTACGCTTATACCGGAAGAAAATTGAAGAAGAGGGATTTCAGAACATTGTGGATTGCCAGAATCAATGCCGCATCCAGAATGAACGGCCTTTCTTACAGCAAATTCATGAACGGACTGAAGAAGTCCGGGATTCTTCTGGACAGGAAAGTGCTTGCGGATATCGCAGTGAAAGATCCTGCCGGATTCACTTCCTTGTGCGAGACATCAAAAAAAGCGCTAAAATAAAACATTCGGATCCATCAAAACTATTATGGAAATTTTGATGGATTGGACAAAATGAAGATACAAGAGGACGAGAACTTTGGTTTTCTCGTCCTTTATCAATAGGATTAAAAGAGTGTGCCGATTTTTATGAAACAGATTGAGAGCAAGGATAATCCAAGATTCAAGGAAATTCTCCGAATCAGGCAGCATCATGCAAAAGATCCGGACTCCGGCATTTTTATTGAAGGGTTGCGATTGTGCATGGATGCCTTGCTTTCTAATGTTGTTTTCGAGACGGTTATTGTATCCCGCAATTATCTTTCGCAGATGGAGATGGCTCTGTTTGGAGAAACGACGGAAATTATTGTCATGCCGGATTTTCTATTTGAAAAATTGTGCTCGACCGATCATCCGCAAGGAATCGCCGCTATCGTCAAATCGCCGGTCTTATTTCATTTAAAGGATATTGATATCCATCCGCAGGATAAATTTCTTCTTTGCGAGTCCATACAAGATCCCGGCAATCTGGGCAGCATCATCCGAAGCGCGGATGCATTCGGATTCACAGGCATCTTGTTTACGCAGGATACGGTGGATCCTTTTAACGAAAAAGTCCTTCGGAGTTCGATGGGATCTGCTTTTCATATCCGCTTGATTCTTATGGATGCTATTCTCGATGCCATCTCTTTCCTTAAGAAAAATGGCGTCACGACCTATGCCGCCCATCTGGAAGGACGTGAAATATCCAGAAACTGGCATTTTCAACTTCCTTGCGCGATTGTGATGGGAAATGAAGGACAGGGAATTCTGGAAGAAACGGCGAAAAGCTGTGATCAGAGGATCCGTATCCCGATGACAGGGAACGCGGAATCCTTGAATGTCTCCAATGCGGCGGCAATCCTGTGCTATCTGGCATCATTACAAGACTAGTTGGATAATAATGATTCAATTCCGGAATAACAGCAACAACAGCAATAACAGCAATGGAAATAGAAACAGAAATCACAATGGCGACAGCAATGAAGGCAAGACCGGTAATAATCGAAGACAAGACCACGAATAATCAAAGCGGCAATCAATAGCAATTGCAAAAATGATAATAACAGCAATTAGCATTAAAATAGAATCAGAATAGAATAGAGTTGACAAAACAGTCGAAACAACCGAAACAGTCGAAACAACCGGAATAATCAGAACAAATGAAACAAATGAAACAAATGAAACAATCGGAACAATCGAAACAGTCGGAATAATCGGAATAATCGAAACAAATGAAAAGAAACGACTAAAATAGACAAATTCAGCACAGAGAAGAGAACAGCTGTTTGCGAATAAAAACAAAGAGAATAGTTGTTAAAAGGAAAGGAATCGGGATACAACAATCCCTGGTAAACAAAATGCAAATCATTGTAATAGGTTGTGGCAAAGTGGGCTCATCTCTGGCAAGAGAGCTTGTAAATAGTGGAAACGACGTGGTGATTATTGAAAATGACATGCGACTGCTGCAAAACGCGGAGGACGTCGATTGTATGAAAATCAATGGAGTCCCTATTGACAAGGACATTCTCAAAAGTGCCGGAATAGAGCAGACCGATGCGGTCTGTGCGGTTACGCAGGACGATAACATGAACATCATGACGTCGCAGGTTGCAAAAGAAATTTTTAATGTAAAAAAGGTGATTACAAGAATTTTCAATCCGCGCGGCAAAGTGCTGTTCGAGGAATTCGGTCTGGACACGGTCTGCTCCACAACGCTAACCGTTAATGCCATCCTCCGCTCTTTGGGAGATGAGTCAGATGATAATTCTCATCGTGTTTATGGAACCGATGTCACTTTCTCCGAATCAAATCTCGAAAACAAATATATTGGAATGACAATCAATGAATTTTCGACCATTGCAGGAAAGCACATAGCAGGTCTGCTTCGCAACGGAAAACTGGTTCTTGCGCTGCCTGGCATTAAAATTGAAAAAGAAGATCATGCGGTTTTTTTAGCATTGCAATAATCGAACGGGATCACGACTGTACCGTATCACTATTTCAAATTGCAAGACTGAAACAATATAATCATTTAAATAGTAAGAATAAAGCAAGACAAATATTTAAATTCGAATGATACACAGCAACAATAACAACAACAATAAAGTGGGATAATCGATCAGAAATATTATTATGGATAAGAAAGAAGGGCATTTAAAATGCGCATAATTATAATCGGCGGCGGGAAAGTGGCATATTATCTGGTAAAAACACTTCAGCCAGGCAAACATGACATTACTTTAATTGAAATGAGAAAAGAGATCTGTGAGAAGATCGCAACGGATTTTGAGGTGGATGTCTACAATGGAGACGGAACCAGCATCGATATGCTGGAACAAGCCAATTGCCAGGATGCGGACTTCCTGATTGCGGTGACCGGCAAGGACGAAAACAACCTGATTGCCTGTGAAATCGCCAAAAAGAAATTCAATGTCAAACAGACAGTTTCAAAAGTGAACAACCCCAAAAATATTGAAATGTTTATCCGTCTTGGGGTGGATAAACCTGTTTCCAGCACACAAATTCTGGCTGATATCATTGAACATGAAGTGGAATACATCGGAATGAGCATTGCCTTTGATATCGCAAACACAACAAAATCCATCATTGAGTTCAACTTATCAATCAAGTCCGCTGCGGTCGACAAAATGCTGCGAGATTATGTTTTCCCGGGTGGAAGCCGTATTGTCATGATCACCCGAAAAGATGGCAGTGTTGTGATGCCGCATGGCGATGTCTATATGCGATCGGGCGACAAAATACTGATGATTTGCGACCAGGAGATGTTTGATCTGATCTGGAAAAACATGGTAAAAAAATAAAACAGTGGGATTATTCCTGATAAATAGGAGACTGTAAAAACCCCTTTTTTATCCTTTCATCAAGGCAAAGAAAAAGGGGTTTATTTTTTTGCAATTCGAGTCTGATCATCATCCGACGAGGACTTTTGCTTCCGGATAAATTTTTTCTTTGGGCGTTATTCCTCTGCTGGACAACGCAAGGGCGAAAGACGCGGGTCCCACTCTTCCGATGAACATGGTGATGATAATGACAATCCAGCTGCTGGAATGCAGTCCGGGGGTGCCTGCGGAGGAAAGGCCGACTGTTCCGAATGCGGAGGTGACTTCAAACAGCATGTCCAATGTCGTAAAAGCGTGATTGCGGATATCGGCTCGTTGGAAGAAAGTAAGCAGCATCGTATCGACAATTACCAGAGAAAGCGCAAGAATGGTAATAATAACCGCTTTTGACATAGTATCCCTCGAAATTCTTCGCTTGAGCATCACAATTTCTCCGTTCCCGCGAATTTCGGAAAAGATATAAAAGAGAATAACACTGAAAGTAGTTATTTTAATTCCTCCACCGGTGGACCCGGGGGAAGCACCGATGAACATCAGAATGCTCGACATGATTTTAGAACTTTCGTTCAGACTATTCTGTGCAATGGAGTTAAAACCGGCTGTACGGGTTGTGACGGACTGGAAAAAAGCCGCCACGGCCTGTTGAAACGGGGGAAGGGTGCCCATGGCGTCCGGAGCGGTATTGCCGCGCTCCGCAATCAGGAAAAAAATCATTCCGCCGAATACAAAAAAAGCGGTCATTCGCAAAACCATTTTAGAATGGAAATTCAGTCCTTTGACTTTATTCAGATTCAGCATATCCGACCAGACAACAAAACCAAGGCCTCCGGAGATGATCAGAAGCCCGGTTGTAATAATGACAATCGGGTCGTTGTTCCAGGCGGTAAGACTCGAATAAGGTCCCGAGTAGGAGCCCATCAAATCAAAACCGGCATTGCAAAAAGCAGAAACAGACTGATAGAATCCGCGATAGATTCCGCCGATCCAGCCAAAATGCGGGACATAACGGATCGACAATATAATTCCGCCGATGGCTTCGATGCTCATGGTCACGCTGATAATCTTCTTCAGCAGACTTCGTACCTCTTCCAAGGAGAAACTCGAGGTGCATTCCTGAGCGATCACCATGGTCTTCAACCCCATCTTCTTCCTCAGAATGGTAAAGAAGAAAGTGGTAATGGTAACAATTCCAAGGCCTCCGATCTGAATCAGCGCGATGATGACAAGCTGGCCGAAGATGCTCCATGTGGTAGCCGTGTCCACAACAACCAGTCCTGTCACACAAGTCGCAGAAGTCGCAGTGAAAAGCGCTTTAAGAAAGCCAATGCTGTCTCCGCTTCTTGTGGCGCAAGGCAGTGTAAGGAAAAGACTTCCGGCAAGAATCACAAAAAAGAAACTCAGCGTAATAAGCCTGGCTGGCTTGTTCTGTATGCGGCAGATCATTTTCGATATATAGTTTTGATGTTTATATAACTTATTCATAGGTAATCATCATACTATATTTTTTAAAAAGTGCAAGCCCCGAATAAGAAATAATAGGCAGTTTGATATTAAATAAATGGAATATATAGCAGAAAAGCATGTTAAAATAGCCAATCAAGAAAGATTGGCTATTTTAAATATGTATTTCAGGAATATAGCTCCTTATTTTTTCAATGACAGGGTAAACATGAATTTGGATCCTTTTCCGTGTGTGCTTGTGACCGTAATATCCTCGCCCATGGTATTTAGAATCTCTTTTGCGATTGAAAGCCCGAGCCCGGTTCCAGCGGTTCCATATCTGGCCGGGTCCGCCTTGAAAAAACGCTCGAACACTTTCGAAACTTTCTCCGGTTCGATGCCGGCTCCGGTATCGTTTACTGAAATGAATACTTTCGAAGGAATGCGTGTTTTCTCCAATGTGGCGTCAATGGTAATACTTCCACCGGACTGGGTGAATTTAAGCGCATTATCGATCAGGATGATCAATACCTGCTCAACCCGATCGGCATTCCCGATCGCTGTAGGAAGGGACTGAAAATGATCCGACATGGTCAGTGTGACTCCTTTGTCGTCTGCCGTACGCTTATATTTATCGACAACATCCTCAACGACTTCCTGAACAAGGAAAGGCTTGGACTCGATGGAAATCTTACCGGCCTGAAGCCTTGACAACTCCATCATGTCCTCGATCAACCGCGACAACCGCATGGTTTCGCGCAAGATGATATCATAATATCTTTTCTTGTCTTTTTCGGTTTTGACAAGACCATCCGCCAACGGTTCGATCAATCCTCTCATCGCGGTGAGCGGGGTGCGCAGTTCATGAGAAACATTCGCAACATAATCTTTTCTTGTCTGCTCAAGCATTTCGGCTTCGGTGATATCCTGAAACAATCCGACTGCGCCAATGGTCTTCCCGGTCTCATCCTCAATCGGCGTGATCATGACGCGGATAATGCTTTCTTGATGGGCCATGTCCCTTGTGATGGGAATCCTGGTAAGAATCACACTTCTGAAATCGTTCCAGACCGACTCGTCGGCGATCAGCTGCTGCCGGATAAACTGGGGGTCTTTCGGCCGAAGCATCAGTGCGCGTTCGTTGTCTTGAGGCAGATTGTCAAAAGACTGTCCGAGCTGATGATAGTGAATCAGCTTCCACAACGCAGGATTCGCATGGGTAACGTTGCAATGGATATCAACGGCGATGATTCCCTCTGCCAATCCGTTCAGAACGCGCATCAGACGGTTCTTCTCGAGGACAAGGTCCGATATGGTCATCTCCAGCCGTTCGCCAAGAAGATTGAAGGATGCGGCCAGATCGCCGATCTCTCCCTTTACCTTGGTATCCGCCCGAACGGAGAAATTCCCGTTCGCCATGGCGAGAGCGACGTCACGGGTTTGTTTCAATGGCTTGATGATACGGCTTCCTGCATAAATCGTCGGGAAAATCATCAGAATAAGGCAGATGAAGGTGGACAGAACCAGGGCGCCGGTCATGCTGTCCGCACCGGCATTCACTTCTTCCAATTTCTTCATAAGGAAAATAACACCGACTACGGCATTGTTTTTAACAATCGGCACACCGACAATCATCATTTTGGTTTTCTCATTGGTCTGATTGTTTTGAATCGTACCTGTAAATTTAACTTTTTTACCCTGGAGAACCTCGCTGGTTTTGCTGGAGATCTCAATGATTGAGTTATCGTCCGGATTCTCGGATTTCGGGATATTCATCCACATGACCAATTGACCGCTGCCATCCAGAAATAACACCCAGGCACCCAGAGAGGAGGAAGCGGCAAGCTGGGTGAAAGCATCCGCTGAAATATCTCCGTTCAGGAATAGCAGCGCATAGTTGGCAATGTCATCCGCATTGGGTTCCAATTCCTTTGCCTTCATGGAATAGGTTATGCTGCGCGAAACGAAAAAATAGGAAGCAGAAGTCAGTAAGGAGAATAAAAGCACCGTTGAGACAACTAAAGCCAGAATTTTGCGCAGAAAAACACTTTTTAGCATTGAAAACCCTCACACAACAGAATCATCCCCGTAATTCTCCATCTAGTATGTTTAATATATAAATCATAATATCTATAAATCAACAAATCATCTTTTCGTAAGAGATTGCATTGTTTACCGGGGGGCTTATCTTGAAATTTCGAATTTATATCCGACCCCGTAAACCGTGATCAGCGCCCAGGAACCCTCTTCAGAAACGAGTTTGTGACGGATTCTCTTGATATGGGTGTCCACCGTCCTGGTATCGCCGACATAGTCATATCCCCAGATCTGGGTCAGAATCTGTTCCCTGTCGAATACTTGTCCCGGGTTGGATGCCAGCAGATGCAAGATCTCGACTTCCTTCGGCGTGCAAGGAACGGTGGTTCCGTTCAATTTGATCTGATAATTGTCCAGATTGATCTCCAATCCTTCAAACCGCAAAATGGAACTGGATGTGCCTTTCTCGACAAAACGGCGGAGAACGGCTTTGATCCTTGCAATAACCTCACGCGGACTGAACGGCTTGACGATATAATCATCCGCGCCCAGTTCCAATCCGAGGACACGGTCGATCTCTTCGCCTTTCGCAGTCAGCATGATGATCGGAATCTGCTTTGTCTTGCGAATCTCGCGGCAGACCTCTGTACCGGATTTCTTC
>CAZJXH010000022.1:0-23618 GCA_964549475.1 uncultured Oscillospiraceae bacterium
TGGATGATGAAGCCGTGATCCGGGAAGGTATCATCAAGTCAATTGACTGGGGCAGTTATGATGTAGCGATCGTAGGAGAGGCTTCCAATGGAGTGGAAGCCTTGGAGGTTTTCAAAAAATTAAAACCGGATATCGTAATTACGGACATCCGGATGCCTTTGATGGATGGACTGGAGCTTTCAAGAAACCTGATCGAACTGATGCCTGCAGTTAAACTGGTCATATTAACCGGCTATGGCGAATTCGAATATGCCAAAAAGGCAATCGAATTCAAAGTTTCCAAGTTCGTTCTCAAACCCATCGGAGCGGAGGAACTGATCAAAATCGTACAAGTATTGGAAGAAGAGATCAACAACGAAAAAAGAAAAGCGCAGGAAGAAAAATCCTTTGAACTGTTTGTACAGGAAAATTTGCCGGTTATCCGCGAGAAACTGATCCATCGATTGACCGATGGATCCTGCAGCCCGATTCACCGGGAGGAGATTTTCAGAAAGGCGAAAACGCTTGATATGGACCTGTGCGGACCCCTCTATCAAGTTTTCATCCTTGCCATTGATGACTACTTTCTTTGTATTGACAACCAGACTCCGGAGAAAAAGGAAGAACTCCTTGATTCTGTACTCTGCCTTGCAGAACAGACTTTGACATCCTATGCGAAAGGCTTTCTCTGCAAAAATGAAATGGGCCTTTTCGTCGGAATCATCAATACAGGGTATCCTGATTTTTCGATTGTTCGTGTTTGCAAACAAATACAATCCTTGATTTCAAGAGATCTCAAAATATCGACTTCGATCGGCATAGGAAATGAAAAGAAGGATATCTGCGCCGTTTTTGAGTCCTATGATGAAGCATTCAAAGCATTGAGAAACCGGATTTATCAAGGGAAAAATACCGTTATTCACATCAAGGATATCACCGGGAAAAATGAGATGGCGGGTTCCGGATTCCTTCAACGTTACAGCAATGAGGAGAAAGAGCTGATCCTTTGTCTGAGATTAATCGATCAGAACAAAACAAATGATTTGTATAACCGCCTGTTTGACCGCTTTGTGTCCATGAAGGCGGATTTCAGTAGCATTAAGAACATATCCCTTCAATTGCTTCTGGCGGCTTTCCGGGAAATGGAAGAAATGGGAATCGGCATGGAAGGGTGCCTGGAAATGCAATTCGACCTTTTCAATGAAATCGAAAAATGTGAAGTTGTCGATGACGTTAAAATCTGGATAATCCAGGTGACCGGGAAGATCATTGACATGATTCAAAACGGGAAAAACGAGACATACAAAAATATTGTCAAAATAGCAATCGACTATCTGATGAAACATTATAATGAATCCTTGAGTCTTACGATTATTGCGGAGAAAGTTCACGTGACACCCAATTATTTCAGCAGGGTATTCCGGAAAGAGACAAATGAGAATTTTATCGAATGGCTCAATAAATACAGAATCGAAAAGGCGAAAGAGTTTCTGACCGACGGCAGCCTGAAAACATATGAAGTTGCCGAAAAAGTAGGGTTTAATGACTATAAGCACTTTTCATACAATTTCAGAAAATATGTCGGATGCAGTCATACTGAATATAAGAATGGCCGTGGAACCGCATCTTTTTAGGAAAGAAGTATAAATTTCGGATAGAAGTATAGATTTTCACCTGTTTATATTTTCAAAGGACTTATATAATGAAAGTATAGATTTTACGTCAAAGAATCTGCAAGACACCCAAACCGCTTGAATAAAAAATGATCATGAGCACCGCCGATTTTATTAAAACAGAGGATTCATCCATCATGTCATGAATGGACAATGGTTCCTTTGTTGATGCCTGTATACTTTGATTTTCTAAATTCTGAGAAGGTTGATCCATTGATTGCAAAGTTTGTGCAATTCATAGCAAGGTGGTGATTATAAACGGTATAGTAAAGAAGATGGATCCTGGATAATACCCGGCGTTACCATGTGTACAGTTCTACTTTGACGTGGAATTAAAAAATATCATTGTATGTCTTAAAACATAATATTGGAGGATAATTATGAAAATAGCATTCAGACTATTGAGTATCGGACTTTCTGCTTCAATGCTGATTTCGGTATCAGCATGCAAAAGCACCCCTACCGGCACAGGAAGCGCGAGCTCGCAATCATCCACTGCAAGCGTTGCGTCAACCGAAAAGCTTATGTTGAAAATATTTACCACACAGATGAAGGAAAATGCAGCAAAAGATTCCAGAGACAAGGCGTTTTATGATGCGGTGGATAAATATTCGAAGGAAAATACAAATGTTACGGTCACTGTCGATGCAGTTGCCGCCGAACCTTATAACGACAAGGCAAAAATACTGGCAGCAGGAAATGAATTGCCGGATATTTTCCACGTGCTGGGATCCTGGAACAAAAGCTTTGTTGAAAGCGGTCTTGTCATGGATCTGACGGATGTGATCAACGCAGATGCCGCATGGAAAAAAATAATCAAACCTACAGCAATCAATAATTTTACAATTGCTGGAAAAACCTATGGAATCTGTCTCGAAGAAGGCGGTTCGACAACCTTGCTCTTCTATAATGCGGCGATTCTGAAAGAATGCGGACTTGACGGCCCTCCCAAAACAATGACGGAACTGAAGAACTCCGTTAAAGCAATCCGGGCAAAGGGGTACACCCCGATATCTCTTGGAAACAAGGGAAACTGGCTTGTGGAATCCTGCTATATTAGTGCGATCGGAAGCAGATACACAGGAAATGACTGGAATCAAAGTATTGTAGACCACACTGGCGCAAAATTCACCGATCCGGATTTTGTAAAATCCCTTACCTTGCTCCAGGAGCTTGCTAAACTGGATGTTTTCAACAAAGACTTGAATTCCATTGACTATCAGCAACAGCGCGTGCCTTTCTACAACAAAAAGGCTGCCATGTTTATCGAAGGCCACTGGGCGATCGCGTCCATCCTCAATGACTGTCCTGCGGAAGTATTAAAGGATATTCATGTGACAGGAATTCCGGATGTCGAAGACGGAAAAGTCGCAAATTATACAGCCGGCGGCAATGGCGGCTGGGCCTATGCGATCAGTTCAAAACTGAAAGACGGTCAAAAAGATGCAGCGGTGAAGTGGCTTAAAACCTTGATCAGCAAAGAATCCGGCAATACGGTTCTCTCTGGCGGAAGCCCTTGTGCGATTGACATCGGATCCGATTATGACAAGAGTAAACTGGCTCCTCTTCAAGTTGAATTTTTTAATTACCTGAACACGGTTCCATTCTGTGTGACCTATGATCTCGTATTCGACCCCAGTGTGATCGATGTGATGAGCAAAGGAATCCAGGAGCTTATGATCAATACCGTGACTCCGGTTGATCTGGGAAAAAGAATCCAGGCGGAGTACGAAAAAACAGTTAAGAAATAAGAACGATTGAGTTTAAGACACCTCACAGCGATTTTACTGTGAGGTGTCTGACGTTAACGCCGGATTTCATGTAAGGGAGATAGCGAATGGATAATAAAATGCTGCGTCCCAGCAAAAAGCTTTTTATATTATTATTGGGACCTGGAGTGTTGTGGTATGTTTTTTCTGTAATAGTACCATTGCTTGGTTCTCTGCGGTACAGCTTTTATAGCTTTAAGGGCATGCGGATGGACACATTTGTCGGATTGGCAAATTATAAGGAATTAATAACGGATTCCATTTTTTGGCATTCATTTATGAATAATATGATTATTACGGTTCTTTGCATCATCGGACAGATCGGCATCGCGTTAATATTTGCGTCCTTTCTGAATACCCGGTTTGTTCATTTTAAAAATTTTCACAGAGGGGTGATGTTTTTCCCCGCTGTGCTTTCCACGGTTATTGTTGGATTTCTTTGGACAATGTTGTACAACAACGATTACGGGCTGATCAATTTTGCATTAAGGGCGCTAAAGCTGGATTTTATGATCCTTCCATGGCTGGATGACCCGAAATATGTTGTTACTTTTTTAAGCATCCCCATTATCTGGCAATATATTGGCTACTATATGATCATTATCATGGCCGGAATGAGCAGCATTGACAGATCGGTTCTGGAGATGGCGGAAATCGACGGCGTCAACGGGTGGACCAAATTGACAAAAATCACCATCCCATTGATTAAAAACACGCTCATGGTCTGTCTGATCCTTTGCATATCGGGCAATATGCAGGCGTTCGAGCACATTTATGTCATGACAGGCGGAGGGCCCGGAACCAGCTCGACGGTGATGGCGATGTATGCTTACAGCAAGTCCTTTACGCAAGGCCGGATCGATTACGGGAATGCGATTTCGGTAGGCATTCTTGTACTGAGTCTCGCTCTGATTTATATCATCAAGAAAGTGACAGGGGGCAGTAAAAATGAGCAGCAGTAAAATCAGAAAATCACTGGGGGAGCTCAGTGTGAATGCTATTTTGATGATATTTACCATAACATGCATCTATCCGGTCATATGGATGATCTATTCCTCTTTCAAAACGTCTGCGGAATTCAACCGGTCGATTATCACTCTCCCGGAAACGATGATTTTTAAAAATTATGTCGATGCGTTTCGAATCAGCCATATGGGGACCTATACGATCAACTCCATGTTCAATGCGTTTATTTCGCTTGCTTTTGTGATGCTGATTGCGTTTATCACCGGGTATTTTCTTTCCCGGTTTAAATTCAGAGGAAGGAATCTCATTTATTACACGTTCCTTTTTGGAATGCTGATCCCGATTCCTGCATTGCTGATCCCTTTATTTATCCAGTTTAAAAGCCTTGGACTGTTCGACCAGCGGTTTACGCTGATTATTCCATATGTCGCGTTCGGCCTGCCTTTTTCGGTTTTCCTGGTGGAAAGCTTTATGACCAGTATTCCCAAAGAAATGGAAGAAGCGGCGATGATCGACGGCAGCGGGTTTTTGCGAATGTTGTTTCGAATCATCATGCCTTTGTGCACCCCGATATTGACTACGATCGCCATTCTGCAGTTTTTCAGCAAATGGAATGAGTTTCCTTTTGCCCTGGTGCTGGTGAACAATGAAAAATTAAAAACCATACCCATCGGCCTTCTGAATTTCAGCTCTCAATTTTCTACGAATTATCCGATGAAAATGGCCGCGCTCACGCTGGCGATTCTTCCTGTGATCATTATCTATCTGGGGTTCAACAAGAAAATAATCGAGGGAATGACCTCTGGCGCGATAAAGGGATAAACAATTCCAATCAAACCGGAATGAAGCGTCAGTGGAAGATAGGTGGAACATGGGGACGGTTCTTGTGTTGCATTTTGCTTTGTTTATGCAACGCAAGAACCGTCCCCATGTTCCACCTTCCTTGAAATTTGTTACAGGAGGAAAATCAAGTGACACAAGGCATTGTTATCGTACCATCTCCAAGAAAAATGGAATTTGACGACGGGGGATTCAATCTCCGACAGGGACAATTCCTATCAATTCCCATACAGGATAAAGACATTGTTTTTACGATTGCGAAGCGATTGAAAGAAATCATCCGATCGGATACCAACCTGGAATTACCGATTTGTCTTGGTGAAAATCCGGAAACCGGTAAACTGATACGATCAGAATCTGACAGGCTGATCCAACCGGAATGGGACGGAGTGATACGGTTTGACCGGTCCGGTTCTCTGTCCGGCGAAGCCTACTCGATTGAAGTGGCAAAAAACCGGATAATCGTTCTGTATGGCGATGCCGCAGGGGCATTTCACGCGGTCAGCACATTAAAACAGATTATCAGGCAGAGCGGGAAAAGAATCCCCTGCTTGCGGATCGTGGATGAGCCGGACTTTAAAAACCGGGGAATCATGATCGATATCAGCAGAAATAAAATTCCAACCATGAAGACTTTGTTCGACATGATCGATTTCATGGCGGATATCAAACTGAATGAACTCCAGTTGTATATCGAGGGCTTCTCGTTCGCCTATCCGTCTTTCCCGGAAGGATGGAAGACCGGCACTCCTGTCACAGGAGAAGAGATGATCGAACTGGACCGGTATTGCCGGGAACGATACATCCAGCTTGTACCCAATCAAAACAGCTTTGGCCATATGAGTCCCTGGCTTGCCAGAAAAGAATTCAAAAATCTTGCTGAATCGCCGAACGGCTATATTGACACCTACGGATCGCATGAACCGGCCGGTACGCTGAACCCGCTTGATCCGCAATCATTGGAATTGGTTCAAAAACTGTACAACGATCTTTTACCGAATTTTACTTCGGCGTTTTTCAACGTGGGCTGTGATGAGTCCTTTGAGCTTGGCGAGGGCAAAAGCAAGGAAGCCTGCGGGAGATTCGGAACCGGACGCGTTTATTTGGATTATTTACTGAAAATTTATCATTCTGTGAAACAGCGAAACAAGACCATGATGTTCTGGGGCGATATCATCATCAAGTATCCGGAGCTGATCCATGCGCTTCCAAAGGACATGATCGCGCTTGAATGGGGGTATGAGGAGGAGCATCCTTACCATGAAAACTGCGGCAAGTACAAAGAAGCAGGCATCCCTTTCTATGTGTGTCCGGGAACAAGCAGCTGGAACTCGATCGCTGGAAGGACGGAGAACATGAAGGCGAATCTGGTGAGCGCGGCGGTTCACGGGAGAGAAAACGGAGCAGCCGGGTTTTTAAATACGGACTGGGGAGACAAAGGACACTGGCAGTATCAGCCCATAAGCTATGCTTCCTATGCATATGGCGCCGGATTGAGCTGGAATATCCAAAACAACAGGGACATGGATATCGGCGGTTATCTGGACGAATTTATTTTTATGGATAAAAAGAAGGCAACGACTCAAAACATTTTGGACATGGGAAATTACTATTTATTGGAGAATTGTAAAATTTTCAACCGTACGCTGATTTCGAAAATTTTATATTCCGATCTGGATGAGATGAAACCGTTAGAAGGGGTTGACGAATCGGTTTTCACGAACATAGGGATTTATATTGAAGAGATCGTGAAACGGCTCGACTTTGCGGAAATGCATTCTCCGGATGCGGTATTGGTGGACGGGGAATTAAGGAATACCTGCAGGATTGTTCTGCATGGCGCTCGATTAGCCAAGTTGAAAATTCTGCTGAAATCGGGAGCGCCATGCGAGCGGATCGATGAAACCGCTATCGGTATGATTTCTGATATGGACGAGATCATGGAAAACCACCGGAAACTCTGGCTCGCAAGGAACCGGCCGGGCGGACTGGAAGAAAGCCTGAAAGGCATGCGGCACTTGAAAGAACAGTACGAGAAGCGCTTAATGTCCGCTACATGTAAAGCTTAATAGCTTCAAGGATGACTTGTTATTTAAGCAATTGTAAAATAGCCTGGGGCGCTTGATTCGCCTGTGTAAGCATTGCGGTGGATGCCTGCTGGAGAATATTGAATTTTGTGTATACCATCATTTCCTGTGCCATGTCGGCATCCCGGATGCGGGATTCAGCAGACTGGGTATTTTCGGCTGATGTATCCAGATTTTTAATTGTGTGCTCGAGCCTGTTTTGCATAGAACCAAGTTTTGCCCTGCCTGCGGAAATTTTTGCGATTGCCTGGTCAATGACACTGATTGCCGCTAATGCCTTTTTCCCATCGGATACATCAAGTGCATACTCTGTTCCGGCTGTGTCTGACAAGGCGCCGGTCAATGCGAAAGTGGCGCCTCCTGCGCCTGCAGCCCCTGTTCCGGAAATACCCAGCGCATTCGCCCGCATGTCATCGATGCTGAGACTCAAATATTCTCCTTGATTCGCTCCGATTTTAAGCGCGACGGAAAAAGTTTCGCTTCCTACAGCGGCGGTAGCGGTGATTGCAACCGTACCAGCCGTTATTGTCGCTCCAGTATCCATTGTAATATCTATTCCCAAGGCAATGCCTGTCTGATTGGCTGTTATGGCAATATCGGATGCGCCGGCGACATCTACGCCGGCCTTTTGTAAGGTGGCTTTATTTGAAATAGCTGTCGTGAATGTTGTTGTACCTGCAGATGCTGCGACCTGTGCGGTAAGGCCGCTGCCAAAATCCACCGTATCTCCGCCGTCATATAAATGTGATGCGCCGCCGTCGAGCTCGGCGGTCCATCCGCCGGATAAATCAAAACTTGTATCCGAAGCGGTATGCAATACGCCGAGTGACAATGCAAAATCACCGACTGCGACGGGCCCGGCTGTACCTGCAGCGACATTTGAAGTCAAAGCAACCTGTGCGCTGCCTGCGTCAAGAATTTCAATATCATACAGATTTTCGGTAAGGGTGAATTCAATGGTATCCCCGACGCCAAATGCTCCCGATACAGGCGGTTGAGCCGTGAGCAGAAGATTTCCGACAGCAACTCGCGAGGTGGTTGTTCCACTAGAAAAATTACCCTGCTCTGATAAAACCTGGCTCCAGCTTCCGGCATTATTTTTTTCCAGGACGAACATACCGCTGCTTGCGGTAGAATAAAATCGAAGACGATAATCTCCGGCCTGATCGGCTGTTATACCGTTCGGATCTGCAGAAAATGTAATGGGTGGAGCCGCAAGCGTTGCCGTTCCTGCAGAAATATCCGTCGCTCCGATCGCAGCTCCTCCGGCTGTCTCGGTCACGCTTATGGTATAACCATTCTGTATGGCCGCATTATCCGTTCCGGTATAGGCAACTCCAGTGACTCCGGTACTTCCGGCGGTAAAAGCGACGTTTTTCTCAAATGTCGTGACAATGCTATGAACACCGTCCGTGAGAACCGAATTTGTTGCTACGGTTACATTCGTAGCCGCACCACCCGCCTCGTTTACAGTCTTGACATTTCCTGACTCTATAAGAATGGAGTATGCGCCGTCCAGAGACGAACCCGCAGCGATGCTAAGACCGCTGATCCCGTTCGCGGCAGTAAAGGCAACCTGGGCGGGATCTGTTATGGTTCCACCCCGTAATAGGTTTTTTGTGTTGAAGGAGGTTGTGTTTCCGATTCGATTGACTTCTGAAGTCAGCTGATTGATCTCGCTTTGGATTCCTGCGCGATCTGCAGCAGAGTTTGTATCATTGCCGGATTGAACCGCCAATTCCCGGACTCTCTGTAAAATACTCTGAGTCTCTGCAAGCGCGCTTTCTGCGGTCTGTATCATCGAGATGCCATCCTGGGCGTTTCTTGATGCCTGACCCAGGCCACGGATCTGAGATCTCATTTTTTCTGAAATGGATAAGCCTGCTGCATCATCGGCTGCCGAATTAATTCGAAAACCGGATGATAATTTGCCCATGGCTTTCGCTCCTGCGTTCACACTAAGGGTAAGGCTTCTTTGAGTGTTCATTGCCATAAGGTTGTTTTGAATACGCATATTGTCCTCCTTGACATTTGCTATTTGACATCCGTGCCATTTTTAATATTGATTTTTTAGATGATTTATGAAGAAATCGATAAGAGAATCCGAGAGCAATTCTTTGCTCATATATTATATCGTACATTTTTGTTAAAGCTTTATATTGATTTTCAGTAAAACTTAGGTGAAACATAGGGACGGTTCTTCTGTTTCATAAACATAAGAAAATGAAACAGAAGAACCGTCCCTATATTTCTAAATAGGTATTGACAATGCTTGATTTTAATACTAATATTTAGGCAACCTAACTAAATATAATGAAGGAATACAGAATCATGAATGGTAAAACAGTCGATCAACAAATCATCCGAGAAATCAATCTGTATCGGATGCTGGATTTGGCTTGAAGAAATGATCGGTTCTCAGAAAGCGGAGACCATCGAAAAGGAGAATGGCAACAGGATCAATAAGAAACAAGCCAGACAGACAGACAGACAGACAGCCAATCGATTGACTCGCTAAATTGTTTTATACGAATGCCATCAGATGGAGGCGGAATGAAATGAACGGATACGAAAGAATCATGAATGCCATTGCCGGGAAAACGGTGGATAGAACTCCGGTCTGGCCGTTTGTCATGCGGTTTTCTGCAAAATATTCCAATGTTCCTTATTCGAATTTTTGTCAAGATTACAGGGAATTGATGAAAGCACAGATCGAAACATCGGAGGATTTTGAGCTGGACGCGGTTACCATTGATTCCGATCCTTATCGAGAGGCTTCCGCTTGCGGGGCTATATTGGAGTTTCCTGAAAATGATCTGCCAATTATGAAAAAATACGCGGTAGAAAATAAAAAAAAATTTGCGTTCAAGGTTCCGGATATCAGCACCAGCAAGAGGCTTGTTGATAAAATAGAAGGAATCCGGGCAGCGAAAAATTATTTTAAGAACGAGAAAGCGGTATCGGGATGGATAGAAGCCCCCTTGCAAAGCGCAGGCGCATTATACGATTTAAATGAATTCATGATCGATTTTTACGAAGATACCGGATTCATTCAAGAAATTCTCGAATTTTCCACGGAATTAGGGGTCAAATTCGCTTTAGAACAGGCAAAGGCCGGTGCGGATGTGATTGGAATAGGCGATGCGATCGCATCCATGGTATCGCCCGACTTTTATGAAAAATTTATCTTTCCATACACGAAAAAATTAGTCGATGAAATTAAAAAACATTCTGATGTGAAGCTGAAATATCACATTTGCGGGGATGCCTGGCATGTTCTACAGTGCGCCGGGAAAATCCAATTCGATATTATCAATATTGACTCTCTGGTGGATATGAGAAAAGCCTTTGATCTGGTGGGCGATTCTGTTTGCATTAAGGGAAATATCGACCCGGTGGGGGTTCTCAAAAATGGAACGGAGGAACAGATCGATCAAAAGGCAAAAGAACTGATTGGATTAAAACAGCCCAGGTTTATTTTGAGTGCCGGGTGTGAAATCACTCCGGATACTCCTCATGCCAATTTGCATATGCTGGCAAAAGCCGCTAAAAACAGCTGAATTCCTTTTTGTAGAAACCTTTATCAATGAAATAGCGCAGGATACATTGCAGTTTATTTGTTATATGAAGAGGAGATAAAAAGATGGAAGAGAATAAAATCAACTGGGGAATACTGGGCTGCAGCGATATCGCAAAAACCGCAACAATACCCGCCATCCTGCAGGCAGAGAATGCAACCCTTTATGCTGTCTCCAGCAGGTCCAAAAACAAGGCGAAAGAATATTCCACCCTTTTTCATCCTGAAAAAGTTTACGATAGCTATCAGGAAATGCTAAAAGACCCGAATATCGATGCGGTATATATCTCTTTGCCGAATTCATTGCATAAAGACTGGTCGATTCTTGCAATGAAAGCGGGTAAAAATGTTTTATGCGAAAAACCAATGGCTGAAAAATCCGGCGACGTCATTGAAATGCAAACGGTGAGTATTGCAAACAATGTCTTGCTGATGGAAGCTTTTATGTATCGGTTTAATCCCAAAACCATTAAAGTAAAAGAGTTGATTGATAATGGAATAATTGGCGACATGAAGAACATATATGCCAATTTTTCTTTTTTTGAACCAATATCAGACAAAGTGATATTTAATAAAGAATTGGCTGGTGGATGCACATATGATGTTGGATGCTACTGTGTGAATATTATTCGATATCTGACGGGAGAAGAACCCTTCCGGGTTTTTGCAGCATCTGCTTTTTTAGATAATGGAAAAGGGGTTGATATCGATTCAGTTGCGATTTTAGAATTCAAAAGTGGAATAAAGGGGATGATTGCAAGTGGATTCAATCGTTTTCTTACCAATAAATATGAAGTGACGGGGACTTCCGGCAGAATAGAGGTGCCTTGCGCCTTTTTACCGGAAGAAGAAAACAGAATCATTGTAGAAAAACAAGGTGTTATCGAAGAAATCAAAATGAAGAGCAAAAATCAATATACACTGGAAATCGAACATTTTAATGATTGTATCCTGAAAGGGCGCAGGCCCGGGATCAGCCATAATGATACATTCCATAATGTTAAAGTTCTGGAATCGATTTTACAGTCGTCCATGGAGAAAAAAGCGGTTTATTTATAAATTCGATTCCTCTCTATTTTCTGCATCGCTCTACACATTCCCAACCGTACTGCAAATAGAATAATAAATTATCAATATATTGTTTGGAAGGAAGTGGATATTCCATGAATCCAGCCGAGGGGCATAAAACGAAACGGCCACTTTTATTTCCAGCGTCTACACAGGAATAGATAGACTCCTTTAATTGTTCAGGATCTCCTTGAATGATTTCTTGGATTTCAATATTTCCCTCCCAGCCGATTCGATTCTGATATTTTTCAATAACCGCCGCCAGATTGACATCACCATTTTTCGGCGGTTCCAAAGGATTCAGAATATCGACTCCCATATCAATATACCGTTCAATAAAATTCGCAACCTTTCCATGACAGTGCACCCATACATACCCTTCCGCATGATGAATATCATCACATAGTAATTTGTCATAATGAAGCACAAAATCATCAAAATCAGCTGGTGACATTAATGGTGGAACGAATAATTCCGGACCGACCCATTGAAATGGACCTGTGATTCCAGATGCAATCGCACTTCGAACGTGTTCACGGATCCGTTTCGAAAATACCTGTATCATTTCATCCAATTCTTCCCGATAATCCACACTGAAATAGGCAAGATTTTCAGAACCAATCAACCGCTGCAAAGCATATCCGGCATGATCCACATTGAAAAGAACAACACCGCGATCCCCTACAGCTGCCTGCTTCGCTAAAAAATCATCAACTCGGAAATCAAATGGTTCATACTCAATGGAGAGAAGCTTCTTAAAATCATTTGGGTCCTTTATCATATGTTCAACAATATAGGATGGCTCTCCCACTGTCGATATCCGTTCAATACCGCGTAAATCTCCTTGGCGAGTGTGAAAAGTAATGATCTTGTCTTTCCATGCCGGATTGTGAGTATCTTTCATTTCATAATTTATCTGACTATCCCGGTTTCTTCCATAATAAATATCAAAAGGGGAGTCGGCCGGGACGAATAAGTCGCTTTTCTCTATGGCAAGATCGCAGACCGGACGATAGGCCGGATGAAGAAGAAGCGGATGGGTTGAGGCTCCCCATAATTTGAGGCTCGGCCGATCAATTTCTTTGTTTTGGAATATCCGCATAATACGGTCATGTGATGTTAAATGCATTTTATATCATGCTCCATTTCTTTTCGTAAGCGATTACCCTGATCATAGAATAGAAAAACAAAAATGTATACCACAATATGCTATAATCAAAATAAATACAAATCACAGGGTGATATTTCGATAGTATGAGGACAAATATATGTATATTGCAAATGAAAAATATGGAAAAGTACGGATGAATAGCTATATTCCAACGCAGAAAGCAATTAAATTCCTAAATTACTTCCAAACAGTCGGATGGCATGATTGCAACTCCATTTATCATCAAAACTATCAAGATGGCATTGAGGGATCTTTGTTGATTTTTACGGTAGGAGGGAATGGGATCCTGCATGTAAATAAAGAAACCTATCCTCTTTCGGAAGGGACGGTTGCCCTTGTCCCACCGGAAACACCAATGGAATATTTTACTTTACAAGGTTCGCATTGGGAATTTTATTGGATCAATTTATATGGAATATCCGCATTACAATCGGTATCCAATATTTTAGAGGAACATGACACCGTTTTTACCATGGGCAATAGGGTTAATTATCTTGAAAAAATAAAATACCTGATTTCCCTTGAAAATGAAAGTAAATTTCAATATGAATTAGAAGTATCGATGAAGATTTTCGAATTGCTGCATGAAATAATAAAAGGCCTTTTTTTCAATTCGATGGAAAACTCTTCTTTTACAAATTTGCCGAATAAAATGACAACTTATATAGAGCAACACTACTCAGAACCGATTCAATTATCGAAACTATGTGAAAAATACTATGTTTCTCAGAATCAGCTTATTCGAATTTTTAAAACAGAAATGGGATACACTCCCCATGAATATTTAAAAAAACATCGGTTGATGAAAGCCTGTGAATTGCTTCAAATGACGAATCATTCAATAAATTCAATCGGGACGCAAGCGGGGTTCCCCAATAACAGCAATTTTACTTTCCAATTCAAATCACAATACGGAATAACCCCACGCACCTATCGTAAACATTTTTCTCCGCATGTTCCACTGGATCATACTTTCTGAATTATTTACTGCAGCTCCAATTTCGATGATAATTGACTTTTACGGATGATTATACTTATTCAATTAAAAGAAGTGCGTTTTTTCTACTCAGCAACTGTCGGTTGCGCTTTTTCAAGCTTTTGTCGGTTGTTCCGCAACCATGCTTATGATAAGCTAAAAAAAGAAAATCAGTCGAGAGGAGTTCAGTATGAAGTTAAAAGAAAAAATACTATATTGCCGGAAGAAAGCCGGGTTATCCCAAGAGGCGCTTGCCGAGCAGATTGCTGTATCTCGCCAGGCCATCAGCAAATGGGAAACTGGTGATGCAGTGCCAGAGATAAATAAACTGCTGCTTTTAGCAAATGCATTTGGTGTGACCACGGATTGGCTGCTTTGTGATGACCAGCCAGAGGAAGAAGCTGCTGAGCCCCCGGCAGCCGAGGCCCAACCGGCGACAAAAGCCACTTGGGTGGATTCGCTGCCGGATGCGATTGGCCGCTTACTGAGGCGCTACGGGTGGCTGTTTGGTGTGTATTTGGCAGTGGCAGGTGCTTCTTTTACAGGTATTGGCGCGTTGGCACGATATTTTGTGCGCAGAATGTTCAGCAGCAGCTTTTTTGGTATTACTGCCGGTGGGTTTCCCAGTGATACTATCTATTTCGATCAACACGGAACGCAGATGGACAGCACTTTCTCGAATATGGCAACAAACAACCCTGTCTCCATTATGGGTACGGTTATTATGGTTGTTGGTATCATAATGCTGATTACAGGTATTATTCTTGCTGTGGTACTGAAAAAGCGCAGTAAGGAATAGTAGCAAACGAGCGAATATAATCCCGGTATGTAATTCTATTTTACGTGCCCAGCGGCTTTCACAGCAGAACAGACAGCCGCTGCTGGCTGTGTAGAAGTCTGGGAAAATGTCCGCATTGAATTTTGATCACATCTTAGGATCCGACGTTTTCAACGTTTGATTTACCATTAATTTTCGATACTGAGTTGGAGAATTCCCTTTTAATTTATGAAATACCTTTGAAAAATGGTTGGAATCATTAAATCCAATTATTTCTGCTATTTCAGTAATAGAATATTTCGTGCCTAAAAGATAGTCCACACTTTTCTCAATCCTATATTCTATGATAAATTCAAATAGTGACACTTTCATATAGCGTTTAAATATTCTGCAACATTCACTTTTGCAGATATATATATGATTGGCGATGTCTTCAAGTGTTAGTTTTGATGAATAATTTTCCGAAATATAGGACAAGACAGAGCGAATTCGATCATAGTTGCGTTTATCATATGGCGTGATCGTTTGAAGGAATTCATTGTGCAAAAACAGTAGCTGCCAAAATTGGTTTAGTTTAATAATAATATCCATTTCATACGTCACATACCTTGTGGTGTTTATTTGAATCATTTCATTTAGTATTGTTAAAACATCAAAATGCCATGATTCAGATAAATCAAAATGCATTGCAGTAAAAGAAAAATTCTGTAGAATTGGTTTTACATAGTTGATATACACAATACTATTTTCATACCCATAAATGAGTTTTGGATCAAAGGTAATCGAAATATAGTTGCAATCTTGATTTTGATACATATATCCTGTATGTAAAGCGCTGGTATTGCCAAATAAAGCTTCGCCTTTTTTTAAATGAAACGTATTATTGTTCACTTTATAGATCATCTGCCCTTGAAGTAATAAAGTAAGCTCGATTTCGGGGTGCCAATGCCAAAGGAAAGAACCTGATTCATATTTGGATAAGCTTTCATCACTAATTAGGAATGAAAAATGATAATTTCCATGATCTTTTAATTCTTTTTGGTATTGATTGGTGATGATTTGCATCAATATTGATTCCTTTCTCTGCGAATGCACTATAAAGCGCAATAAAATACTTATATCACTCGATATAATACTATCTTTCCTATAAAATCTCAATATATTCCTTTTTCTACGCATGTTTTTTATGGTTTCGACAAGAAAGATATGTAAAATATAAAGTATTGTATTTCTTTTTCCATATTACGGTAAGCGAAAAATAAAGGATACGAATCGAAAAGAGAAAGGAGATTTTTATAATGAGACTTCCAAGTAGTCAAACACTCCAGCAGGTTTATGGAGATGGCATAATCAGCCTTATGCGTTTTGAAGCTTTAGCAAAAAATTATGAAAAATCATATGGAAATAATAAAGTGGAATTTTTCACTGCACCTGGTAGAACAGAAGTTATCGGAAATCATACAGATCACAATGGAGGAAAAGTGATTGCCGGCAGTATTACAATGGATACGATTGGAGCTGCATATCCAAATGGATGCAATACGATTGAAATCATTAGTGAGGGATATGCAGGAAAAATTGTTGTAGACGTTACTGCGGTTGATTCCATTCCGATAAATCAAGGTACGGTATCCTTAGTTGCCGGCATGGTAAAAGCTGTTCAAGAATTTGGATATAAAGTGTCTGGTTTTTCTGCTTATATATCTACACAAGTAATTAGTTCGGCAGGGGTTAGCTCATCTGCTTCTTTTGAAATGTTAATTTGTTCAATGATTAATTATTTCTTTAACGATAATAAATTAAGCTATACTCAATATGCAAAAATCGGTCAGTTCGCAGAAAATAAATTTTGGAGTAAAGCTTCTGGCTTAATGGATCAGATGGCTTGTGCTGTTGGAGGAGCAATTTTGCTTCATTTCGAAAATGAATTGAATTATGAGAAAATTGATTTAGATTTTGAAAAATTCGGTTATGACATTGTTATTGTAAACACTGGAAAAGGTCATGCAGACTTGAGCCATGAATATAGTGAAATCCCTCAAGAGATGAAAACAGTAGCATCAAAATTGGGTGTTTCTCAACTGTCAGAAACTAGTTTGGAAGATTTGTTAAGTAAAATAAATGAAGTCAAAAATGATGTGGCAAATGACCGTGCAATAATGAGAGCAATTCATTTCTTTGAAGAAACAAAACGAGTAGAACTTGCTGCAAAAGCAATTGAAGAGAAAAATGGTACGGAATTATTCCGCTTGATTCGTGAATCAGGTAGATCTTCATGGGAATTGCTGCAGAATTGCTATGCAATTGCTAATTACAAAGAACAAAAGGTTGCCTTAAGTTTGGCATTAACAGAGCTATTTATTAATGAAAAAAAGGATGGGTTCTGTCGAGTGCATGGTGGTGGATTTGCAGGAGTTATCATGGGAATTATTCCAACGGCTTATGTCAAAGAATATGTTGGCTATATGGCTGAATATGTTGGTAAAGATAATGTTTATCCAATGAATATTCGTCAAGTTGGAGCAGTTCATTTAAGTATCTGAATAATAGGCGAGAGCGAAAAAACGGGGTGATTGAAGTATGCTATATGCCATATTATGTAAACCTTGTTGCTTGAATTTTATATTCTGTTGGGGACATTTTATAAAACTGCCTGAAAGAACGGCTAAAGTAATGTTGGTCTGAATAACCAACCAGTTCAGCAATTACCTTAAGATCCATATTCGGGTAGGTCTCAATCATTTTTCCTGCTTTATGCATACGTATTTCAATTAAGTATTTTATAGGAGATTTTTTACCGTGTTTTTTAAAAACACGGGACAGATAGGACGGACTTAAATGGAAAATTTCCGATAAGGATTCAATTGTAATAGCAGAGGGGTGGTTAAGCTCAATGTATTTCTTGATTTTCCGGTAAACCTCTTCCCCGCTTTGGCTTTCCTGCATGGGGGTCAAGACCTGTTCCTCCAGCAGCAGGAACAAACGATTGTATAGCTCATCTGCAGAATGGCATTCTATCAGCATTACTTGAAATTGAGCAAGAATTTTGTCGGTAGGAAAAGAACTGATGTTGTTCTGAACAAAAAAGCTGAATATTGAATCAACATACCTAAGCAGATGGCTTTGAGGAATTTCGCCGGTTTTCCATGAAGTAAGCAACTGAAGGAAATACTCCTTCAAATGGATGTACTGGTCGGGCTTCAGATATAACCGGAGGTCTTCGGAAAAGGTAGTGTCCGGTATTGGGCTCTGCAATTCAGAACCAACATGCGCAGTATGGTAACCGGAGACAAAGGGGACCAATAGCAAGCTAATTGTGTCATGTAAGGTTTGAATGCTGGCGTGGAGCTGAGATAAAATTACCGGGGATGGAAATTCGCATATATTGACTGAAATTGGGTGATCTCCGTGAGTTGCCTGGGCTTGAATAAAGGAAAGGAACACATCCTTTCGTGGCAGAATATGGGGTTCTGATACGATCAGAATCTGGTAACTGGGATCTTTTTCATCGATCAACCACCAGCTGTTTGAGCCATGGTAATAATGATGAAGCCATTCTTCTAAATGTACATTGCTCCTCAAGTGGTTGATCATTTCCAGGTTCAAATCCTCGTATTGGGGAGGGCAGATATTACCGAATTTAATTAGACAGACAGAAAAATACTCGTCTGAGTCCGCTTCTCTATTTTGAAGCTTACCGGACACCGCTTTCTTAATGGTTTGCAGGTTCTCGTTCTGCACCCGCTCTTGCAAGACGGAATAGAGTCTTTGGGCTACTTCATAAAGCTTTTCAGCATTAATAGGCTTCAAGAGGTAATCTACTACACCGAAACGGATTGCCTGACGGGCATACTCAAACTCCTCGTAGCCGCTGACAATGACGGTCAATATTTGGGGAAAGCGGCTGTGAATCTCTTCTATCAGTTGAATGCCGGTCATCACAGGCATCTTGACATCTGTAAATAAAATGTCGGGAGGGGATTCCTGTATCAGCATCAAGGCATCTTTCCCATTACAAGCGGACATGGATACGTCAAAGGAGAATGGAAGCGCCTGGATTTTTGATATAAGGTGGTTTAAAATAATAATTTCGTCTTCGACAATCATGACATGAAATACTTCGTTTTTACGCATAATCCATCCCTCCGGAATAAATAGTTCAAATACAGGTATTAGATGTTATTTTCTGCTTGTACTAAGCCGCCGATAGTAATAGTGGATCCTCCTGACTGGTTATTGATAATTTTAAAAACAGCATCCTTTTGGTAAAAGATTTTCAACCGGTAAAATATATTCAACAATCCTGTTTTATCACCGGCTTCTTGTGGAAATTGGAAGGATTCTTCCAGCAACTTGCTTTGAATCCATTCAAGAATGGCTTCATCAAAGCCGTTACCATTATCCGATATGGAGATTTCCCAGTTGCTTTCGGTAATCTTGCCCAGAATGCTGATTTCCCAGGGGGGATATTTATCAAAAGCATATTTAAAGCAGTTTTCAATAATTGGTTGGATAACCAGCTTGGGGATACGAACCTTCAGCAATGGCTCCGGTATATCGACGGATACCTTGAATTGTTCGGGGTAACGGTATTTCATTAGGGTCAGGTAACGCTCCATATATTCCAGCTCCACAGATATGGTTACTGGTTGGGGACATTCCTTGACTATATAGCGCAGCATACCGGAAAGACTTTCGCATATCCGGACAATCTCCGGTTGGCTGTTGTTGTCTGCTAAAATACTGATGATCGTAATGGTGTTATACATAAAATGAGGATTCATCTGTGACTGTAATGCCAACATCCTCGCCTGGATTTCATGCGAACGGATGGACACAATGTCTTCAAGGGAAGCCTGCAACCGTTTGACCATATCCGAGTAGGATTCATATAGCGACTCCAGTTCGTTGGATGATGGCTTTTCCTCAAGAGCGTTTTCATCGTGCAGAGCCTTGAGATTAAGCCGTGTGATGGAATCACGGATATTTTTTATGGGAATGGTAAGCTGGCGTGCAATAATAAATGTAATAATCAATGTGATCAGAGCGACAATAACACCGATGGCGAGGATGCTGTTTCGGAACACGATTACCGATTCCAGAAGCTTTTGCTCTGATTCACAGACTACTACAACCCACCCATTTGTTCTGGATTTAGAGAAAGCGGCGATTTCCTTGGTGCTGTCATGCAAAATGGGCAATGTTCCGGTGAGGGCATTGGTATCATCAAACATATCAAAATAATCATATGGGGGATTCCCCCCCTCGGAAGCATTAGGATAAATCAGATCGCCATAATTGCTATATACGTAGAGATTAACGGAGTCTGCGGCATTTACTGAACGCAGAACCATGTTTTTAAAAACACGGTAATATTGCTGTACCTCAACAATACTATCATAGGGTGCGCCAAAGTATTCGTTAAAGGCATGTGAAACAGAGATGACCTCGTATCCTGCATGATTCAGGTGGATGGCGGAGATATGACGGGTGCCTTCGAGTGCAAGGCACTGCTCAAACCATTTTACAGGAAATATCTTTTCTGCATCCTGCTGGACGATGTCAAAGGTTCTTCCATATTGTACCAGCCGCCTGTTCTTTCCAAACAGGTTAATCTGGTAGTTCATTGCAGAGCCGGTGACCGTGAACAGGAGGTTGAAAAGATTCGAGCGGTTTTGAATATTGTTGTTACTGGAAATATCCGGACTGTAAAAGATGCTTTTTATTGGAGCAGAGGAAATAACACGATTTGCTTCCGCATCCATTCGCTGAAATTCCGAATCAAACGAAATAATGATATTGGATGATAATGCCTGCAGGGATTGAGATGCTTTCTGCTCCAGAATATTTGCAGTATAAAAATAGAAAAATGCGGCTAGACAAACGATTGTTATTGTGATTATTCCGGCGTAGCATACAAAAAGTCGAAAACGGATAGACTGGAAGCGTTTCAAAAAAAGCCCTCCTTTGTCGAAACTCGTGTCAAAATGGAGTATAGCATTTAAATTTTTGATTTGCAACGGTTCAGTATTCTCCACCTAAATACGGGCGGAATATGCATTTTATTTTCGTCGAGTGTTTATTATAATCAAACTAAAGCTTCGCGGCAAAAATAAAACGAAACGGGAGGGTATACTATGAAGGTAAAAGGAATGGTTTGTTTTTTATTGGTTGGATTATTGGCAGCTGGCAGTCTGTCAGCCTGTGGCCCAACTGAAGTAAAAACAGAGAGTGGTGCAAAGTCTGCAGTTAAGTCGGATGTTACATTAACCTATGCAGCATCCAGGACCTGGGTCAATCGGAACAGCGTGGTAGATGACCAATTGAATCAGAAATTCGAGGAAGAAACCGGCATCAAGGTTGATTTTCAGATAAGCCCTGATGATCAATATTCCAATGTCCTGCAAACCAAACTGAGCACGGGGGAGGTGCCGGATATTTTTATGGTTGGTTCGGGGCTTGCTGCTCAGGCCTTTAAACCAGACAAGTATTTTGCAGATCTGTCCAGTGAAGAATGGGTCAGCCGCTATGCCGACTACGCAAAGAAAATCACACAGATCAATGGCAAGACCGTAGGATTTATGACGTGGTGTGTGGATGGCTATGCAATTCTTTACAATCCTGAGATTTATGCCAAATATAAACTGTCTGTTCCTACTACCTATGAAGAATTTGCTGCTGTATGCGATACTCTTTTGAAGAATGGAATTACACCGGTGTATGAAACCGGTAAGGAATTATGGCATTGGGCAGCCATATTCGGTCAATCCGGTCCGTTAGCCTGTAAAAATTATAAGGGAGACCTTTATGCGGACCTAAACAGCAATAAAGTAAAGCTGGCGGATATACCGGAGCTTGCTGCTTATCTTGAAGATATTAAAAAAGCATATGATGCGGGGTATTTTGGGAAAAATAACCTTTCCAACTCTTGGGATTCCGCTTATGAAGCATTATCCAATGGAAGCTGTGCCGGATTCGTTGCTTATGAATCATGGCAGACCGAGTTGCTTGAAAAATATCCGGCTAGCAAGGCAGATACATGGGAAATGTATCCGATTCCTTTTGCGGGGAATGATATGTATTCTCCAAGTGGCAGTGCAATGATGAGAGTGGCCTATAAAGATTCGAAAAACCTGGCGGAAGTAAAGACGTTCTTTAATTTCCTTGCAAAGACGGAAAATCTGAACCTTTACTATGATAACAACCCGGCTTTGCAGCCTAAACCCTCATTTAAAGAGGTTACAGAGAAGCCGATCAAAGGTGGAAAAACGTTTGTTTCAAATTCCAAAGGTGGTTCGGGAGTGGATCTGACATCATCCATTCTGTACTGGAGTGATCCGGTAGTAGGACAAAGCATACAGGAAATGATGCTGGGAACCAAGAATGCGAAGGAAGTCCTGGAGTCTGTTGATGAATATCGTCAGAAAATGTTCGATACGACGAAATAAGAAAATAACCTAAAGTAGAAAACGACACTGCCAGATTATTTATAATCTGGCAGTGTCGTATATGGTCGGGGGAGTAAGCCTGCATGAATTATAAGAAAATCTATAGCATATGGTTTTGGATACCTGCATTCATTGTGTTTTTTACTTTATTTTTACTGCCTGGAGTTCTTGGCACATTTTTCTCGTTTACGAACTGGAACTCGATGAATGAAAACATAAAATGGATCGGCTTTGATAATTTCAGTAAGATTTTTACGAAAGCATTCAATTTAAATCCCTTTATCAACACATTTTTTTTCACCGTGGTATCATCACTATTAAAAGGCCTTTTTGGCCTTCTGCTCGCACTGGCGCTTAACCGGAGTATATATGGAAGAAATCCGCTTCGGATGTTGTTCTTCCTGCCGGTAATCATTTCAAACGTTATTGTCGGACTGGTATTCCAGCAGATTTACAAGGTGGATACCGGTATAGTGAACCAGTTCTTACAGATGATTGGATTGGGAGCGTTTGCCCATGGGTGGATTATTGAACCAGGGCTTGTGATGTGGTCGTGCGTTGCAGTTGAGGTTTGGAAAGCTTCCGGATTTACTATGGTTATATTCCTGGCAGGATTACAAACGGTTCCTTTAGAGCTGTACGAAGCATGTGATATGGACGGCGGAAATTCGTGGTATAAATTCATGAAGGTCACACTGCCGTTTATTATGCCGGCTGTTGTGATTAATATGCTTTTGAATATAATCTCTGGCTTAAAGGTGTTCGATGTCATCTATACGCTTACCAACGGTGGCCCGGGGAGAGCATCCGAGGTGTTTGAGATTGTAGTTTTAAAAGAATTCTCGATCGGAAACTATGGATATGGGACTGCATACAGCACGTTGATGTTTGTGTTTTTAATCGTGATTTCTGTTGGCATAATCAAGAAATTCGCATCAGCAGGGGAGGAGTAGTCATGCAAAAACAGGAGTTGCCTGTCAAAATTGTTTATTCAGCTCTACTATGGATACTGGCTTTGATTGTCATTGTACCATTGATGATGATTCTTTTAAATTCTGTTAAAAGTGTTAACGAGTCTTTGACTATGAGTCTGAAGCTACCGGGCTCCATCCATTGGGAGAATTTCATCCAGGTCCTTTCGGACAAGAAATTTTCGAGATCCCTTTTTAACAGCGTTATTATTAGTGTGACATCAGCAGGGTTGGCTATGGTGCTGTCGTCAATGGCTGCTTTTGCATTGTCGAGAAACCGTAGCAGATTCAACCATTTTATATATATCATTTTTT
>CAZJXH010000023.1:0-23350 GCA_964549475.1 uncultured Oscillospiraceae bacterium
AAATAAATGAATGAAAAAAGAACGCTGGTTAGGGTGTAAAATTCCGTTTTTAAACCGTAACTTTTATGAACTTAAGGCAGGGCTAAACATGGAAATATACTGATTTCTTTATGTCCGTACCTAAAAAGATTGCCCACTGGGTTCAAAAAGGGTGGCGATTGCTTTGTAAAGGGGCGGTTGCCTGCAAAGACGCCATTAAGAATTATTGTATCACATTTAAAAACGGAGACTTCAGGACAAGGCTGTCCTATCTTTTTATGGGATCGGGGTGCTTCCTTCGCGGACAGATTGTCAAAGGCCTGGGACTGCTGTTCCTTCAGGCATCGTTCATTGTATATATGTTAAGTTTCGGCATATCGCAGCTCACCTTGCTGCCCAGCTTGGGGAAGGCTGTAAAAATACAGGTTTGGAATGAAAAAGATCAGATTTACAATTATGTCCAGGGCGACAACTCCATGCTGATTCTATTATTCAGCATTTTAACTATATTTATCACGATCGCTTTTCTGGGCCTTTATTTTGCAAATGTCAAAATCGCCTACCACAATCAGCTGGCGAGAGAAAAGGGATTGAAACTGAACAACATCATTCAGGATATCAAAGGCCTTTTTGATCATAATCTTCATGTGACTTTTCTTACATTGCCTACATTAGGTGTATTGATATTTACCATTCTGCCGCTGATATTTATGATTCTGATCGCATTTACCAATTATGATAAAAGCCATCAGCCGCCGGGCTCTCTTTTTACCTGGGTCGGTTTTCAGAATTTTAAAAATATTTTCTGGGATGATCCGATACAATCCAGAACTTTTGTGGGAATCTTCCAATGGACGCTGGTCTGGGCCTTTTTTGCCACTTTCTCCAATTACATTCTCGGTATGGTCCTGGCTATGATGATTAACAAAAAAGGAATCCGGTTTAAAAAGTTCTGGCGTACCATCTTTATCACCACCATTGCGGTCCCGCAGTTTGTCAGCCTCCTTCTGATGTCAAGACTGCTGGCGGACCAAGGCGCAATGAACGTTTTGCTTGGTTATCTGGGGATCAGTCCGGTGCCGTTCCTGACAAATGCGCTGTATGCGAGAATCACCGTCATCCTGGTGAACATCTGGGTCGGTATTCCTTATACGATGCTTATCACAAGCGGAGTTCTGATGAATATTCCCGCCGATTTGTATGAAAGTGCGCAGATCGACGGGGCCGGTGTTGTCAAGACTTTTATGAAGATCACTCTGCCCTACATGCTTTTCGTGACAACGCCCTATCTTATCACCCAGTTCATCGGGAATATTAATAACTTCAATGTTATTTATTTGTTAAGTGCCGGCGGTCCGCTGTCGCTTGATTATTATCAGGCAGGCAAAACAGATCTGCTTGTCACCTGGCTTTATAAATTGACGGTCAACAACCAGGACTATAATATCGCCTCTGCGATCGGGATCATCATTTTCGTCGTTTCGGCGACCCTTTCGCTGATTGTCTATAATATGTCAAGTTCCGTCAAGAAGGAGGACAGCTTCCAATGAAAAAGCGAAAATCAAGAACATTGCTGTCGAATACAGTGATTTATATCATTTTAGGGGTAATGTCATTTCTCTGGCTGGTTCCTATCGCATGGCTTGTCCTGATCTCCTTCCGGGCTGAACCGGGCGCATGGACCCCATATATTCTACCCAAAGCGTATACTTTTGCAAATTATATCAAGCTTTTCACGGAAACCCAGCTTTTCAATTACCCGCGCTGGTTCATGAATACCTTCATTGTGGCAGTCTTCACCTGTATCATCTCGACACTTTTCGTGTTGATGACAAGCTATACCTTGAGTCGGCTGCGTTTCCGATCCAGAAGAGGCATCATGAATCTGGGCCTGATCCTTGGAATGTTCCCGGGGTTCATGTCCATGATCGCAGTCTATTTCATCTTGAAAGCAATGGGCCTTTCACAGTCTCTGGTGGCTCTGGTGCTGGTCTATTCCGGCGGTACCGGATTAGGGTATTACATCGCGAAAGGCTTTTTTGACACCATCCCGAGGGTGCTTGACGAAGCGGCCATTGTCGATGGCGCAAACCAGAATCAGATTTTCTGGAAGGTCATTCTGCCTTTGTCAAAACCGATTATCATTTATACCGTATTGATTTCTTTCATGGCCCCCTGGGTGGATTTCATCTTTGTGAGTGTCATCATGAAGGATAATTATAGCAATTATACGATTGCGCTCGGGCTCTACCAGATGCTGACGCGGGAAAATATCTATCGTTATTTCACCCAGTTCTGTGCAGGAGCCGTACTGATTGCGATTCCCATCACCATTCTTTTTGTGATCATGCAGAAATATTACGTCGAGGGCGTCACCGGCGGAGCCGTAAAAGGATGAGAAGAAAGGACTTCACTGATTGGAGAAAGCACCGCTCGCGGAATCGAAGAATCCTCCGATATCTTGTGGTGTCCGCACTGGTCCTGCTATTGTTCTCTTCCTGCTCGATGATAAAAAACAGCACTGGTCTTTCAGATAATTTCCGGAATTACTACGAGATCTTTGTCCGAAGCTTCTATGATCAGAACAGCGACGGAATCGGAGACCTGGCAGGCGTAGCGGTGAAACTGGACTATATTGAAAAAGACGTGGGAGCGGACGGGATCTGGCTGATGCCGGTCTTTCCCTCGCCTTCATATCATAAGTATGATGTTACCGATTATTACACCATCGATCCGCAATACGGGACGCTGCAGGATTTTGACATATTGATTGCAAAAGCCCACAAACAGGATGTCAGAATCATCCTGGATCTTGTTTTAAACCATACATCGAATCTTCATCCCTGGTTTGACAGCGCCGTAAAAGCGCTTTGGAGCGGAGAACAAAGCAAATACACCGGATATTACAATTTCACACTGACAGATCCGGGACAGGGGTACAGCAAGATCACCGACAAATATTACTATGAATGCCGCTTTGTGTCTGGGATGCCGGATTTGAACCTTGATAATGCCGAGGTGCGGGAGGAGATTGTCAAGATCGCAAAATTCTGGCTGGACCGCGGGGTGGACGGATTTCGACTGGATGCGGCCACCTCGTATTATACCGGCGATCATACCAAAAACATTGCATTTCTTACCTGGTTTAGCAGTATTGTAAAAGATTACAAACCGGACGCGTATCTGGTCGGAGAAGTCTGGAGCGATGCCGGGACCGTCTCGGAATATTACAAGAGCGGAATAGACAGTTTTTTCAATTTCCCTTATTCCCAGGCGACCGGGGAGCTGGTGGCGACTCTCAATACCCGGATGGGGGAGAGCTTTGCCAAGGACTTGTCGGAGTGGAACCGTACGATAACGAAAAACAATCCAGCCGCCAAGGATGCGCTTTTTTTGTCGAACCACGACAATGCGCGCAGCGCAGGCTTTCTGATGCGGAATCTGCAAAAGGAAAAGATGGCGGCGGCTCTGTATCTTCTTGCTCCGGGCAATCCGTTCATCTATTATGGCGAAGAGATCGGGATGACCGGTTCGGGCAAAGATGAAAACAAGCGCCTGCCCATGCTCTGGTCTGAAACCGACAAGACCGGGATTCCCGTACCTCCTCCGAATGCGACACAAGCCCTGGAAGGCGTGAAAGGGGCGGATACACAGATCAAGGACGAATCATCGCTTCTCCATTATTATAAAAAAATCCTTGATATCAAGAAAAAATATCCAGAAATCGCAAGGGGGGTCATGGAGCCGATCAGCACCGGGAATCAGGATGTCGCCGCTTTTTCTGTCTCTTATAAAGAGAAAAAAGTGTTTGTTCTGCACAACCTGTCGGATGAACCGAGGCAGGTCGTATTGAAACTGCTTGATCCGGGGAAATTATCGGTTTCGGCGTATCTTGCGGCAAACGGAGGAAAACCGGAACAATCGAGCGATACCGTCACGCTTCCGCCGATGTCTTCGACCATCCTGTCCGGCAGGTAATCCCTGTAAGGAATCCCGACAAATGATTTTTTTGCTCCACATTTAAAACCCGTATTTTTCAAGATCAATACAATCGTTTATCCCGAATACAATCCCTTCTTTTTCAAGAAGGGATTTTTGAATTTGATACCCGAAAGGGTCTTTGATTGAAATCTTCCCTGACTGGCTGACGACCCGGTACCAGGGCAGCTGTTCTTTTTCGGACTGGGAATGCAATGTCCATGAAACCTGCCGGGCTCCTCTCGGATTCCCGGCAGACATTGCAATGGCCCCATAGGTGGAAACTTTGCCATATGGGATATGCCTGATGCATTCGACTATTTTAGCGGTGAATTCATTCATCCATAACACCTGCGAATATGAATCTGTTTGGTAATATTTTGTAATTTCAGTATATCATTTTTCGGAGAAACATGGGTGCAATATGGGGACGGTTCTTGTGTTGCATAAACAAAATAAAATGCAACACAAGAACCGTCCCCCATGTTACTAATAATAATAACAAAAATAAATGCAATAAATATACTACAAATAAATATAATAATAATACATAAAAAACATTGACAAATAATAATAAAAAAAGTATGATATTAATAGTACCAAAATAGATATCCATTCCGTCCGCTTTCTTTAAAAAGGCGAAAATCGAGAAACAAAAGTAATTATCTATTTTGTATGGGAATCTTATTTTAGTCCTGAATGATTCGACGGTCCCTATACAAATAATCCTTTGGTTTTCTGCCGATGTCTATTAATGCATAAAAATGTCAATCAAGAAAAATCTTGAGTGGTGTTATTTCCGTTTGCTTTTTTATCCGATTTGCCGATGACAGATACCATGGACAAATCGAAAGACCAAATAAAGCGCATTAGCAAACCATGGATGTAAAAGATGACATAGCAGGCAGTCTACATAAAGTGAAACAGGATATTCAAGAAACAGTAAAAGAGGAAACAAAGGAATTGAGATAGTTTTAAAATAGCAATGACTGTAAAATATTGCCAAGGCAAAAAGAAAGAAGGTTTTTATAATGAATTTAAAGAATTTGTTTCAAAATAACAATGAGGAAAATGATGAACCCCGATCGTTGGATTCCATGACGATTAAAAAGATCGAGAGTATTGCCTATACAAAAAAAGAAAACATGGAAACGGATGTAAAAATATGGATCCCGAAATAAAGAAGAATTTCGTTGTTTATAAGAAAGACGGCCGGGGCCTATTGTCTGTTTACAGAGAAAGGAAAGAAAAAATATGTTGTGGATAGTGACTGGCATTCTGACTCTTTTGTGGCTTCTAGGCATGATTGTATCGTTTACATTGAGCGGATATATCCACCTTCTTCTATTGATTGCCTTGATTCTGCTTCTTGTGACTATTTTAGTTCTAATACAAATCATCAAAAGAAAAGAAAGAAATTGAAGAAATCGCGATCCGGAAACAAATCAGAAAGAAATGAAAGGGGTTGTTAAAATGTCCAACATTATTTTTTATCGCTGCGAGATTTGCGGCAACATCGTTGCACTGATTAAAAACGGGGGAGGAACACTGGTCTGCTGCGGGCACGACATGACAAAACTCATACCCAACACCTCCGATGGCGCAAAAGAAAAGCACGTTCCGTTCATCACCAGGGAAAACGGGAAAATGAGCGTTGCGATCGGATCGGTCCTGCACCCGATGCTGCCGGAGCACCATATTGAATGGATTGCTCTGGATACCGGTGAAAAAACGGAAATTGTGTATCTAAAACCCGGCATGGAACCCAAAACGGCATTTTCAGAGGTTCCGGCAGGTACGGTCTATGCCTACTGCAATCTTCACGGACTTTGGAAAACCGATGTATAAAGCTTGAGCAAACAGCAAGATCCTGTGATAACGGGATCTTGCAGGCGGCCCGTTCTTCGGTGCCAACAGGCCGGGCAGCAAGGTCTCTCAAGGCATGATTGACTCTTTCTGGCGGCAGGGCATGCAAGCCGGCCACAAGAACGTGTTTGACTGTATTAAAGCATTTTCTGAGACGGATTTCACCGAAGACCTTAAAAATTTTGATATACCGACACTGATACTTCATGGAGATGACGACCAGATTGTACCAATAAGAGCCTCCGCCCTTCACTCTTCAAAATTGATCGAAAACTCGGTTCTTAAAATCTACCCAGGCGCACCCCATGGACTCATGGATAAACACAAAGACCAATTGAACGCAGATTTGATGGCATTTCTTCGAATCGGTGGATGACAGACCGCCACTTGAATTCGGCAGGAGGAATAGAATGATGAATAAAAGCATTATGATTGGGAATGATGGAGTGCAAAAAGGAATCAAAAGATTGACTTTCAACGAAGATTTGCATTTAGCAAGAGGAATGATTATCAATAAAAGCATTATGGTCACCAAGGATGGAATCCATAAAGAGTTCAAGCGTCCGGTTCCCGGGGAGGACTCACAATGGGATTCCGGGAGGAAGACCGCATTATTGCAGTGACGGCGGCAGCGGCGGCAAGCCGCGTAAATAGATTTAAAAAAATTTTAAATCTGCTATAATTTTATTAACAGATACATCCCTTGGCAATAAAATCATGGCATTGATTCCGATTCTGAATAAACCATTTTAAATGAATTCGCCATTTGCGAAAACGATCGACGATCAAGAAAGGAATACACAATGAATAATTCGAAGAAAAATTTTGAAAATGCCAAAGAACAGTTTGCCGGCGAGGTAAAAGAAGCCGCCGGAAAAATCACCGGTAATCAGCAATTGGAACTAAAAGGAAAAATCCAATCCGCCAAAGCCAGCTTTAAGAAAGATACAAATATTAAAAACAAGGCGGATGAAATAAAAGAAAATCTGGCAGGCAAAATCAATGATAAGATCGATGACCTGAAAAAGAAAAAATAAGGCAGATCATCCCGTGCTTTATGCAGGAAAATGAAAGAAGAGCAGGAGGAACGGCCTATGGCATGGAATCTGCTGATTGGCGGCGCGGCCGGACAAGGCATCGACACCACATCGGCTATTTTTGAAAAATTACTCAAGCAAGCCGGCTATTTTGTTTTTACCACCAGAGACTTCATGTCCCGTGTCCGCGGAGGCCATAATTTCACACTGGTCCGTTTCGGCCCGGAAGTCATTACATCGCATAGCTACCGGCTGGATGCGCTGGTCGCCCTGGATGGGGAAACCATCGAACTGCACCGGGAACAACTGTCGGATCAAGGATTCATCCTGTGTGACAGCGCGCTGGCAACCGATGATCCGCGAGCTGTAAAGATTGATATGCAGCAGATCGCCAAAGGACTGGGTAACCCGAGGGTGTCCGGGAGTGTGGCGATCGGTGCGATTCTGGGCCTGTTCCATCTCGATTTATCCAACATCAAGGCTGTTCTGCCGCATTTTCTCCAGGAAGCCTATGTTGAGATCAACCTCAAAGCGGCCGAGGCAGGATTTCGCAGCGTGAAGCCGCATTTCACCGGCAAGCCCGCATCTTTCAGCGGCCGGATAATCCTTTCCGGCAACCAGGCGCTGGCATTGGGTGCGCTGGCGGCAGGCATGAGGTTTTATTCGGCTTATCCGATGTCCCCGTCCACCAGCATCATGGAATATCTGGCAAAAAACAGCAAAGTGTGCGGGGTGGTGGTTGAACAGGCGGAGGATGAGATCGCCGCGATCAATATGGCGATCGGCGCCTCTTTTGCCGGTGTGCGGGCGATGACCGGCACATCGGGAGGAGGATTCAGCCTGCAGGTCGAGGCACTGGGTCTGGCCGGGATGATGGAAGTTCCCCTGGTTATTGCGGATATCCAGCGTCCGGGCCCCGCAACCGGCCTGCCGACACGCACGGAGCAAAGCGATCTGAAATTTGTCATTTCCGCCGCACAAGGTGAATTTCCAAGGATGGTCATCGCTTTGCGCGATCATCAGGATGCTTTCTACCAGACAATCCGTGCTTTCAGCATTGCCGAACGGTATCGGATTCCTGTCATTTTGCTCAGCGACCAGTACCTGGCCGATACATCGGCCACGGTTGAGCCGTTCAAACTGGATATCCCGGATTTGTCCCGGGATGGATCTGCGGCCTTCCTTCCATCTGCAGCGAAAGAAAAGGAGTATCTTAGCTATCGGCTGACGGAGGATGGCGTTTCCCCCCGGCTGTTTCCAGGCAACCCGGATTATTTCGTCGCAGCCGACAGCGATGAGCACGATGAAGCCGGCATGATCACCGAATCTGCCGATGTCAGGAGACGGATGATGGACAAGCGGCTGAGCAAACTGGATTCATTGAAGCTGGAATTACAAGAGCCTGTATTGATAGGCGCGGAATCCTGTGAGAACCTGCTGATCGGCTGGGGCTCGATGCAAGGTCCGCTGACCGAAGCGCTCATCCATCTGAACCGCGACCAGCCGGGAATGTACGGGGCCCTGGTATTTGGCGATATCTTTCCTCTCCCGGTTGAACGGATCAGAAAAATAAGCAAAACCGCGAAACGTATCATCAACGTCGAACAGAATGCCACCGGACAACTGGCGGGACTGGTACGCGAATACACCGGAATCGAATGTCAGGCCGGTATTCTGAAATATGACGGACGGCAATTGACAGGAGAAGAAATCGCTTCACGGATCAGAGAGAACGTTCCGAATCAAACAGAAGCGAAACGCATGGCATTTCTTGAAAAGTAGAAGAAATGCCTCTTCTATGCAAAGCGATTATTGGAGGTGATCAAATGGCGGTTCGACAAAACACCCCTATTCCATTTCAAACATACGAAACGGCTTGGTGTCCGGGTTGTGGCAACTTCAGCATCCTTTCCTGCCTGAAGCGGGCACTTGAAGAGATGGGAAAGGATCCGCATGAGGTCCTACTCGTTGCCGGTATCGGTCAAGGGGCGAAAATACCCCAGTATATCAGTGCGAATCGATTCTGCGGTCTCCATGGACGGGCCTTGCCGGCTGCTGTCGCAGCCAAGATCGCCAATGAACGCCTGACTGTAATTGTAAATACAGGCGACGGCGACTCGTATGGGGAGGGCGGCAACCATTTTATCCATAACATTCGCCGCAATGTGGATATCACCCATTTCGTTCATGACAACCAGATTTACGGCTTGACCAAGGGACAGGCATCTCCGACAACCGAAGAAGGGCATGTAACGGATGTTCAGCCCGAGGGATGCATCAACACCCCGCTTAACCCGGTGCTGCTGGCACTGGCCATGGGTGCCGGATTTGTCGCCCGGGCGTTCATCGGTGACCAGGAACAGCTCGTTTCCATCATGAAACAGGCCGTCAATTATAAGGGATATGCTCTGGTGGATATTTTGCAGACTTGTGTGAGTTTTAACAAAGTCAACACCTTTGCCGATTATACGCGAAGAGTCTATCATTTGCCGGATGACTATGACCCCGCCGATCGATCCGCGGCGATGACCGCGGCGATGGAATTCGGTGCAAAGATTCCCACCGGCGTTTTTTACAATGTGGAACGGCCTTCGTTCCATAACAGACATATCGTGCTGGCGGAAGGAATTCCTTTGGTATCGCGATTGTTTGACCGTGCGGTGATTCAAGATCGGATTACTGAATTCATCTGATCTTGTCCCATCTTGTTCCGAAAAATGATTTCTGCCATTTAGAAAGCATGAACGTTTTTCAAAAATGAATAATCGGTATACGAATTCAGCGTAAAAAAAGGAGGGCGGCGCAGATGCCAAGTTTTGCAAATCCGTTTCAAGGCAATGTAGATCGAAAAATGACAAAGGAAGAGCTGATCCAGGCGATTCGGCTGGATATCGCAGCGGAGCTGGAAGCGATTTATGTTTATGACGCCCATGTGCAGGCGACAGATGATTGGATGGCCAAAAAGGTTATCGGGGATATCCGGGACGAGGAAAAAGTTCATGTCGGTGAATTGCTGGCTCTTCTGCAGATTCTCGACCCGTCAGAATCAGGCGCTCTTGCCGACGGGAAGACGGAAGTCAGCGATTTGCTCGCGGGACAGGGGAAGAAGGAGACCCTATGAAAATTCTTTATCAAACAACGGCAGTCTCTACCGGCGGCCGCAATGGCAAGGTTATTGTCGAAAACAGTCCATTGGCGTTTGAAATGGCTACACCGGAAGAGCTTAGCGGAATCAAAAAAAGCGGAACAAATCCCGAACAGCTATTTGCGGCAGGCTACGCGGCATGTTTCGGCAGCGCCCTGCAGCATGTTTTACGGGAAAAGAAGATGTCTGTCCCCGTGCCGGTGGTCCACACGACAGTCGGCCTGGGAAAGAATGATGCCGGCGGATTCGCGCTTGCTGTGGATATTGTCGTCGTATTTAAAGATATCGACCCTGCCGCTGCAGAGGAATTGGTGAAGGAAGCCCATCAGGTCTGCCCTTATTCCAATGCAACCCGTGGAAATATAGATGTGACTGTTTCAAGCAAGGTTGAACAGGACTAAAAGCTGCCTGTTATACAAAAAACGCTTGAAGACCCTTGAAAATCTTTGAAGACCCTTAAAAAATCTTTAAAAATCTTTGAATATGTTATTCTTGACAGATTTGGTGTGGATACCTATGATTGATGATTAAAGGAACAATGGTTGATACAGGAGGATTTTATTGGGCGATTTAATCAATGAGGATCCGCATCAATGGGAAGAGAATCACATGATCATAAAATCGATCCGGAATACGGATCTGTTTAAAAGCGAAGATGAGACGACAAAGAGCGTCATTTATGGATTTGATCAGGAGTGGTATAAGACGAAATGGCAGCGCTCCGCCGGCTGCGGCCCGACGGTAGCCGCAAGCCTGATCTATTATCTCCAGTGCTCGACTCCTGGTTTTAAGGCGGAAAAATTAAATGAAATAAAAGAACCGTCCCTGAAATTGCAAAAATTGCAATTAATGGAGGATGTATGGAAATATGTGACGCCATCTCTGCAAGGGGTCAATACGACCAGGACGCTCTATAAAGGGGTATTGGCTTATGCAATGGCAAATGGAATGAATGTGGGTCATGTGTTTATCGATGTCCCCCGAAAAAAGTCCCTTCGGCCAACGTTCGCCCGATTGCTGTCGTTTATAGGAGAAGCGCTGGATGCGGATGCCCCGGTCGCCTTTCTCAATCTTCATAACGGCAAAGAAAAACTGCTGTATTCCTGGCATTGGGTAACAATCATCAAACTGGAGTATTCCGAGGACGGGAGCGCTGCTTTTGCAACAATCATGGATGAGGGACGGCTCAAAAGAATCAACCTGTTGCAGTGGTTCTCCAAAACGAAGCTCGGCGGCGGTTTTGTCCACTTCAAACATTTTTAAGAACGGTTCTATTTCCATTTTTACTAGAATTTACAAAAATTATTGTTATTTTCTCTGCAAAAAGGTAAGATTAAGAGTAAATATAGACTGCCGCTATTCACGCGATTGTACGAGGAGAGTATTGTATGAGATTTGATGATAATTTCATTTTTGGTGCGGCGACATCTGCTTATCAAATTGAGGGAGCCCCTTATGAGGATGGTAAAACAGCTTCCATATGGGATTCATTTTGTAAAATAGAAGGAAAGACCAATAGTCAAAACGGGGACTTGGCCTGCGACAGCTATCATCGATATGACGAGGATGTTAAAATACTGAAAGATCTGGGTGTGACAGCTTATCGGTTTTCGATCAGCTGGCCGCGGATTTTTCCGCAAGAGGGACAATATAATCCGCAAGGGATGCAATATTATAAAAATCTCACACAGGAATTACTGGACAATGGAATCGAACCTTCCGTGACGCTTTATCACTGGGATCTGCCCCAATGGGCCGAAGCAAAGGGCGGATGGCTGAACCGCGACTGTGCGGACTGGTTTGCCCGGTATTCTAAAAAATGCTTTGAGGAGCTGGGAACGCAGGTCGCGAAATGGATCACATTGAATGAACCCTACTGTTCCTCCATCCTTGGCTACGCAATCGGCATCCATGCTCCGGGACACAAAAATCTGCAGGAGGCCTTGTGTGCGGCGCACCATTTGCTTCTCGCGCATGGACTTGCGGTGATGGAATACCGTAAATTAAATGCAGGCGGCGAGATCGGAATCGCCTTGAATCTTTCTCCGGCTTACCCGAAAACAGAAAGCGTCAATGATATCATTGCAGCGAATATCGCAGATGGAATCAACAACCGGTATTTTTTAGAACCGGTATTTTTTGGGAAATACCCGGTTGACATGCTTTCGATGTTCATTGGCCTCGGAGGGACATACGACTTTGTCGAACTTGGAGATATGCCAACAATCAATCAGCCCATCGATTTTCTTGGTATCAATTTTTACTCTGCGACAACGATTGAATATGATCAGGACTATTTTCTCAAGTACGGGTCCGGACAGACTTCGTTTAAAAAAACAGATATGGATTGGGATATAAGGCCTGAATGCTTGAAAGACATCATCAATGAGACAAGAAGGTACACGGACCTGCCGGTTTATATCACCGAAAACGGCTCTGCATGGAAAGATGAGCTGGATACAAACGGAGAGGTGGAAGATTCGGACCGGATTGACTATCTGGAGCAGCATCTTCGGGAAATCGCACAATTGAACAACAACGGAATGAACATCAGAGGCTATTTCGCCTGGTCGCTGATGGATAATTTCGAATGGGCTGAAGGCTATTCCAAACGGTTCGGACTTGTTCATATGGACTATGACACATTGAAACGCACACCGAAAAAAAGCTATTACCGTTATGCGGAAATCATTAAAAGCCGCAAAGTGTAAGGAGTTCCCCAAACAAAGGCTTCAACCCTAAATAAAGACTTCCACCTCGTATTTTTTCTTGCCTTCGACATAAGCGATGATTTTACCCTCTACGGTTTCTCCATCGACTTTCATCAGATGGCTTTTCGTGTCATTATTATGGACGATTATCCGATATTCCGCACCACGGTACCAGCGGATGACTTTGTAAATTGAAAGCTCACCAGGCACACAGGGATCGATCATCAGCCCACTATAATGAGGATGAATTCCAAGGATCGCCTGGCTGATATTGACAAACGCCCACGCTGAAGTTCCGGTAAGCCAGCTGTTTTTTGCTTCTCCGTAACGGGAAGCCTCCCGCCCTGCGATCATCTGGCAGTATACATACGGTTCAGCTCGATGAATGTCACTGTATTCCTCTGTATAAGCGGGACAAGTCCGTCGATAAATATCAAATGCTTTCTCCGGGTTGCCGACGATGGTCTCAGCGATGCTGATCCAGGGATTGGTGTGGCAGAAAATCGAGCCATTCTCTTTATATCCCGCCGGATAGCTGGTGATCTCGCCAAGCTCCTTGTGATATTCTGTATAGCCGGGGGCGAGAATTTCAATCCCGTAATCATTCGTTAAAATCCGATGCACCGATGCAAGCGCGCGCTGTGCAAGCCCCTCTTGAATCCCGACTCCGGCCATGACACAGAATCCCTGGGGTTCGATAAAAATCCTGCCTTCCTGGCAATCGCTGCTTCCGACTTTATTGCCGGCTGCGTCATAAGCCCGTAAAAACCACTCGCCATCCCATCCATGCGAAAGAATGGCCTGCCTCATGCTTTCAACATCATGCGATAGATCCTCCGCTTCATCCGGGGAACCGTAAAGCCGGCAAAGCTCCATGTATTCACTTCCGTATTTTACAAACATCGCGGCAATAAAGACGCTTTCGGCAATGCCGCTCTCCACATTTGCGACAGTTTGAAAACTCTCGCCCGGCTGTTCGGAAAAACAGTTTAAATTCAGACAGTCGTTCCAGTCGGCGCGCCCGATCAGCGGCAATCCATGGGGACCCAGATGGGTGATTGCATATTGGATGCTGCGGCGCAGATGCTCAAACAGCTCGTGTTCGCTTCCGCTAACATTATTGAATGTCACCTTTTCATAAAGAATGGAAAAATCGCCGGTTTCTTTGATATATGCGGTGGTACAGGCGATCAGCCAGAGCGGGTCGTCATTGAATCCTGAACCGACATCTCCATTCCCGCGTTTTGTCAATGGCTGATACTGATGATAGGTGCTTCCATCTTCGAATTGGATCGCTGCGATGTCAAGGATACGCGTCCGCGCCCGTTCGGGGACAAGATGAACAAAGCCCAGGATATCCTGGCAGCTGTCCCGGAAGCCCATGCCGCGCCCGGTACCGCTCTCAAAGTAACTGGCACTCCGGCTCATATTCAAAGTGACCATGCATTGATACGGATTCCAGATGTTCACCATCCGATTGAGTTTGGAGTCTTGACTCTCCATTTGGAAGTGCATTAAAATCTCCGACCAATAGATCGAAAGGTTAAAAAGAGCCGCTGTCACGGATTCTGTTTTAGAAAAACGGGCAATCCGTTTTTTTGCAGAAGCTTTATAAATGACATCTTTACTTTCCCATTTTCGCTCTTGCGGGTTTTCTGCATATCCAAGGATGAAAATCAATGTTTTCTCTTCGCCTGGCTGAAGAACGATATCCAGCCGGTGACAAGCGATCGGCCACCATCCGCTTGCGATGCTGTCTGAACTTTTGCCTTCCAGGACTCGCTCAGGGGCTTCCCATGAGCCAAACCGTCCAAGAAAACAGTCACGGTCCGTGTCAAAACCGCTTACTTGTGAATTCACACTGAAATATGCATAATGATTGCGTCTTTCGCGATATTCGGATTTATGATAGATTGCATTGTCCTCAACTTCAACTTCTCCGATACTCAAATTCCGTTGAAAATTCTGGCTGTCATTGACAGCATCCCAAAGGCACCACTCGACTGCTCCGTATACCTGGATTGCTTTCGTCGCACTGCCGGTGTTTTTTAAAATCAGCCGATTGATTTCACAGGTTTCTCCAAGGGGAACAAAACAGGTAAGCTGCTGCGAAAGATCGTTTTTCGAACTCTCTATAATCGTATACCCCAATCCATGCCGGCAGCGAAAATGATCAAGCTCTGTTTTGCAGGGGAGATATCCCGGACTCCATACAACATCGCCTTCTTTTATATAGTAGAACCGTCCGCCCATATCAGCGGGGACACTGTTGTAGCGGAAACGTGTGATCCGCCGGATTTTCGCATCACAATAAAAACTATACCCGCCGGCCGTATTGGAAATCAGGCTGAAAAAATCCTCGTTTCCAAGATAATTAATCCATGGGAGCGGAGTAGCCGGTGTTTCAATCACATATTCCTTTAAATCGTCATCAAAGTATCCATATTTCATATATATTTCTCCAATAAATAATCTACGATAACGATTTCGATACCGCAGCCCTATTATACCCTGTTTTTTCTGATAATGCAAAATGATTTCATAATATTCCAATAAATGATGAAATAACACAAAATAAATTGACAAAATTACTATAAAAGCGACTGGAATTCATAATATTTTGTGAAAAATCTATTGACAAGCAATGATAAAATTCCTATAATGAAAATACGAAAACGATTTCGTTACATTATTTCGTTAAAACAGCAATTGCAGAAACCACAAAAATCACGTTAATGACTCGAAAAAATTTAATTGGGAGGTGAAAAAATCAAAACGATAAAGGACATCTCGAAAATATGCGGAGTCTCTCCTTCAACGGTAAGCAAGGCATTGCTCGGCTATGGCGACATCAGCGCGGAAACGACTGAGCTGGTGCGGAAAGTGGCACAGGAAGTCGGCTATCTTCCGAATGCCTCGGCACGGACACTTAAAACCAAACGATCCAACAGCATCGGTGTCATTTTTGTTAATAAAATGCAGGGCGGACTTTCGCATGAATACTTCTCCTCCGTATTGAACAGTGTCAAAGAAGAAGCGGAGAGCCAGGGCTTTGATATTACTTTTATCAGTAAAAACATAGGACCTTACAAGATGAGCTACTATGAACATTGCCAGTACCGGCACTGCGACGGTGTCGTCATTGTTTGTGAGGATTTTTATGATCCTGCTGTGATTGAACTGGTGAAAAGCAATATCCCAACCATTACGATTGATCATATATTTGACAATCAGACAGCAATCCTGTCTGACAACATTCAGAATGTGAGAGATCTGGTAACACATATTTATAATTGCGGACATCGGAAAATCGCTTTCATCCACGGGGAAGAGACAACCGTGACGAAACTGCGGCTGGCCAGCTTTTATAAAACCTGCGAGGATTTAAAGATTGATATACCCGGCGAATATGTCATACCGGCATTGTATCATGATCCGAAATCCAGTGCGCTTGCAACACGGACGCTTCTTGCATTGTCCTCCCGGCCGACCTGCATCATGTATCCGGATGATTTTTCATTTATCGGTGGGATGAATGAAATTGAAAAAACCGGATTGACAATTCCGGAAGATATCAGTGTTGTCGGCTATGATGGCATTTTTCTCTCCCAGGTTCTGCGTCCGCGCCTTACCACCTTGAAACAGGATGCCGAATTCATTGGACGTAAAGCGGCAGCCAAATTGATCGAATCCATCATTTCTCCCAAGACGTTCTTCCCGCAACAAGTTATTGTACCAGGACAAATTTTAATCGGTGACTCGGTAAAGAAAATTTGACAGGCAACATTGTTTTGCTAGAAAAAGAACGAAAATTGTTGATTGAAACAATTTGCATAGGCCTATATGGACCGATGCAAAAATTAGAGGAGGCATGGTAATGAAAAATTTCAGGAAAATCGTTATTTTTATTGTCGCAATGGCCATGATGGTTTCTGTGGGTGCCTGTACAACGAAAAAAGCAGCAGGGATATCGGATACGGGCAAGGTTCTGAGGATTTATTGCTGGAATCAAGAATTTAAAAGCAGATTTACGGATTACTTTGAAAAAGCAGGCAAGATACCAAGCGGTGTGACCGTCGAATGGGTGATCACCCCCAACGAGAACAACGCATACCAGAACAAACTGGATACAGATCTTGCTGCACAGAAGACCAGTACGGATAAAATCGATATTTTCCTTGTGGAAGCGGATTATGCGCTCAAGTATGTCGATTCCGACTATACCCTTGATGTGATCAACGATATCGGCCTGACAAAAGCAGAAATCGCCAATCAGTATAAATACACCCAATCCATCGCCACCAACTCAAAAGGGATCTTAAAGGGAGTGACATGGCAGGCGACTCCGGGACTGTTCGCATACAGACGTTCCATCGCGAAAGCGGTATTGGGATCGGACGATCCGAAAACGGTCCAGGCGGCAATCAGTGACTGGACTAAATTTGACAGTGTCGCGGTTCAAATGAGCGCGAAGGGATATAAAATGCTGTCCGGATACGATGATTCGTATCGAACTTTTTCAAACAATGTTTCATCTTCCTGGGTTGATAAAAACAGCAAGATCGTCATTGACAGCAATCTGATGAAATGGGTCGACCAGACGAAATTATACACAGAAAAAGGGTACAATAATAAAACATCATTATGGGCCGCCGAATGGTCTGCTGACCAAGGCCCCAAAGGGAAGGTGTTTGGCTTTTTCTATTCCACATGGGGAATCAATTTCACTCTTCTTGGCAACTCCCTTGCAAAACCGGAGGCGGAAGGCGGCAAGAAAGAGGTCGGGAATGGCATTTATGGGGACTATGCAGTCTGTGAAGGACCGCAAAGCTATTACTGGGGCGGAACATGGATCTGCGCAGGACCAAAAACAGACAATGTAAGTCTGGTCCGCGATGTCATGAAGACGCTTACCACGGATGAAAAAACAATGAAGCAGATCACGCTTTATACGGAAGATTTCACCAACAACAGCGTCGCGATGGAAGAAATCGCCACGAGTGATTATAAATCTGCGTTCCTTGGCGGGCAGAACCACATTGCGCTATTTGCCTCTGCTGCAAAAGCAATTAAAATGGATAATATTTCAAAATATGACCAGGGCATGACTGAAGAATTCCAGAAAGCATTCAAAGATTATTTCGACGGGGCGGTAACCAAAGAGGCCGCACTTGCTAATTTTTATACGGCGATCATTGAAAAATATCCGAATCTTAAAAAATAAATCATTTGATTTAATAAGATCGGACGAATTGTCATTGAAATTGTATTGTACAAGTTGCTAAAGTCAAGGAAGAAACAAAACGGTGGGATGAGGCTGGATCCTATGTGCGAGCCTCATCCTGTTTCCTTGATCCGGCAAAGGATGCAGGATAGAAAATTGGCGGGGTAGATATATGGCTGTTTCATCTCACGGAAAGAAAAAAACAATTAGTTATGCAAAGTGGGGATATATATTCATCACTCCCTTTTTTGCCGGATTCATTATCTTTTCGCTGATTCCTTTACTTTCCACGTTTTACAATAGCTTTTTTGAAAGCTACACCGTCGGATTGGAACAAATAGGGCCGACATTTGTAGGTATTGAGAATTATGTCAATGTTCTGGTAAATGGAGACTTACCGAAATATTTCTTTAATACTTTTATCATATGGATCATGGGGTTCATTCCACAGATGGTATTGTCTCTGTTTCTGGCCGCCTTGTTTACGAATTTACGGCTCCGGTTGAAAGCCGCCAGCTTTTTTAAAAGAGTGATTTATTTGCCGAACCTGATTATGGCCGCCGCTTTTTCAATGCTGTTCTTCACCTTGTTTTCCGATGCCGGACCCATCAATACGATATTGATGAGCCTGGGAATGGATTCTCCTTATCGCTTCCTTGCGAACACAGGCAGCACAAGGGGGCTGATTGCTTTGATGAATTTCCTGATGTGGTTTGGGAATACGACAATCATCCTGATGGCGGGAATCATGGGGATCGATGTCTCCTTGTATGAATCCGCACAGATTGACGGGGGGAAACCATGGCAGATTTTCCGAAAAATCACGCTTCCGCTTCTAAATCCGATCATGATCTATGTTCTGATCACTTCGCTGATCGGCGGGATTCAAATGTTCGATGTTCCGCAGATTTTAACAAACGGGAATGGAAATCCCGATCGAACCAGCATGACCCTGATGATGTATCTGAATAAGCATTTATTCAGCAAAAACTACGGGCTGGCCGGCGCGGTCTCTGTGATTCTGTTTATCATTACTGTAATCCTGAGCGTTATGGTTTTTAAAATTTTAATTGGAAGAAAAAAAGAGAGGAGCGTGTAACAAATGACTTTTTCAATGAAAAAATACCGGCAGACGCATGAAAAAGTGTTTTTGAACCTGCAGCGCACCCTTTGCTACATCATTTTAAGCGCGATATCATTTTTATGCCTTTTCTCCTTCTATATATTGCTTGTCAATTCAACCCGATCCCATCCCGACATCCAAAAAGGATTCTCCATGCTGCCGGGCCGGTCGTTTTTTTATAACTTGAATAATGTGCTGGCAAATGGCGATCTCCCGGTTGTGAGAAGTCTTTTGAACAGTGTTTTTGTATCATCCTGTGTCGCATGCGTTGCCACATATTTTTCAGCCTTGACGGCATTCGGAATCCATGCATATAATTTTAAATTTAAAAAATTCGCCTATCTGTTTATCCTGCTGATCATGATGGTTCCGACACAGGTTTCCGTCCTTGGATTTATCAAATTGATGATGGGGTTTCAGCTGATGGACTCGTTTGTTCCATTGATTGTTCCTTCGATTGCAAGTCCGATTGTTTTCTTTTTTATGAAACAATACATGGATGCCACGCTTCCGGTTGAAATCGTTGAAGCATCCCGTATTGACGGCGCGGGAGAGTTTTATACATTCAATCGCATTGTCCTCCCGATCATGAAGCCGGCCATGGCGGTGCAGGCCATTTTCTCTTTTGTCGGAGCATGGAACAATTACTTCGTGCCGGCGCTGATCCTTGAATCGCAGGATAAAAAAACAATACCAATTATTATCGCGCAGCTCCGCAGCGCCGATTTTTTAAAGTTTGACATGGGACAGGTATATGTTCTGATTACAATTGCTATTTTCCCCGTAGTGATTATGTATATATTCCTATCCAAATTTATCATCCGCGGGATCACCGTGGGGGCTGTCAAAGGATAGAAATATGGGGACGGTTCTTATATTTCACTTCGTTCCGTGAAATATAAGAACCGTCCCCGTATTTCACCTGTGTTTCATTTGCCGCCCCAGCCCGCGAGTCGTGCGAAAAGAGCCCACGCAGCATAGGCTTTCTGGTTTGCATTCAAGGGTTGGCTGTGTGCAGAGCCGCAATCATACCAGTCAACGCCCATGGTATGGCTGTTTTGCCATGCCGTCGCCCAGTTCCCGAAATCATAATCGCAGGCGTCATTCGGATGCTTGTCTCCGAAGTATGCCCCGTCCGGATTGTAGCTTTCGATATCCTCAAAATCATAAAGGATTTTGTGGTTATTCCGGCAATAGGTTCTGATTTGTTCGTTCCTGATATGCAAATTCCCGTCCAGCCCGCTTCCATCCAGATGTCCTGTGAAATAGACAAATCTCACTGCGGGGAAATCATTTTCGAGGGCGCTCATCCGGCTGAGATATCCGCTTATATCGGATGGAGAAGCCCCTGAAACCTGTCCGCACCAGGACCACATGACCACATTGATGCCATTATTGTTATTCAGATACGACCTGGTTGCATCCGCCCAGGCGATGAAATCAGGATTGCCCAGGTCGGAGGCCCCGGAGAAAGGGCTGTCCCGAAGATCCAGAGCGTCCCCGGATCCATCGGAATTAAAGTCGTAATTATGGCCTTTGAAGCCGATCAGACCGCTCATTCCGTCAATCAGCTGGCTTCCGTGGGATGTGTGGCCATATGCAATGTGAAGCTGACTCTTTGCGGATGTGATATAACTTGCAGGGATATCAGCAAGCCTGGTGTAATTGTGGTCGATGATGATTGCCGCATTATTTTCGGCGGTTGTCGGTGTCGGCGGCTTTGTGGTAGGAGAAGGGGTCGGGGAAGAAGGCTTTTTAGTCGGGGTAGGGGCTTTCACAGTCGGAACGGAGGATGTACTGGATGGAATGGACGTTACTGCGGTTGAAAGAAGAGTACTCCCGGATGAACCCGAAGAATTCATAGAGGAAGAGTTGGAATAAAAACCAGAGGAAGAATCCCTGTCAGCTGAAATCGAATCACTGAAAAGAACCGGATCGGAAACGGAAGAACCGGTGGAATCCGGGCTGCTGCTGATGACATCAGGTGCCTTTCCGAATATCCCCAGCCTGTACCCTGAATAAGACAAGAAAAAAATAATCAGGAGAGCGGAAAAACCGGCAAGCAGCTTTTTCAATAAATCTCTGTTTCTGTTGCGATCGCTGAAAATCATGGTTCGGACCCCCTCTGTGAATGGATATCTGGAATAATGTTATTAAACTTCTATGATCAGACGGAATAGATCAAGTCAAGATTCATCCATAATTGTATCGCAATCTACAATTCAATGCAATGGATCATGGGACCGGGAAATACGGGGACGGTTCTTTTGTGAAATATGGGGACGGTTCTTGTGTTGCATTTTATTTTATTTTATTTATGCAACACAAGAACCGTCCCCATATTTCACACGTATTTCATTGTTTCCAGCTCTTTACAACGACCTTTATAAAGAATAAAATAATTATCGTCAAGTCAATGACAAGCAGTTGTTTTTATCCAAAGCGGTTGCCGAAGTTCCTGCAAGTCCGACCTTTTGTCTGAGTGCCAGGGTTTGCGGGCAAAGTCTGCTCACGGGACAATGATTTGTGCAATCTTAACGAGGTAATGCATGAAAAATACAAATGAAATTGCAACCGGCAGCCTTTTTTCAAAATTACTCAAAACAACGAATATCCGGCGATTTTTGGACCGCAATGACAAGGTCCTGCAGGACAAGCCACTAAACAAGTCGCTGGAAGCGCTATGCAATAAAAAAGGATTGATTCCATCCGCTGTTATTAAAAATTCAAATATTGAAAGAACCTATGGCTTGCAGATATTCAGAGGAATCAGAAATCCGTCAAGAGACAAGATCCTTCAGCTTGCCTTCGGATTCCCGCTCAATATCGAAGAAACACAGAAGCTGCTGAAAGCGGCTGACAAAAGCATACTCTATCCTAAAATCAAAAGAGATGCTGTCATGATATATTGTCTGAAAAACCATTTGAAAATGGTGGATGCTCAAGAGATTCTGAGTGACTTAAAGCTTCCTTTATTAGGAGGTGACACAGATTGAACGAAATAACCGACAGGTTTTTAGCACAATTCTCTTCTGATGAATTTCCGGCCGACATGCTGCTATCCTACGAACCACTGGAGCTTTTGTCTGAAAATACTTACACCAGGACATTTTTGCTAAAAAACAAAGAAACCGGCAAAAAGACAGTTGCGAAATGCTATAACAAAAATGTATGTGACATAAAAAACATTGAAAGCAAAATCATGCGGGGCTTGTCGCATAAAGGGATTCTCCGATTTTCAGATGAATTTGAAGATGAAAACAGGCTTTATGTGCTTCGCGAATATGTAGACGGAGCGACTCTCGAGGATTATGCCAAGGGGAAAAAACCGGGAGATCATGAAATCATAGAAATAATGGCGCAGCTTTGTGACATTCTGACCTATTTGCACAATCAAAAGCCTCCGATTATTCACAGAGATATCAAACCGTCAAATATCATTATCAGCGATCGTGGAATCACATTGATTGATTTTAGCATATCCCGCTGTTTTGATGAAAAAGTAAATGAGGACACGATCTATCTGGGAACAAAAGGATTCGCTCCTCCTGAACAGTACGGTTATACACAAACCGATAGCCGCGCGGATATTTATGCAGCGGGGGTGCTGCTAATGTATCTGAGCGGCGGCAGCATCGATTTGCGAGAAGCGGATAACTTAAGAAACAGACGAATCGCGGCCATTATTAAAAAATGTACCGAATTTTCTCCGAAGGAAAGATATCAATCCGCAGCTTCATTAAAGGCAGCGCTGCTGCATAAAAACCCGATAATAAATAGAAAAACCATTTTTTCTTTTTTCACCGGGCTGCTGGCAATTGCCGCGATCGCTGCCGGGTGTAATTTTATCCGGATTGCTGCCGGCAAAGTCTCCGACAATGGAACAAGCTCATCTACGGAATCCACGCTATTTATGTCATCTGTATCATCTGTATCATCCGTGCCGTCCCAGTCTGACCTGCCGGTTCTCATGAAATTCGCATCCCCTGTCATCGAAAAGGCTGTGCGGCAGACGCTGCAAAAAGCCGATGAGGATCCGATCACAGAGGATGAGCTGCTTAAAATAGACCAATTGTTGATTGTCGGAAACAAGACAGCTACCTCTATTAAAGATTACTATTCTAGCCTGTCGTTTTTTTATCAAAAAAACAATCCGATTCCAAGTGGTGAGATCACTTCTCTTGCTGATATTGAGAAAATGCCGAATCTGTTGACATTATGTCTGGCGTTCCAGCAAATCACCGATGTATCCCCGCTTGTTGGTCTGGAAAAGCTGGAAAAACTGGA
>CAZJXH010000024.1:0-22979 GCA_964549475.1 uncultured Oscillospiraceae bacterium
ATGGTTATTATATTTTACCATCTGAAGGATTTACACAAAAATTTTTACAGTCTCTTGCCCTATGCATTTATTATCTCAGAGCATATAAAAAAGCTTCCTAAGCATACTTGCATAAAACACATTAATGTAAAAGAATTAGATATATTTTGCAAAGATCTTACTACATTGACTGATCTTATATGTGAAATGCAGGTTGATAGAACTATTAAAGTAAATCGAATGCGCATAAATAATATTTTTAATCTTCAAAAGATAAATAAAATCATAGGACTATATGATATAGAGAACGAGGGGGAGTATATTTCGTGGATCGTTTGAAAAGGCATTATCCATACATACATTTATTTGGGAGATATACTAAATTTACATGAATAGTTGAACTGTAACTCTCACGAGCTATCGTTTGTTTGTTAAATAAGAATTTAAGTCTATACATAACTTTATCCTTCCCATTATACCAGCCTTAAAAAATTCATAGGATTTCTTGGCTAATAAAACTAAAATGTCCATCGCTCCACGTAACATAGTTATAGTAATCTTTTGTGCCATAATATTTGATGCCATCAAAACCTTTCAATTTGCAGCAGTCAGAGAAAAACGATGGAATCAAGTATTCTCGCGGTACTTTTTTATCGGATTTCGGGTCGAAAGGAAAACGGCAGTATTTCAAAAATGTATTTTCTTTATCATGAGAGATATCAACTATTTGTACCTTATCTTTAGCTTTCAGTTTTGCAACCTGCACTCTGTTTTTGGGATTATGTTTTCTAACTTCTTCAAGAGCTCCTGCTTTCTGGTTAGAAAAATAGTAATAGTTTTCTCCAATATGATTAAACCTACCAAAGGAAGTGATGCCATGGGGTGCACAGGTCATATCTTCATCTGCAAATGGGCATACTCCGTCCTCTAATGACCTAGCGTGATAATATAGTTCAGAATCAAAGGATATAACACTTTTGATATCTTTCACTATCTTCAATATCTTTTCTCCTACAGGATGCGATGATCCTAAGGAGTAGAAGGAAGACAAGTGACGTAAAAATGAGAACAGGTCTTCCTCAGTAAGTTCATCAAATAATCTTGTAGCCGAATATATGACATTTGCCTCTTTGGCTGTACAACTATTTTCTGGTTCATCATCAATAAAAAAGGTTGCCTCACTGCAATCATACCTGACACTGTCGGATGTGGATAACTCTTGTGCTGTGCTGATGTGCAAACTTTCTATTGCTGAACGCATACCTTTTGGAAGCTCAAATTCAGTAAGCCTCATTAGTGATTTATTTAGCTTAAGTAACGCAATATTAGGAGCTTCTATTATTGGCAATTTGAGTGATTTTGTTATTGCTTCAATAGCCGCAAAATAATTGTTATGAAAAAGATTAGTTCGGAAGGAATTTAGTGTTTCAGTTAAATAATAGTTATGTGTATTGCACAAGAGTTCAGTTTGGAAAGTAAATGTGCTTAGAAAAGATTTCGTTATCAACTCATTACCCGAAAATATATTGCTAAACTGTTGTGAAATTTTCAATGCCGTTTGAAGACCAGAAATGCAACCGACCATGTTTTCTTTTTTTACTGCAAAATCTAGAGCAGGATTTGAAGCAAACATTTTTGTTGTTATAAGAAGGCTTCTCATCATAGCCTTTATAGCACTATTCTCATTAAAATTGATATTTGCCATTTATATCACCTCACATTAAAACTTATTAAAACAATTACATTTTTGGCCATTAATGATATACCCTCGATTTGGCTATTATCAAAATGAATCTTTAGTAAGATCCATTTTTACCACTTTAAATTCTGAAATTAGCTAGTATTGCAATTGTATAACTTGTAAAACCACACAATCTTTTATCACTAATAAGCATATTATTTTGCACCATGTTTTACATTATAGTACGGGATTATGTTTTTTTCCATATATTTCACTATTATTGCTAATGACGCCAATGACTTAAAGATTAGTTAAAAAAATTAATTTTATTAAAACGATATTTATAAAAACTTATGATATATTTTATCCCTTGTGATACAATGTTTTTAATGTAGTTACTCGAAATTATTTATTACGATTGTTTTACCATTAAATCGAATACCAATTGATTGACAATTTTAAAAAAGCAGTTTGAAAAGTATAAATACCAAGACCTGAATGGTATTGGAATGACGAAGTACCTGACATTGCCGTCTGTTATTGCGCTCGTGTCCTGCGCCTTAGGCAAGCCGACGCTATCAAGCCTTGCAGTACTGGGCGAAATCAGCATCAGTGGCAGAATCCTAAAGGTTGAGGAAATGGCGAGCGTTCTGCAAGTCTACCTCGATGCTGGAGCGAAGAAGGTACTGATACCTATAACATCAGCCGCCGAACTCGGCACCGTTCCGTCAGACCTCATCGGTGCGTTCTGCTTGATATTTTACAGAACCCCGCAGGAAGCCATGTTCAAGGTTTGGGTGTGGAATAAACCATCACTATAAAGGAGAGAAAACAATGAATTTTCAGATACTTAAAACGAATGTGTTGGCTGTGAAAATCGAAGCAGAAACTCTCGCCGAATCGGTAATAAAGCAGCAGTATAAAACAACACTTGATAATTTTATAGTTTTGATAACCAAGTTGTCGGACTTTTTTGCCGATGCCAAAAACATAAAGACGTTAAGTGATTATGACCAAAAACCTGCTGTCAATAAAGACAATTGTCCACTTGATATCCTTTGTAAAGATCTTTTTGTAAAAATGGAGGCGGTTGAACCTTTGCTTGTTCTCAGCGTTTTTGACTATATGCGCCCAGAAAACCAACCGACATCAAATGAACATGGTCAACAAATAATGCTGCCTGTTCAATATCACGCAATGGCTTTAGATGGACTTAGAGCTGCATTGAACGCACTATTTGCAAATAACATTCTTTCAGCTTTTGGAACTCTGAAGTATTTAAGTGGTCACAATAAAACGCTAATAATTCTTGGCGCTAATGGAAGCGGCAAGACTTCGTTTGCAAATTACCTAAAGAGTGTTGAAACGCATGTGAAGGTTATACCAGCTAATAAACCGATAACAGTTAATGGGTATTTTCAGAGTCACTATAATTCTACATTTGAATCGGTTAATAATGAGTTGTTTGGTGGTGGGGCGAGCCAAGAATTATTGCTGAAACTTATTATATGTTTATGTAGTCAGCATGATGATTGTGCGAGAATTTATAATGATGGAGGTGCAAAAATAAAGTCTACGTACGATAAAGTAAAGGAAATATTTGATGATTTCTTTGAAGTAAAACTCGATAATTCTGCGTTTAGCCAACGTCAAATTAAAGGGGAAAAAGCGTCTGGAGAACCTTATGACTTTAACAAAATGAGTGACGGTGAGCGGGTGGCATTCTTTTACATAGCAACAGCGATTGTTGCACCGCATCAATCTTTTATAGTCGTGGATGAACCTGAAAATCATTTGAATCCTGCAATCTATAATAAAATTTGGGACAAGCTAATGGAGGTTCGGAATGACTGCCAGTTTATTTTCATTTCGCACACGATGGAATTTATTAATGCAAGGTCAGATTTTGAACTTGTTAAAATAAAGAGTTTTACTTACCCGGACAAGTTCGATTTTGAGTTTTTGGGAAGCACATTAGAAGATTTGTGTTCTGACTTCATTGTCGAAGTTGTAGGAAGTCGAAAGCCGATTTTGTTTTGCGAGGGTTCTAAAACTGACTATGACTATAAGGTGTATGAGAACTTATTTGGCCATAAATACACGGTGATACCAACAGGCAACTGTGCTTCGGTTGTGAATAGTGTTGATGCTTGTAATGTGCATGCGACTACATACAGTATACAATCAGCAGTTGGTATAATTGACTCTGACCTAAAAAGTGATTCGGAAATAAGCCGTCTAAAATCTAAAAAAATCTATGCTTTGAGATGTAATGAGATTGAAATGTTGTTGCTTGACGAAGTGGTTTTTAAAAAGGTATTAGCGCAAATATATAAGCCGGAAACTGAGTTTACAACTTTCAAAACTGCCTTTTTTTCGACATTGACTCAGCGAAAGCAGTACATAATAAATCGTCTTTTAAAAACTCAGATTGACGAGAGGCTTAAAAGCTCAGTTATTGACGACAAAAAAAATAAGTCGCAGGAGGAATTTAAGGCCAATCTTTCAAGTATTTTTAGCGGAATAGATGTTGATGCTCTGTGGGCAGTTTGCAATGCAAAAATAACCGAAATAATTACGGAGCAAGATTACGATGCGGCTCTCAAATATTGCTGTTTAGAGCACGCAGAAGTTATAGTTGGAGTTGGCAAGCCATTTGTAACTGACTACGCAACAATTGCATTGGGTGTATTGAAAGACGACGAAACGCTAGCTGCAGAAATAAGAGCAAAATACTTTGCAGATTTTGATTCATAAGATATCAAAATGAACGTATCATTTCAGATGTGAGCTTCCCATTATCCATAAAACACGAAGATAAACTTGATTTCGGAGGTTCAGCGTGAAAAACATATATTTGATTGGTGGAACAATGGGAGTAGGAAAAACGACTACTTGCCATATCATGAAAAACAAATTAAGGAACAGTGTTTTTCTTGACGGAGATTGGTGCTGGGATATGCACCCTTTTCAGGTGACTAAAGAAACAAAGCAAATGGTAATGGAGAATATCTGCTTCCTTTTGAACAACTTTATAAAATGCTCTGTTTATGAAAACATTATATTCTGCTGGGTGATGCATGAACAGGCTATTATTAACGACATTGTTTCCCATCTTGATACTGCGAAATGTAAGGTCCATCCGATATCTTTAGTATGCAATGAACAGGCACTGCAAACTCGTTTGAAAGGGGACGTCGTTGCTGGTATTCGAGAAGAAGGCGTGGTTCGCAGAAGCATAGAACGCATTACTCTTTACGAAAAACTGAAAACAGTTAAAGTAGATGTGTCAGAAATCCTTCCGGAACAAGCGGCCGATTTCATTATCCAAAATTGCTAGATTCTAATTTGACAGGCAAGTAGAATTATTCGTTATAATATAATGTGAATGTGATAAACAATTTGCCATTATCCATATAAACTGTCTCATGGAATAAGGTCTGATTATTTATATCAAGGGTGGTGAACAATATGGAAATCAGTGAGGCAATATTAAACCGTTTCGGGAGGATTGAGAAATGAGTATACAATTCACAGATGTAAGCTTTGTAACAAATGATGTTCTACGGCTCCGCGCTTTTTATGAGCTTGTCTTCGGCGGTAAAGCCGAAGGTGATGAAATCCACTCCTCATTGGGAATGGACGGCATTTTTTTAACTTTCAGTTATGGTGATTCATTGCAGAAGAACTCAGCCTTTCGCTATGTATCGACTGGCGAAGCGAACAATATGATCGTCGGATTCAATGTCGATGATGTAGATGCGGAATACCAACGACTGTTGCCACTGGGTGCGAAAATGCTCAATGAACCTACCACTCACCTATGGGGAGCGCGGTCGTTCCAGTTTAAAGACCCGGACGGAAACATCCTGAATTTCCGTAGTTTACCAAAGGAGGGATACAGAAGATGCATAGATCAATGATGCAAGCATATGTGAAAGGGAGTGACAAAGCAGTTGAGTTATATCAGAAAGCTTTTGATGCTGAGTTGGTGGCAAGCTATCCTTACTCTGACGGAACTTTCATGCATGCCGAACTGAATGTATACGGGCAGATATTGGCGATATCAGAAGCACTTAAAAACGAAGAAAGAATTACAGGCACGACGATGCAATTTTGCTTGCATTTTGGGGAAGGCAAAGAAGAGCTGGTTCAAAAAGCATATAATGCACTTGAAGATGGCGCGAAAATTCTCTATCCGTTAAGCCCTTGCGAATTCAGCGCGCTGATGGTTGATTTAATCGATAAATACGGAGTCCGCTGGTGTATATTTGTGTAGGGTCACCTTGCAGTATAAGTATATTCATATGAGCATACTGGAAGTTGATAAACTGCAACCAGCTTCCCCGAATCCATAAAAGAAGGGTAAGCAAAAATGGAATTTAAAGCAAAGGAATCCTTAATAATTTTGTATTCATATCACAACATGAATACAGAGAAAATTGCCAGAGTATTTTCAAGAGTTCTTGATGCCAAAATTAAAACGCCGCAGGAAATAAATTCTGAAGAGCTCCAGCAATATAATTTAATTGGCTTTGGTTCAGGGATATATAGTGAAAAGCATCATCAATATCTGTTTGACCTTGTAGATAGAATGCCTGAAGTCACCGACAGGAACGCATTTATTTTCTCAACTTACGGTGCTCCAAATATAGCTGTCAGTAAAGAATTTGTTTATAAAAACCATTTGCGGCTTAGGGAGAAACTACAATCAAAAGGGTATAGGATTGTTGGCGAATTTGGCTGTGCCGGTCTTAACACGAATAGTTTTCTTAAATTATTCGGTGGAATAAATAAGGGCAGACCAAATGCAGAAGACCTTGAAAATGCCGCGGCGTTTGCTGAGAATTTGAAGCATTATTGATTAAGGCGGTATATTTTATACAGATCAATAAGCTTATTAAACAATACACTGCTGAAACGATTGCACCGGACAGCATAAAGGAAATTGCATGTATTATTCTGGATAATAACATTGACGAAAAAAACATGCGAAAAGAACATGTCGATGCTATTAAACAAAAGTGAGTGGTATTGATAAAAATATTAGAGATGGTATATGTCCTAAATGTGGTGGAATTCTCATCAGGCGTAACGGTAAATACGGTGAGTTCACTGGGTGTGGGAATTATCCGAAGTGCAGATATGATTGCCAAAAAGGATGGCTTGTAAGAATTTGTTGGATTTTAGGTGATAATTGTCGAGTTTTTGCAGCTTGAACAATGTTCACATGGGAGTAGAATAAATTCAGAAATAAAACAATATATTTTTGACCTCTATAATTCTTTAACGCTTTATCCAATCGCCTTGAATAAATCTATTTTTTAGTATAATTCAAGTAAACATCTTCAAAATATGAAATAACGCGGACATTTACTTAAGACAATCGGCAAGCTCATCAATAATGCTTTATACGAAGAATTGAAGGACATTTCAGTTGCTGTAAAAGTTGCCACAACTGCTGCAGATTGTATTCCAACATCGGGAAGATTGATGCTTTGAATAATTGATATCAGAACGGGATATAATACAAAGTAACTGGAATTAGTTGCAAAACAATGGAGGACATGCTAGAATGAGTATAAAAGACAAGCTGTTGGAAAAGCTGAGAAGTTATTCGAAAAATTTCTCTTACCAAGAAACCGAAACACTGTTGAAATCATTTGGGTGTAAGATTTATCAAGGCAAAGGTTCACGAGTTGCGTTTGTCTACACAGGGAAAAAGGAATATGAGCTTCACCTGCACAAGCCACATCCAAAACCGTATCTCTGCAAAGGGCAATTGGAGGATCTAAACAATTTTGTAACAGATATCAAAAAGGATATGGAGGAATAAATATGAAAAAGAATATAAATGAAAAAAATTTTGAAAAAGAGATTGAATACAAAGGATATATCGGAGAATTCGGGATTGACGAAGATGTTGGGCTTTATGGAAGAGTAATTGGACTCCAACACACTTATCTTACATTTCAAGGAAATACCGCGGCTGAATTAAAAGCGGATTTTGAGGATATGATTGATGAATATATCGATCTTTGTAAAAAAAGAAACGTAGAACCGGAAAAACCATACAAAGGATCTTTCAATGTCCGGGTAGGTACTGAACTTCATGTGCAATTGGCAAAAATGGCCAGACTGCAAAAAACATCAATAAATAGCCTTGTAGTTGAAGCAATTAACCATTACGTACATGCATAGTATGCAATGAACAGGCACTGCAAACTCGTTTGAAAGGGGACGTCGTTGCTGGTATTCGAGAAGAAGGCGTGGTTCGCAGAAGCATAGAACGCATTACTCTTTACGAAAAACTGAAAACAGTTAAAGTAGATGTGTCAGAAATCCTTCCGGAACAAGCGGCCGATTTCATTATCCAAAATTGCTAGATTCTAATTTGACAGGCAAGTAGAATTATTCGTTATAATATAATACGAAATGCTATTATAAGTGAATGAAAATGTGGATTATGATTACAATTTATGATTGAGGTGGCTATAAATTGACGATGAAAAGCGGCTGTAAAAATCTATCAACAATACCTCTTGCCAACCTATGAATGCTAGCGTATAATTAAACTGTAACACGATATAGTATATTACGATACAGTTTAAAGGAGGCCGATATGTTTATAGGTCGAGAAAGCGAGCTTCAGATAATTCAAAGCAAGATCGACTCGGATCGATTTGAGTTCGGAATTCTTTACGGACGCAGAAGAATCGGGAAAACAAGACTTCTTTCCGAGGTCGCGCACAGGAACAAAGTCATCTATTTTGTTGCGAACGAGATGGGACTGGAACACAATCTTGTTGTTCTGAGCGGAATCGTTGCGGACTATTTCAAAGAGCCTGTAAGTTTCTCGGATCTTTCGAAATTATTGGAATACCTGGCAATTAAAGCAAAGACAGATAAGCTTGTGCTTATTATTGATGAATTCACTTATTTGCTTTCAAAAAGCGAGGGCTTGTTATCCGTCATTCAAAATGCAATGGACCAGTATCTGATTCGCACCAATATGACCTTGATTTTGTCTGGAAGCCATGTCGGGATGATCGAGGACGCAATATCTTATCAGAAACCGTTGTATGGGCGAAGCACGTTCAAGATCAATCTGAAACCGTTTGATTATTACGATTCCGCAAAATTTTATCCTGGATTCTTGAATGAGGATAAAGTCAGGGCATACAGTATTTTCGGAGGGATTCCATTTTATCTGGAAAAAATCGACGACAATAAGAGCTTAAAGGATAATGTCATTGATTTGACAATTGTCTCCGGCGCTGCATTGGAGGACGAAATCGTGTTTTTTCTCAAACAGGAATTGCGCGCGACGGCATCGTATGGATCAGTCATCAACGCCATTGCGTCAGGCGCTACCAAGCTAAATGAGATCACTTATAAAAGTAATGTCAACGAGACGGGGAATACCTCGAAATATCTTGATGTTTTAACGGGGCTGGGTATTATCGAGAAGGAAATCTGTTTCGGGGAAAAAGCGAATTCAAAGAAAACCATTTATAGGGTCAAGGATCATTTCTTTCATTTTTATTATAAATTTATCGAGAGCAACAAGTCAAAGATAGCAATAATGGACAAAGACTTGTTTTATAAAATGTTTATCGCGCCGAAGCTTGATGAATATGTTTCGTTCAAGTTTGAAATCATTTCGAAAGAATTTCTGATCAGAAAAAACAGAAGCAGCAGGGCAGAAGAGGTTTTTGGCGAGATTGGAAGATACTGGGGGAACAATCCGCAGCTTAAGCAGGAAGTGGAAATTGATCTTGTGACAAGAATGCAATCCGGGATTTCCGTGTATGAGTGCAAATGGACGAAGGAGCCATTCCGGCTGGATGTGGTGAATGGCTTGAAAGCGAAATCCACTCATTTGAATCCGAAGGCGTTTGGCGGGTTTTCCAAAAGTGGTTATTCACAGGAGGCGCTGGACAATCTGGATTTCCATTATACGATTGAGGACTTTTATTTGATCAGCGAATAATGCGGATAGCATAGAAAAATGAAAAACGGCTTATTAGATATACATTACCTCGAGGGGAAAGGTTGTACACAGGATAGAAAATCAGCGATAAATTGGCTTGAAAAAGCCGCCGAAAAAGGTCAAATTAATGCTAAGAAGGAACTGGAAAAGTTATAATTTGTCGGCTGAATATATAAAATCGTGTCAGAATATTTTCAAAATGATTGCCGACTATCAATTCATTGATATTTCTATTCGTTTTTTAAATTTATTTTAAAATAGCTCTTGCAAATAATTTTTAATCAAATTATCCTTTATTCCAAGGACGTCCTTAATAACGTAAAGGAGAAAATGGATTGTATGAATCAAGAAAAAATGGAAGAGCTTGAGAGGATAATAGACAGGGACTATAGCAACATCGCAGGCATTGTTGTACAAAAAAACGGCATCAAATCATATGAAAACTACTTTAACGGGTATACCGCCGATGCTGCCTTTCATGTGTTTTCGGTGACAAAGGGCATTATTTCTGCACTTGTCGGCATTGCCATCGATAAAGGGGTTATCAGGAGCATCGACCAGAAGGTGCTGGACTTTTTTCCGGATTACACGCTAAAACGAGGCGAAAAGACGGCGCAGCGCGTCACGATACGGGATATGCTGACCATGACCGCTCCGTTCAAATACAAGTCGGCGCCATACACGAAGTATTTTACCAGTGAGAGCTGGGTAAAAAGCGCTCTTGATCTTCTGGGCGGCAAGGGAGAGATCGGCAAGTTCCGGTATACACCCCTCATAGGGCCGGATATCCTGTCGGGTATTCTTACAAACGCGACCGGGCAGTCCGCGCTCGAATTCGCCTATGAAAACTTGTTTTCTCCACTGGGGATCGATGTCACGCAGAATGTGATTTTTCACAGCAAAGAAGAACAGCTCTCCATTATCAAGGATCATCACGAAAGCGGATGGGTCGCCGACCCGCAGGGGATAAACACATCAGGCTGGGGACTGTTTATAACGCCTGCGGATATGGCGAAAATCGGACAGCTGTATCTGAACCGCGGAACATGGAACGGCAGGCAGCTCGTATCTGCCGAATGGATCGACGAGAGCACGACCGAGCACAGCCGCTGGAATGAGCTTAAGCTGTCGTATGGCTATCTTTGGTGGATCATTGACAGGGACAGCTACGCGGCTCTGGGCGACGGCGGCAATGCGATCTATGTCAATACAAAGAAAAAGATGGTGATTTCCATTGCGTCGCTTTTCAAACCAAATGTAAAGGACAGAGTCGAATTTATTAAAAATTACATCGAACCGCTATTTGGGGATGGAGTATAACGAATACCCATTTGCCAGGGGGTTAATAATCAATACCTTTTGCGAAATGTAATTGACCAGTATTTGATTCGTACAAATATAACCTTGATTTTGTCCGTAAGGGGTGAACTTTTCGAGAATTCTGGAAGCAGCATTATTGGAATATCTGAATATGGAGAAAAAGCCGAAAATGCAAGCACAGCAGATCTTATACAGAAAAAACAAGAATGCCTTGCCTGCTGCAAAAAAGGGAATCAGCATGTGACTTGACTGTAGAAAGAAGAATCGTCAAGATGAATTTGTTTTAAAACATAGTTTTACGTTTATAACCGCAAAACTTCTAAAATTAAACAGTTTTACGGTTGTACCCGTAAAACTTTGCTCTTACATCAGAAAGATGATATAATCAACATGGAGGGTATGAAAGATGATAGAAGTCAGAGAACAATATTTAAAAATGTTGATTGAATATAAGAATACAGAATTTATCAAAGTCATTACGGGCGTGAGAAGATCAGGCAAATCCTTTCTCCTAAAAATGTTTCAGGATCATCTTCACCAGTCAGGAATCGATGCTTCCCATATCATCTATATTAATTTTGAACATACTGATACAGAAGAAATAAAATCTTATCTGTCATTAAATGCTTATTTAAAAACATTGACTCAACAAGAAGGCAAATACTATTTTCTCTTTGATGAAATTCAGGAAGTAGATGGCTGGCAGAAAGTGGTGAATGGATTAAGGGTTGCCTATGATTCTGATATTTATATCACCGGATCGAATGCAACCATGCTTTCGGGAGAGCTTGCCACTTATTTGTCAGGGAGATATGTCGAAATCAAGGTTATGCCGTTGTCGTTTAAGGAGTTTTGCGATTTCAAACATTACAAGGATGAAATGAAATACGTATCCAACTTTAATGAATACATGACAATCGGATCTTTCCCATCCGTTGTTTTACTGGACAATCCAGGTCTTACAGATAGCGTGCTGCAGGGCATTTTTGACAGCATTTTATTGAAGGATGTCAGTTTACGGGGAAACATCAAAGATACGGGTTTGCTGCTAAGAGTTGTCAAATTTTTACTGGATAATATCGGAAATCCTGTTTCAAGCAGTTCAATCGCAAATACTTTATCAAGCGGCGGGAGAAAGACAACAAGTGAGACCGTTGATAAATATCTCTCTTTGCTTGAAGATGCTTTTATTTTTTACAAGGCAGAGAGATTCGATATCCGGGGCAAAGAACGGCTAAAGACTTTAGCGAAGTATTATGTGGTTGATCTGGGATTGAGAAATGCGATATTGGGAAAAAACCGGGGAAATCTTGGTATTCAACTCGAAAACATTGTTTATTTAGAATTTATTCGAAGAGGCTATGAAGTTTCTGTCGGGAAATGGAATGATACGGAAATTGATTTTGTATGCACTAAAACGGACAAGACAATATATGCCCAGGTTGCATATAAGATCCTGGATTCCAGCAAGAGAGAAACCGATAATCTGCTGAACATACGCGATAATTTTAAAAAAATGCTGATTGTAGGGAATGAAATGGAAGCTGGAGTCATAGACGGGATCGATGTGGTGCCTGTTGTCAATTTTTTATTAATGGCTGATATATAGAAAACTGTAGCAAGATACAGCTTGCCGAGGATGTTTTATGCGAATGAATAAATCAACGAAATGCCGGATAGGCTTTTAGATGATCCTGAGCGTCAGTCGGAGAACCGACATTCCCGCTTTTTATACAGAATGGTTCATGAACCGTCTTCGGGCTGGTTTTGTCTGCGTTCGCAATCCGATGAATCAAGGCCAGATCAGCCGCATTGTTTTAAACCCGGAGGTGGTGGACTGCATCGTTTTCTGGACGAAAAATCCGGAGCCGCTGCTGGATCAGCTCGACGCGATAGACGCCATGGGGTATCCGTACTATTTTCAATTTACGATCACTCCGTACAACAGCACGATGGAGACGGCGCTGGGCGACAAAAACAAAATTATCGAGACCTTTGCCGCACTCAGCCGGAAAATCGGGAAAGACAAGGTGGTCTGGCGATACGACCCGATCATCGTCAACGACAAGCTGACGCCGGAGGCTCATTTGGAGGCTTTCGACAAGATGGCGGCGAAACTTATGGATTTCACGAATGAGTGCGTCATCAGTTTCGTCGATCCTTATCGGAAGACGAAAAGACAAATGGGGGATCAATGGGTTCGGGAGTTGACGGAAAACGAGATGCGGCAGGTCGCGGCGGGATTTTCGAGAATCGCTTCCAGGGCAGGGATTTCGTTGAAGACCTGCGCGGAAAGGATGGATCTGGAAGAATACGGTATCGGCCATGCCTCCTGCATTGACCGGAGGAAAATCGAACGCATTCTTTCCTGTCCGCTGACGGACAAGGTGAAAAGAGACAGCCAGCGGGAAGCCTGCGGCTGCATGGAGTGCATGGACATCGGCGCTTACAATACATGCCGGAATGGCTGCCGCTATTGCTATGCGACGTTTTCCCCGGAAATGACGATCCGGAATTGCAGGAATCATGATCCTCATTCGGCGCTGCTGATCGGCGGGATCACAGCGGCGGACAAAGTGACCGACCGGAAGTGCCATAGTTTGAAAGACAAAATGGAATAAATATAGTTATTCCCACTTGAAAAACCGGATGGATACCCCGATACAGACCACAGCAAGCGCGACCATCACCATGACAGGGATCATGACGTTGCCAACTGGAAGACCGAGGGATGCGGCTTTGACCAGCTTGATTCCTTGCGTCAGCGGCATGAAGTCGGACGCTTTTTGGAGCGCAGATGGCAGAATCTCATACGGCAGGGTGGTACCGGAAAAGATAAGCATGGGAAAATACAGGATACAGCACAGCAGGTTTGTGGTTTTTGTATTTGGCGAGATGCCTCCGATCATCATGCCGATGCTGAAGATGGATATCATCACAAGGAAATAGGCACCCAGGAATGGAATCCACGCGCCTTTCATCTGATAGCCGAAAAACAGTGCGGACACGGCATAAACCAGAATCAGCGACACAATGGAGTAAAGAATATAGATGGCTGCCTGTACGACAAGCAGCATGACCGGGCTTACAGGAGTCACTTTGAACCGCTTGAGGATTTTCTTGTGCCGATAGTCGGAAATTACCAGCGGAAGGCCCATCACACCGGAGGCGCACAGGGCGATGCAGGACACGGCTCCGAAAGATTGTGCGATGAAAGTATATCCGGCGCCGTCGAAAGCCGGTTTGTTTCCGTAGATGACACCAAGGATGACCATGACAACCACTGGCATACAAATGGCGAAAATAACCATGTCCATGCCGCGCAGGGATAATTTCAACTCTGTTTTAAGCAGGGTGCTAAATGTTTTCATTTCGATTTCTCTCCTTTGGATTTTCTGGAATTGTGACCGCCGCCTCTTCCGACTCCTCGCCGGTGTACCAGAGATACGCGTCCTCGAATTGTTCAAAGGGACCGGAAGCGACCGCTTCCCGGACGGTTCCCGAAAACACGGATTTCCCGTTTTTCAGGATCAGGATATTGTCACACAAGGCTTCCACCTCATCCATATAATGCGAGGTCAGTAAAATGGTCAGCCCTTTGGCTTTCAGATCGGAAAGACCCTTCCACACATCGCGTCTGGCTTTCGGGTCCAGTCCGGTGGTCAGCTCGTCCAGAAACACGACTTCGGGGTTCGGGATCAAAGCCAGGAGAATGAATAGCCGCTGTTTTTGTCCACCGGAAAGCTCATTCACCGGGCTTCTCAATTTGTCCGAAAGACCGAACGGTGCTAAAAGCCCTCTGTAATCCATGGACGTCCGGTAAAGAGACAAAGTGACCTCGCATAGTTCAGCAACCGTGATTTTATCCTGGTAGTTCGCCTCCTGGAATTGAACGCCGACTTTTTGAAATAATTCCTTGCGGTCCGTCCGAGGATTCATTCCCAGAATGGATACCGTGCCGCGATCCTGTCTGCGGGTTCCCAGGATGCACTCGATGGTCGTGCTTTTCCCCGCACCATTGGCTCCGAGCAGGCCGAACACCTCGCCACGACGGACAGAAAGGCTTACATCCACGACGGCTTGGACACTGCCGTAGGATTTGCTTAAATGGTCCACGTTGATAGTTGTTTCCATTTGATCTGATTTGAATATGGTTTCCATGTGATCAGATTCCTCCAGTCATTCTTGATGGGATAAGAATAACATTGGACCGAAGTCTGGTGTTAAACTGGAGGGTTTGTGCCGAATTGTTTTTTCATTGCTTCAAGATGCATCCGCATCCGCTGTGCATTTTTCTCGGCATATCGCAGGGAGGTGAGCAATTTGTCGCAAACAGAGAGGATGTCCTCGTTTTTATCCGACGTATCGATGACCTCCCGGATATCCGCCCGGGGATTGCACGACAATGCGCAGAGCATTCGCTAAATGGCGGAAAGCACGTAATTGGCACAGCGCAGGGAACGGATGATTTTCAGCCGCTGCATGTCATCGCTGGTGTAGACCCGATAACCGTTCTGTTTGCGTTTGACAGACAGCAGGCCGTTCATTTCCCAGTTGCGAAGGGTATCCATCGTTATCTGGAGACGGTCGGCCGCTTCCTTCCGGGTAAGGGAAAGGATGTCCGGCTCCCGGCTGCCGCCGGATAGATGCAAAGCCGCGATGGCGATCGCTTCTTCCGCATTTTCCTGTTCCGTCCGGATTTGGCGGATATAGTCATCGGTCAGACGGATCGCTTTGACAAAATCACCGGTCGCAGAAATTTTAATGATTGCAATCGCCTTTTTCCGAAGTCCGTTTTGAAGGACTTCCACTTTGAGGGCGATTCGAGCCAGCCGGATCTGCTCCAGATGAAGATCAGTGAATAACCGGTACCCGTTTGGCAGACGTGCCGGCTTCGAGATCAGCTCAAGCTCCTCATAGAGGCGCACCGTATTGGGATGAATGCCGGTTCTGGAGGCGATTTCCGCTGTCCTGTAATTCTTCATGCGCAGTCCTTTTCTTCCGGTCCTTTTTCTGTTGAATAGATTGAGTGGAACCCGTTCCATTCGTAAACGATAGCTTTGAATTCTGCCTTATAGTATAAAATAAATGATAAGTCTGGTGTTATAGTGGAGGGTTTTATTATAGGCGGAGAGAAGAGAATGAAACATAGTGAAACATAGGGACGGTTCTTATATTGCATAAGTGAAATAAAATGAAATATAAGAACCGTCCCTACGTTCCATTATAGACGGAGAGAGAAGAACATTCAAGATCCAGGAGCTTGCGGTGCAATGCCGGAGGACTGACCGGCACCCCTTTCCGTTATTTCGTAGGGGGGAATTGCGCATGGGCGATTGCTTTCTTGTGGATATTGCGGTATCGACTTCTCCGGCTTTCCCTGTATAATGTTATTGGAGGAACAATCATTGAACAAGGTGTTTAACAGGGGGAATTTCGGATTTAGCGGACTTCAGTGGCTTTTCTGGTCCGGCTATTGCACGGTGATTCCTTTTCTGGTGGTTTATCTCAAAACAAAAGGCTATGACGAAGTGCAGACCGGCGCCATCATGGCGGCCATTTCGCTGACGAGCATCTTCTCGCAGCCATTCTGGGGCCATTTCTGTGATAGGAGAAATACCATACGGAACGTTCTGGTAGGGTGTCTTCTGGCATCCGGCGTCGTCACGCTTTTCATTCCGGTATTTTACCGTTCCTTCATTATCGTAATACTGATATGCTTGGTGATATCATTCACCGAAAACTCCATGTCCTCCATTATTGACAGCTGGACGATGAATATCGCAGTACATAAGCCTTGGATTGACTATGGCCTGACCCGCGGGATGGGATCTCTGGGCTATGCGCTGACCGCGGTGATTTTCGGCGCTCTGCTGGACCGGTTCGGCTACGACCTGATGTTCTATACCCATTTCGTGATCATTCTTTTTTTCGTCGGGTTTTGTTTTTATGTTGACAGAACCAACCGGTCAGTTTCAGTACCGGCGTCTTGCGAGGCGGGGAAAGAGCCTGTTCCGAAACTGACGCTGAAAGGATCAAGCAGATTCATATGGTTTTTGGTATCCTCTCTGCTGATCTTTATTGGGTTTCGGGCGACGGCGACATTTTATCCGCTTCTGCTGAAACAGCTGGACGGCGACAACAGCTCGCTTGGCATATCCCTGTTTATTATGGCGGTGAGCGAGGTCCCGATCCTGTTCCTGTCAAAAAAATTATTAAAAAATTATAAAGATACGGCACTCATGACGGTATCGATGTTCTTTTTCGTGATAAAAATACTTTCGCACATCCTTGTCACCTCTATCCCCGGACTGATCGCCATACAGGCGACCCAGGCGCTGTCTTTCGCGCTGTTCCTGCCGGCTTCCGTCTACTACATCAAACGAATCTCTCCGCCCGGCTTGAGCTCGACATATCTTACCGTCGCGGTTTCCGTATATTTCGGAATCGGCGGAATCATCGGCAGTTTTGGCGGTGGACTGATTGTCAAACAGTTCGGGATTTATACCATGTTATGGATCGGGACAGCGCTGGCCGTGCTCGGTATGCTGGTTTTTCTGTTCTCTACCAGCTTGCGGCCTCCTCACCGGGAAGTGGAGGAAAACACGGTGTAGTCGATCTGCTTCCCGACGTATTTCCACAAAAGCTGGATCAAGATCACCTGGACCGGCAGCATGATAGCGGTCTTAATTAAACGGCTGATAAGAATAACCATCCATGCCTTGTTGTACATGATGGACAGCCAGAGGGTATTGAGTCCCAGATCGATAAAGATGGAGACGCACAGGACCGCCAGTGTGACACGAAGGATAGTCTTTGGCTTTTTATAGAGAAATACACCATAGATCACACCGGTCAGAATGGCACTCAGAGTAAATCCCGGGAAAAATGAAGCATCCGAGGGAAACATGAAATAGCCGGCCACATCAGCCATTCCGGCGATCATCCCGCTGACAAACGGCCCCAGCAGCATGGATGCGAATGATGTGGCGATGAATCCGAAACTAACTTTCACAAGAGGGAGGTCGACCGGCTTGACAAGACGCGTCAGGACGATGCTCAGCGCGACAAACAGCCCGGAGAGAACCAGAACCTTTGTGTCATGGCGTTTCCATGGACGCGCAGTCCTGCTTGCAAGGGATTCGGACAGATTCTTGATTCGGGCCTTGAAGGACTGGAATGGACGGAGAATAATAGAATTTTTCATAAGGATATCCTCTCTTTCTTTACAATGATAAAAACCACATAAAGAGAGGATGCTCTTTGTGTGGCAGCGGAATGCGAATGATGCACCGCAAACTTTCCATCCAGAATAATAAACGACCCGTTTCCGGAATGAAAAGGTTTTCGTCCCGTTGGCAACTTCCCGTCCAACAGGCACTTGACGCGCATGACTCTACTCTGCCTTCGCTTTGTATGATATTAATAATACATTTTTTACAGAAAAAGGTCCAGCATATTTCGGAGATTGTTTTTCGACGAAAATAAATATCATAAAACAAATGAAATGTTGAACGAAGTCTGACAGAAAGGACGGAGGAAAGGAAATCGGACAAGAAAAAGCCTTGAAAAACAATTATTTATTGATAGTTGTCCCTCAAAAAATATTAATTTTTCATTATTCGTGATATAATGTTGCCAGCGTAGAATGATTTTTTACATCAATTAGTATTTTCAAGAACAGTGAATTTTTTAAGAACAGCGTAGTTTCCGAAACAGTATAGGGTAAGACAGTGTAGTTTCCGAAGCAGCATAGTTTCTAAAACAGCGTAGTTTCCGAAACAGTGCAGTTTCAGAGACAGCGTATTTTCCGAACCGAGTATTATCTAGCATAGCGTATTTTCCAGAATTGTATATTTTCATAAATTGAAAGGATCACATCATGGGGAATAATATGGATGATGCCAATCGCCTGACGATAATAGATGAACAGAAAAGAAAAAATGAGGATGAATTGCGGTTGAGCGAGGCACTATATAAAGCAATGTTCGAACAATCTCCGATGGGAATCGCCATCACGGATTCCGTTACAAGACATGTGTTCGATGCCAATTTAAAATTTTGTGAAATCTGCGAACGGACAGTCGATGAGCTGAATACAATCGACTGGGCTGCGATTACCCATCCCTCCGACCTGCAGGAGGACTTGGAAAGAATGCAGGAAATGCGAGAAAGAAAAGCGGATGGATATCAAATGAACAAGCGGTTTATCCGGCCGGATGGCTCCACGGTCTGGATCAGCATGACCATCGCGCCGATCCGTGTAAATGGCGCGGAGCCCTATCATTTGTGCATGATCGAGAATATCACAGAGAAAAAAGAGAAAGAACGTCGGATTGAATTTCTGAGCTATCATGATATGCTGACGGGATTATATAACCGCGCCTATTTTGAAGAAGCCGTGGACCACTTTGATCAGGAGAAATATTTTCCACTGACCATTATGACGGGGGATATCAATGGATTGAAGCTGATCAACGACACCCTGGGTCATGCCGAGGGAGACAAAGTGCTTATCGAAATGTCGAAACTGATCGCGAAGTGCATCAGGCCTAAAGATATTCTGGCGAGAATCGGAGGAGATGAATTTTCCATTCTCATGCCCCGAACCGGCCAGGAGGAAGCGCAGGACATATTGGACTGCATTTACGAAAATTGCAGGAACCATCGGATCAGCTCTGCCCGTGATCTGGAATTCCTGAGCATTTCCCTGGGGTATGCCACGAAGACAATGGAAACCGAGCCGTTTGACAATATTGAAAAAATTGCGGAAGACCATATGTACAAGCGCAAGCTTCTGGAACATAAAAATTACTATAGTTCGTTGATCTCATCAATGAAAACCACTCTTTTTGAAAAAAGCAACGAAACTGCGGAACATGCGGAGCGGCTGGCCTCTATGTCGAAAAAAATCGGCATCCTGCTGAATCTGAGCGAAGAGCAGCTGAACAACCTGGTACTTTTGTCAAAATTGCATGACATCGGGAAAATCAGCATCGACGACCAGATTCTGACCAAGCCCGCAAGCCTTACAGACCGGGAGTGGCTGGAAATGCGGAAGCATCCGGACATCGGGTACCGTATCGCAATGGCCTCTCCGGAGCTCGAGCCGATTGCGGAATGGATCCTCTGCCATCATGAACGATGGGATGGGAATGGCTATCCCCAGGGCCTCAAAGGGGAGGAGATTCCTTTGCCCTCGCGTATTCTGAGTGTCATTGACGCATTTGATGCCATGACCGAGAACCGGCCGTACCGGAAGGCGTTTCCCGTCCAGTACGCGCTGGAAGAAGTGGCGAAAAATGCGGGAACCCAGTTTGACCCGGTAATTGCAAAGATGTTTGTCAGCATGATGGATAATAAATAAGAAAAACCAATTGCATAGTCATCATATAGAATGGTACAATCCATCTATTAATCATTTTTCGGGGAGGCATGTACATGTGGGAAAGAACAGATCTGAAGCAAAGAGCTAAAACCGTACTCAGGAAAGACTATTGGAAAGCATTTCTGATCAGCCTTGTGATCGGATTCGCGGCCGGAGGAGGCGCGGGCGGTTCAGGCGGCAGCGGCTTCAAGTTCAACGGGAAGGATTTCAAATTCAAGGACTTGTCATTTACCGACATGGATTGGTCGGTGGTTTTTCCGGTTTTAATAATTGCCTCATTCATTATCGCCATTGTTTTTATTGTGTCGATCGCCATCCGCACGTTTATCGGATATCCCCTGGAGGTCGGCGGACGGAGGTATTATATCAAGACGGTCGAAGAGACGGACAATCGTCTTTGTTTCACGTTTGCATTTCAATCCGGGAATTATCTGAAGATTGTTGTATCCATGCTGCTGCGCGATGTCCAGCTCTTCTTATGGTTTCTCCTGCTGATCATTCCCGGGATTGTCAAATCCTATGAATATCGCATGGTTCCCTATATTCTGGCACAAAATCCCCAGATCGGAGCGAAAGCGGCCATACAGCTGAGCCGCAGGATGACGGACGGAAGCAAAGGGAAGATGTTTGTCCTGGACCTGTCCTTTATCGGATGGTATCTGCTCGGCTTCCTGGCCTGCTGTGTCGGTGTGCTGTTTGTCCAACCCTATGTGGATATGACAATGGCCGAATTGTATCTTGATTTGCGGACGAACGCTTTGAACACCGGAATCTGCCAGCCCGGAGATCTTGCGATGGATCCTGCAGCAGTAAGCCAGCCGGCGATCAGCGGACAGGCAGCGATGAATCAGCAATAAATCCTGATAATCAGCCGATGCCGGTTCGACAACAGCCAATCATCATGAAGAGGAAGCGGACGCTCTTTCGATCTGGATGAACAGAAAGTGCGGACACTTCCTTTTTTGATTGCAAATGGGCGGAATATACTCTAAAATGAAAAATAGAACAAGAGGAAGAAGAAAAACCGTTTTTTTCTTTTGGAGGGAGAATCATTGACAAAAACAAGTAGTGAAAATTCCGAGACACATCCGGAAAAAGCCGTTTTAGTCGGTCTTGTCGACACATCGAAACAGGTGATCGAAAACGAAGTCGAACGGTCGATCGAAGAGCTTGCCCTGCTTGCCGGGACAGCCGGAGCGCAAGTCGTGGGAAGTGCGGTCCAGCGCAGAAGAGGGATCGACAATGCCACGTTTGTAGGGAAAGGAAAATTACAGGAGATCAAGGCAGCCTGTGAGGAGCTCGGGGCGGAATTGATTATTTTCGACGACGAACTGAGCGGATCCCAGATTCGAAACATTGAAGAAGCGACCGGATTGAAAGTCATCGACCGGACGCTGCTGATTTTGGATATTTTTGCGAAGCGGGCGCAAAGCAAGGAAGGCAAATTGCAGGTGGAGCTTGCACAGCAAAAATACCGCTATTCCAGGCTGGTCGGATTCGGCGAATCGCTGTCCCGGCTTGGAGGCGGCATTGGCACACGGGGTCCGGGCGAATCCAAGCTGGAGACCGACCGCCGCCACATCAACCGCCGCATCGACCTGCTGAAGAAGGCCCTGGCGGAGGTCGGGGAGCGCCGTGACCGGATCCGGGAGAAACGGCGCGACAGCGATGCCGTCGTCATTGCGGTCGTCGGTTATACTAACGCCGGCAAATCGACCCTGATCAACCGTCTTTGCGCATCGGACCTGTTTGCCGAGGACATGCTGTTTGCCACACTTGATTCTGCCGCGCGCAAGCTGGTTCTTCCCGATGGTCTCGAAGCCGTCCTGGTTGACACGGTTGGATTTATCCGGAAGCTTCCCCATAACCTGATCGAAGCTTTCAAGTCGACCCTTGAGGAACTGGTGGTCGCTGATGTGATTTTACATGTTGTTGATTCATCCGACGAGGATCTGCCCCGGCATATGGAAATCGTTGAGGACCTTTTAATCCAGCTGAATGCATCCGCGAAGCCACGGATCACGGTATTCAACAAGATCGACATCCTGGACTCCTCCGCGCAGGCGGTCCCGGTCTTTCCTATCGGCGGTGCGATCGAGGTGGATTCCGAAGAAGTCAAAGCCAAAGAAATAGAAACCGAAGAAATTAAAACCGAAGAAATTAAAACCGGAGCGGACATCTCTGCTGAGAAGCGCAAGAAACCCGCTTCAGATTCTGACAGCAAAGAAAGCGGCAAGGATCAGAAGCAGACCGGCCATTCTCCGCAGCTCTCCGAAAGAACCTATTCTTTCAAGAATCCATCGTTCAATATCAAGGATGGAATTGTTGTACAGGTATCGGCTGTCACAGGAGATGGAATCGACGCCCTGCTGGAAGTGATCAAGCAGCAAGTCGAAAAAGCGAAAACAAAGATTACCATCATGCTGCCTTATAAGGATGCCGGGGTTCTGGATTTTATCCGCAAAAACGGGAATGTGGAAGAGGTGGAATACCTTGATACCATGATCCGCGCGGTCATTCGGATTCCTCCATCAAAGCTCGCATATATAGACCAATATATGATAAAATAACAGTATCAAACAAGAGAGGGGAACCACGTGGAGTTTTTAGGAATTGAT
>CAZJXH010000025.1:0-22736 GCA_964549475.1 uncultured Oscillospiraceae bacterium
CTTGTGTTGCATTTTGTTTCGTTTATGCAACACAAGAACCGTCCCCATATTGCACCCATATTGCATTTTCTTTCGTTTATGAAACAAAAGAACCGTCTCTATGTTCCACTCATGTCTCAAAAACAAGACGAAATTCAACAAGGACGGTCCATTGCATAAGCTGCTTTTAGCCGGTTCGCCAACTAAATTCACATATATTTGTGACAAAACATCATAAATGGTGTATAATGACTACATTACAAACCGTACCGGAACATCCAAAAATGTAAGTGACGATTCATATGGCAAGGAGGAAAAGGTTGTGGAGATTTCTGAAATTAGAGTCCGAATGGTCAATAACGAAAGCAAGATGAAGGCGGTTATTTCTGTTACATTTGATGAGGTATTTGTTGTTCATGATATCAAAGTGATTGAAGGGGACAAGGGCGTATTTGTGGCGATGCCAAGCAGACGTTCTCCCGACGGAGTGTACCGGGATATTGTACATCCGATCAGCACGGAGTTTCGGACCCTGTTGGTCAAATTGATTATTGACCGGTACGAACAGGAGAAAGAATCACAGGCGATTGCCCAGAGCGGGTTACAAGAAGACACATTATAGGCGGATTATAGGGAAGACACACGACAAATGGATTTGGACTTGGAACGATGGAATTGTTTCTATCGAGATGTGCACATCTGTGTGAATGGCTGAGGAAATGCAAAAGCAGAACGAAAGAAGCAATACGACCCAAAAAGAGCGAGAGACTCCTTATTATGATGTAGTCATCATCGGCGGCGGAGTCATTGGCTCTTTAATTTCATATCAATTGTCAAAATATAGGATCTCGGTCTGCCTTCTGGAAAAGGAGGCTGATCTTGCCATGGAAGAAACGGGGGCCAACAGTGCAATCGTCCATGCCGGTTATGATCCGACGCCTGGATCAAGGAAGGCAAAGTATAACATCCTGGGGAACGAGAAGATGGAGCCGCTCTGCAAAGCCCTTCATGTTCCTTTCCAAAGGAATGGCTCTCTTGTCCTTGCTTTCACGCCAGAAGAAAAGAAACAACTGGAGCTGCTGCTGGAACGCGGCAGGACAAACGGGGTGCCGGGACTTACAATGCTATCGGCAGAGGAAGTTTTTGAAATAGAACCATTTGTTTCCAGGAACATCCTTTGCGCCCTCCATGCGCCAACCGGCGGAATCGTATGCCCATACGAGCTAACCCTGGCTGCCAGTGAAGTGGCTTGTCAAAATGGAGTGGAATACTTTTTTGAGCACGAAGTGACAGGCATTCATCCACAAGACTCACCGACTGTCCGGTTTGAAGTGACTTGCAGGGTTCCGGGACCTTCCGACAAAATGGTTCGACTGGGCTGCCGATTCATCATTAATGCTGCAGGCGCCTTTGCGGATGAGATATCAAGAATGGCAGGGGATCCCTCTTTTACCATATTGCCGAAGCGCGGCGAGTATATCATCCTGGATAAGACAATTGTCAACAAAGTTCGCCATACGGTGTTTCAAACCCCGTCCCTCAAGGGGAAAGGGGTTCTTGTCACACCGACTGTCGACGGGAATATCCTTGTGGGGCCCAATTCGCAAGATCTGTCTGATCCGTCCGACAACCGTACGACCGATGAAGGAATGAAGGAAGTGTTTGCGCTTGCGCTCAAATCTGTTCCTTCTCTGGACAGGAAATGGATGATACGCTCCTTTGCAGGAATCCGATCCACTCCATCGACACATGATTTCATCCTTGGCGAATCCCTCTGTACGAAAGGCTTTTTTCAAGCCGCCGGAATAGAGTCTCCGGGACTCACGAGCGCGCCCGCGATTGCGGAAGAGATGGAGCGGCTTGTCGTCGCAGCATTCGCTTCCGATCCGGACAACGGCACCCGGCTGTCCGCTGCCACGAAAGAATCATATGCAGTCGGACGAAGTGAGACGGTTCGTTTTCGTGACTTATCGCAAGAAGAACAACGAAAAAAAATCAGGGAGAATCCTCTTTATGCCCAGGTTATCTGCCGGTGTGAGCAGATTACGGAAGCGGAGATTGTCGAAGCGATCAAGCGGCCTCTTGGCGCAAAAACAGTCAATGGAGTCAAAATGCGCACCAGAGCAGGAATGGGACGATGCCAAAGCGGGTTTTGCCTGCCGAAGATTCTCACTATCCTGGCCCGCGAAAAAGGTGTTTTGGAGGAATCCATCACGCTGTCTGGTACAGGATCTGAAATTTTAACAGGGAAAACACGATAGAATTCGGGAGAAATGGAAATGCAGCAAGAACGGGAAGTGGATATCATTGTCATCGGAGGAGGCCCTGCAGGTCTTTCAAGCGCTGCTTCTGCGAAGAAAGCGGGAGCCGGATCCGTCCTGCATATCGAAAGGGACCATGAACTGGGCGGCATCCTGCCGCAATGCATCCATACCGGATTCGGGTTGAGTGAATTCAAGGAAGAACTGACAGGCCCGGAATATGCAAATCGCTGGATCCAAAACGCGACAGATGCCGGAGTGGAATTTTTGACAAACACCATGGTCCTGTCCGTTTCAAAAGAAAAAGCAGTGACCATCATGGGCCTTGCGACCGGAATCATATCCATCAAGGCAAAAGCTGTCATCTTTGCCATGGGGTGCCGCGAAAAATCACGCGGTGCGCTTGGCATTCCAGGATATCGGCCTGCCGGAATCTATACCGCGGGCTGCGCCCAGCGGCTTGTCAATATCGAAGGGTTCATGCCGGGGAGAAGAATTGTGATTCTGGGTTCCGGCGATATCGGGCTGATCATGGCGCGCAGACTGACTCTTGAAGGCGCGAAAGTACTCGCTGTATGCGAGCGTCTGGACAAGCCGGGCGGACTTGCCCGCAATGTCCAGCAATGTTTGAATGATTTTGGAATTCCTTTGATCCTTTCAAGTACTATTCTTGAGATTCATGGGAAGAAACGGGTGGAAGGCGTTACCATCGGAAAGTTGTCTTCTGAGAACACGCCCATTTCCGGCACGCTGGAAAGGATCGACTGCGATACGGTACTGCTTTCGGTAGGGCTTATACCCGAAAATGAGCTGGGCCGGGAAATCAGCATCGAGATGGATCCGTCCACCGGAGGGCCTCGCGTCGATGAGACCATGCAGACCTCTGTTCCCGGGATTTTTGCGTGTGGAAATGTGCTCAAGGTATATGACCTGGTGGATCACGTGACAGAAGACGCCATTTTGGTCGGAGCGGCAGCGGCTCGATTGATCCGGGGCGAGAGCTTTCCGGGATTTTTGGCACCAATATCCGCCGCACCGGTTTTTTCAACATCCGCCATCAACAATCCCCGGCAGGCGGAATCGATGAAACCGGCGAAACCGGTCAAGATAGAATCGGATTCTTTACGGACAGATGAAAATGCATCAACCATTCCACCCGAAGGATCGTTTCGAGAAATCATTTGCACTGTCTGCCCCATTGGGTGTAAAATAAGAATAAGGAAAAATGAATCCGGTGAATTAATAATTGAGGGAAATACCTGCAAAAGAGGCCTTCAATACGCAAAAGACGAAGTGCTCAATCCAAAAAGAACTCTGACGACAACTGTATTGCAAAAAACAAGCATCAAAAGCAAGACCGGAAATACCTGCCATGAACGGATGGTTGCTGTGCGTTCAAGCCAGCCGATACCCCTTGATCAGACCATTTCCGTCATGGACCTTATCAAACACACGATTATAACAAGAACGGTCAAGGAGGGGGATATCATCCTCTCCAATGTACAGGGAACCAAAGCAGACATCATTGTGACAAGACCATAACCATCCACTTCTACAACCAGAATTGAAAAATGGAAAGGGTGATCCAATGGAAAGAGTGAAGTTTCAGCACAAGAAGAAAAAAATACTGAAAATAGTCGCCATCACTCTGACCTCACTGCTTGTGCTTTGCGGGATCCTTGCTTTGCTGTATGTCCGATTCGGAATTGCCGGATTGTTCAAAAATTCAATCACTTCATCCGTACTTGGACTCAACAAACAGCAGGACCTGGCCATACCAACGATATCAGTGGAAGAAAAGGACGAAATCAACGATGCGATCGGATACGATCCGGAAACGGTGGATCGCGCATCGCTTACTTCACGGAAGGAAGTAGAATTGAATGTTTCCCCGCAGGGAGCTGCCTATCTGTTAAGTTCCATGCTCAAAAATGAAGAAACATTGGATAATCTGCAAATTTCCACGACCAAAGAAGGCGCACTCGAGATATCAGCGATAGCGGATATTGCCCTGATTTGCGAAACCGTAGGGGAAAGCAAAGAAACCATCGAATCCACTATTGGAGAACTGCCGGACAAAGTGCCTCTCTATTCCTCCATTCAACCTAGCCATGAGGACGGTAATTCGTCCATCACATCAATCAAAATCGGCAGTCTGAAAGTGCCGGACAGTCTATATACATCCATCAACGGCTATGTGGATGACGGCTTGGAGAAATTTTTCAGCAACGCTCTTGGAATCGATCTGGATAATATCGGGGTCGAAAACGGCAATGTGATTATCAGCGGGACTTTTCCCGCCCCATAAAAAAACGGGACAATTGTCCCGTTTTTCCTATTATCTGATTATCTTCCGGATCATGCATTTGCCCGGATGTATTTTATCTTGCGGACCATGCATCATCCTGTTTCATTCGATCGGGTTCCTACTCGATAACCGAAGCGGCAAGAAGGATTTCGAACACTTTTTTATTCACAATGACGGCTCTGACATAACTCAGGTCCTCTTCGCGGAACTTCTTCTTCAGTTCGTCAAGCGGGATGCTGTAGAGAGTGGATATTTCAGCGAATTCTTTCTCCATCTCCTCCTCGGACACCGTGATACTTTCCAGTCCGGCTATGGCCTTGATCGCCAATGTCGACTGCGCACGCATGGTGGCAGGTTCTTTCATGCCTGACAGGAACTGATCCATCGACTGGCCCATCATTTCCAGATAATTCTCCAGGGAGACTCCGCGGCCTTGCAATTGCTGACTATATTCGGCAAGCATGGATTTCGTTTCTGCTTCAATCAATTCATCGGATAAGGTAAAGGTTGAAGAACGGATAATCTGCGACAGGATCTCATCCAGGACTGCCTGCTCAGCAGATGCATTGGCGGATGTCTCCAGATTTTCGCGGATCAGGGCGCGGAATTCCTGAATGGTCGGAACGCCGGCGACTTTGCTTGCAAAGTCGTCATTTGCCTCCGGTATGGATTTTGATGATATTTTATGGATTTTTATTTTAAAAATAGATGCTTTCCCGGATAAATCCGGACCGCCATAGCCTTCTGGGAACGAGACATTGATGTCAAACGACTCTCCGGTGTTTTTTCCGACCAGCTGCTCTTCAAATCCGGGAATAAAAGTCTGGGATCCGATTTCCAGATCGACCTGATCTCCTTTTCCTCCTTCAAATGCGACTCCGTCGACAAAACCCTCGAAATCAATGGTCGCGATATCTCCGGTCTCAATGGCGCGATGGGAAATTTCACATGTCTGGGCGCTTTGATTCAGTATTTTCAGCAACTCCGCTTCAATCGCTTTGTCGGTGACCGGCTGGACTGTTTTCTTGACTTTGATGCCCTTGTATTCTCCAAGGGTGACTTCTGGTATAGCTGTGGATGACTTGTTTTCCTGCATGGACGATTCCTCTGTTTCTATTTAATTTGGTTTCACATGATTTATGGCTTTTCTAGTATGAATCAATTGCTCTGTTTATTTGCTGCTATTTGAGCCGGCACTTGAGCTGGCACTGGACGAGGCCGGGACCAGAGTCGGGGTCGGCGTTGGCGTTGCGGTATCGAATTGGACGGTTACGATTCCTTTCACATTTTTGCATTGGTACAATCCGTTCTTTGCATACACTTTCACTGTGATCCTGTTTTGTGCTTTTTCGGTAGAAATGGAATAGGCTTCTTTATATATTGCAAGATAAGTCTGATATGCTTCTTTCGCTGCTGTTTCAGTCAGATCCGCATCGCTTGCGAGCAATAATTCATGATTGTCATTATAGTTGAAGGAGATATTGTATTCCGCATTGTCCGAAGGATTCTTGATGTTAAAAGAGATTTTCTGCTTTAACTGGGCGGACAGCACATCGCGTTTCGCATTGCGATTAAGGATGGTCGGAATGAAAATGGCTGAAAGCAAGAGAACAAATCCGACAAATATCCCAAGGATGGTCATCTTGGTTTTAAACGGGATAGGGGTTATCACGACAACCTGCTTCGCCGCCGGGACAGCGACGGCATCGGGTTTGGATCCTTTATTCAGTTTTTGCTGCTCTTTCTTTGCTTTGGCAGCTTCGATCGCCTTCTGTTCCGCTTCTTTCTGAAGCATGGCCCGGGTTTGCGGATCGCTTTTCAGATCCAGCGCCTTTGTTGTGACAATCTCTGTTCCACAAAAAAGACATTTATTCTTATCTTTATTGTCGTCTATGTTGATTAACGATCCGCACTGTGTACAAAACGCTTCTGTTTTCCCCATTTTTTTATTCCTTTCAATCTGTAAAATAAATACAATCCATCGTTCACTAGAGTCGAATGTATAGTATAACAAAAATATTCTCTCATTACAACGCATAGAGTATATCATTTAAAGTCTTCGGCGGTCAATCGGAAACCGATACTTTCAGAAAAGATTCAGAAAAGAATTCTTGATTAATTCTATATACAATAGTAAAATATTTTGGTGGTTCCATCAAAAAAAAAGATAAATGAGTTTATAAATATGCTTAAATGCATTAAGGTAATTATTCGTAGAATGTGATACTATTATGTTGTAATAGCCCTATTATTAAATATTTTAAAGAGGTGTAAAATGGTAAAAGCGATTGTTGGAGCAAACTGGGGAGACGAAGGCAAAGGAAAAATCACCGATATGTTCGCAGCACAGTCCGATGTTGTCATACGCTTTCAGGGGGGCAGCAATGCCGGACATACAATTATCAATGATTACGGCAAATTCGCCCTGCATCAGATTCCTTCCGGTGTGTTTTTCAGCCATGTGACGAATATTATTGGAAACGGAGTCGCACTCAATATCCCCTATCTGATCAAGGAGATCAACGGGCTGGTCGAACGAGGGGTTCCCGCGCCGAAGATCCTGGTTTCGGAACGGGTCCAGATCCTGATGCCTTATCATATTCTCTTTGATCAATATGAGGAAGAGAGACTGAGCTCGAAATCGTTCGGTTCGACCAAGTCGGGAATCGCTCCTTTCTATTCCGACAAATACGCGAAAATCGGATTCCAGGTCTGTGAACTGTTCGACGAGAAGGCACTGATGGAGAAAATCATCTCGACTTGCGAATATAAGAATATTTTACTGGAGAATTTATATCACAAGCCGTCGATCGACCCGAATGAGCTATTCAAGACCCTGATGGAATACCGCGATATGATTCATCCCTATATAGCCGATACGGCGAGCTTCCTGGCGAAGGCGCTCCGGGAAGGCAAGAAGATCCTGCTGGAAGGACAGCTTGGCGCATTGAAGGACCCGGACTTTGGAATCTATCCCATGGTGACATCCTCTTCGACCCTGGCCGGATTCGGATGTGTCGGAGCCGGGATTCCTCCTTACGAAATCAAGGAGATCGTTGCGGTGACGAAAGCGTACTCGAGCGCCGTGGGGGCCGGAGAATTTGTCAGTGAGATTTTCGGCGACGAGGCGCAGGCCCTGCGGACACGCGGGGGCGATGCCGGCGAATATGGAGCGACAACGGGAAGGCCCAGGAGAATGGGCTGGTTCGATACGGTTGCGTCGAAATATGGATGCCAGACACAGGGCGCTACAGAAGTGGTTTTAACCGCGATTGATGTCCTGGGGTATCTGGACGAGATTCCGGTGTGTACCGGATATGAGATCGATGGAGCGATCACGGATATTTTTCCTGTCACCTCCAGGCTTGCTAAAGCGAAACCGGTTTATGAGATGCTGCCGGGATGGAAATCCAATGTGCGTGGAATCAAGAAATTCGAAGATCTGCCAGTCGAAGCGCAGAATTATGTTTTGTTCATTGAGAAAAAGCTCGGGGTGCCAATTACAATGGTATCGAACGGCCCGAACCGGGATGAGATTATTTTTCGCAAGTAGGAACCCATAGCCATTTTTTTAGCAATGGAGGAAAGAATATATGTGTGGAATAGTTGGATATGTCGGAGATAAACAAGCGACACCGATTCTACTGGATGGCTTGTCAAAATTAGAATACCGCGGGTATGACTCCGCCGGAGTCGCCGTTTACACGAAAGATGGGATTCAGATCGAGAAAACCAGAGGCCGCCTGAGCATTCTTGCAAACCAGCTTGATCAGGGACAGGCGATCCACGGCACGATGGGAATCGGCCATACAAGGTGGGCGACCCACGGAGAACCCAGCGATATCAACTCCCACCCGCATCGCAGCCGCTCCGGGAAATATGTGATTGTCCACAATGGAATCATCGAGAATTATCTGCAGCAGAAGAACCGGCTTATCGGCCACGGCTATACATTCGTATCCGATACCGACACAGAAGTCATTGCACAACTGATGGAGTATTACGACAACAAGTATCACGGGGATATCCTTGACACGATCGCCAAAGTGATCAGCCGTCTGGAAGGATCGTATGCGCTGGGAATCCTGTGCGTCGATTACAAGGACACCTTCTTTGCAGTCCGCAAGGAGAGCCCGCTGATCGTGGGATTGAGCGATTCAGGCAATTATATCGCTTCGGATGTTCCCGCGATATTGAAATATACACGGGATATTTATTATCTGGAGAATAAAGAGATTGTCGTTTTAACCAAAGATGATGTGAAAGTATACAACTCGGATAAAGAACGGGTCGTCAAATCGCCATTCCATGTGGACTGGGATATTTCCGCCGCAGAGAAGGGCGGATACGAGCATTTCATGATCAAAGAAATCATGGAACAGCCTAAAGTGCTGAAAGACACAATCAGCCCGCGGATTCGCGACGGCCGGATCGTGTTGGACGATATCAAATTGACAAAAGAAGAATTGGAAAAATTCAATAAAATATTTATTGTCGCGTGCGGATCCGCCTATCATGTCGGAATGGTCGGAAAATATGTCATGGAGAAAGCGGCGAGACGATCCGTGGAAGTGGTGCTTGCATCGGAATTCAGGTATTGCGAACCCATTGTGGACGAAAATTCTCTTGTCATCATCATCAGCCAATCCGGGGAGACCGCGGATACCCTGGCTGCGATGAGAGAAGCCAAACGGCTTGGCGGGCGGATCTTATCCGTTGTCAATGTCGTGGGAAGCTCGATCGCCAAAGAATCGGAAGACGTCATTTATACCTGGGCGGGACCCGAAATCGCCGTTGCGACGACCAAGGCGTACAGTGCACAGCTGGCTGTCATGTACCTCATCGCTCTCTATATGGCCCAGTCCCTCGGAACCATGACGGCGGAGGCTCTGGCCGAAGCGGTGCAGGGGCTGCGGGACCTTCCGGAGAAAGCGGAGAAACTGCTGGAAAACAAAGAACAGGTCCAGTATCTGGCCTCTCTTTTCTACAACATCAAAGACACGTTCTTTATCGGACGAAACACAGACTATGCCATGTCGCTGGAAGGGTCGCTGAAGCTGAAAGAGATTTCCTATATCCACTCCGATGCTTATGCGGCCGGCGAACTCAAGCATGGCACAATATCTCTTGTGGAGAATGGCACGCTGATTGTGGCGCTGGCAACGAACGAGAAATTATTCGATAAAATGATGAGCAATGTGAAAGAAGTGAAAGCAAGAGGCGCGATTGTCCTGGGGATAACAGGCGAAGGGATGAACAGGATTGAAGAATCGACGGATTATGCCCTGTACCTCCCCAAAACCTATGACATGTACTATCCATCGCTGGCGGTCATTCCCCTGCAATTGTTCGCTTACTATATTTCAGCCATGAAAGGCTGCGACATCGACAAGCCAAGGAATCTGGCAAAATCGGTAACGGTCGAATAAGGAAACAGGAATGATGCAGGAATAAAATAGCAGTGAAAATGGCAATCAAAGCCGCAATCGAAACAACAAGAAAAACCGCAAAAAGCAGCCGTGAAAAGTAAAAAACGATTGCAAAGAAAGCGGATAAGTAGTAAATTTATAACAATAGGATTTTACTAAGAGGAGCAAGGGTGAGAATGAAAAATGAAACGGTATTGGTACTGGACTTCGGAGGACAATACAATCAGCTGATTGCTCGGAGAGTCCGCGAAAACAACGTATATTGCGAGGTTCTTCCTTACTCCACTCCAATCAAGAAAATTATAGAAAAAGGGTACAAGGGTATTATTTTTACCGGCGGTCCCAATAGTGTTTATGACCCATCCTCTCCAAAATACGATCGTGCGATATTGGACCTGGGGATTCCGGTTTTGGGAATCTGCTACGGAGCTCAATTAATGACCTATCTTTTAGACGGTACGGTATCAAAATCAGAAAAACGCGAATACGGCAAGACTCTTGTTGAAATAGACACCAAGAGTCTTTTGTTTAAAGCGGTACATCCCCAGACATCCTGCTGGATGAGCCATACCGACAAGATCAACACCATTCCTGCGGGGTTCGCTGTAACGGCCAAAACAGCCTCCTGTCCGATCGCTGCGATGGAGAATCCAAAAAGAGGATTGTACAGCGTCCAATTTCATCCGGAAGTGATGCACACCGAGCAGGGACAGCTGATTCTGAGCAATTTCCTCTTCGAAATCTGCAAATGCAAAGGGGACTGGCTGATGTCGGCGTTTGTTGCGGAATCCATTGAGAGTTTACGGGAGAAAATAAAGGATAAGAAAGTGCTGTGTGCATTATCCGGAGGCGTAGACTCCTCCGTGGCCGCAGTGATGATCCACAAAGCGGTGGGGAAGAACCTTACCTGTATTTTTGTCGATCACGGCCTTCTCCGCAAAGACGAGGGAGACCAGGTGGAGAAAGTATTTGCAGAGCAATTTGATATGAACATCATCCGCGTCAATGCCAAAGACCGTTTTTTGGGCAAACTTGCGGGTGTCACAGACTCGGAGAAAAAACGCAAGATCATTGGAGAAGAGTTTATCCGACTTTTTGAAGAAGAGGCGAAGAAGATCGGAACGGTGGATTATCTGGTCCAGGGAACGATCTATCCGGATGTCATCGAGAGCGGGGTTGGAGACGCGGCGGTGATCAAGAGTCATCATAATGTCGGAGGGCTTCCGGATTACGTGGATTTTAAAGAGATTATCGAACCGTTGCGGAATCTGTTCAAGGACGAAGTACGGAAGGCGGGCATTGAATTGGGCATTCCGGCCCATCTTGTATGGCGCCAGCCCTTTCCCGGTCCCGGACTGGCGATACGGATCATGGGGGCTGTTACGGAAGAAAAACTTTCGATTTTACAGGAAGCGGATGCGATTTTCAGGGAGGAGATCGCCAATGCCGGACTGGACCGCGAATACAACCAGTATTTCGCGGTGTTGACGGGGGTTCGGAGCGTAGGCGTCATGGGGGATGAACGGACGTATGACAATACTATCGCATTGCGCTGTGTGACAACAACGGACTTTATGACTGCGGATTTCGCACGAATTCCTTATGATTTGCTGGAAGTGATCTCAAGCCGGATTATCAACGAGGTCCGACATGTCAACCGTATTGTCTATGACATCACGACGAAGCCGCCTGCCACGATCGAATGGGAATAAATCGAAATGAATCAATATTCATATTGATTCATCTCGATCTGATCAAATTTATTTATAAGAGGCACTATTAAATTTGAATAAAACAAACAAGATAAAACCAATTGTTTTCAAGGGTGAATTCAAATGGGATAGAAACAAGAGCAGATAAATGCGAGCCATAAAAATAAATCAGAACAGATCCCGGTAAAAGCAGAATAATATTATTTATAGAGAGGTGTTTATGAATCCAAAATACATTTTTGTCACAGGAGGCGTGGTTTCGGGATTGGGCAAAGGGATCACTGCGGCATCCCTTGGTCGCTTGCTTAAAGCAAGAGGATTGAAAATCAAACTGCAAAAATTCGATCCCTATCTGAATGTGGATCCCGGAACAATGAGCCCATACCAGCATGGGGAGGTATTTGTCACCGACGATGGGGCGGAGACGGATCTCGATCTCGGCCATTACGAGCGCTTCATCGATGAAAGCCTGTCCCAGGCGAGCAATGTCACTTCGGGAAGGATTTATTCCACTGTTATTTCAAAAGAGAGAAAAGGCGATTTCGGGGGCGGAACCGTACAGGTCATTCCCCATATCACAAACGAAATAAAGGATCGGATCGCCGAGGGCGGCCGCGATGCGGATGTTGCCATTGTCGAGATCGGAGGCACGGTCGGAGATATCGAAAGCCTGCCTTTTCTTGAAGCCATTCGACAATTTTCATGCGATATCGGCAGAGAGAACTGCATGTTCATCCATGTGACGCTTGTCCCGTACCTGAAAGCGTCGGAAGAATTAAAATCAAAACCAACGCAGCACAGTGTGAAGGAGTTATTAGGGATTGGAATCCAGCCGGATATCATTGTTTTGCGTTGTGATCATCCTATTCCGAAAGATATGAGAGACAAGATTTCCCTGTTTTGCAATGTGCCAAAAGATTGCGTGATTCAAAACATCGACATCCCCTTGCTTTATGAGATTCCGCTTGCCCTTGAGGAAGAGGGACTTGCAAGGGTCGCATGTAAAAGACTGGGACTGATCTGTGCAACACCGGATTTGGTCGAATGGAAGAAAATGGTTCATTCGCTCAAGAACCTGAATAAAAAAGTCACCATCGCACTTGTCGGCAAATATGTGGCGCTCCACGATGCTTACTTAAGCGTTGTAGAATCGCTTAAACATGGAGGAATCAGCAATGGCGCCGAAGTGAAGGTCTTATGGATTGAATCGGATACCGTTACATCGGAAAATGTGGCGGAAATGCTTGCAGGCGTGGATGGAATCCTGGTTCCAGGCGGATTCGGGCCACGCGGAATTGATGGAAAGATTGTAGTCTGTAATTATGCAAGAATAAACAATATCCCCTATTTTGGAATTTGCCTTGGCATGCAGATTGCCATTATCGAATACGCAAGAAATGTCATCGGATATCAGGATGCACACAGTGCGGAGCATAACCCCTTTACCACCCATCCGGTCATTGACTTGATGCCGGAACAAAAAAAGGTGGAGCAATTGGGCGGAACGATGCGACTGGGCCAATATCCATGTAAATTGAAACCTTCCACGAAAGCCCGCGAATTGTATGGAACCGACCTGATTTTCGAGAGACACCGTCATCGTTATGAAGTAAACAACGATTATCGCCAAGCGCTCGAAGACCATGGCGTTGTGCTATGCGGAACTTCTCCGGATGAACATATTGTCGAGATGATCGAACTCCCGGATCATCCGTGGTTTATCGCGGTTCAATTCCATCCGGAATTCAAATCCCGACCCAACAAGCCCCATCCGCTTTTTGCCGGATTCATCAAAGCCGCGCTTGAGCACCACTCCGGGAAAAAGTAAGCTGCAGGAATTCTTCAAAGAATGAAAGAAGAAAGAGTCGAATCAACCATTCGACTCTTTTTTCTGCACATTAAATTCTTTCGTTTTTAGAGAAGGAGGCAAATCAAGAGGCATGAAAAAAGCAAATCAGGGGGCATAAAATGGAATATAGGGACGGTTCTTGAATTGCATAAACGAAATGCAATTCAAGAACCGTCCCTATATTCCACCTATATTCCAAAAGAACCGCCCCCATGATCTCCATGATCCATCCACTGTGGAACTTACTGTGGAAATTTACATTCGTAAGCGATCGTCAGCGATTGCCCTGCGGAATCGAAAATCCGTTGTGCAACATTAAGAGAAATGGTAGAATATGAAAAGGGAATGATCGAATCGGCAGATGATCCGGCGCTTTTTTAACAAAGAACGAGATCCTATTATAAAATATATTTATTCGCAAGAAACATTCTATACAGCCAGACTTTCAAAATATCAGCTATCCTACAAGAAATTCTACCGAAATTTTATATCAACCATTGCCCGTTGCACTCTAATTGATTCGAACGATACGTGACTGGAATAAAACCGGAGGGGATATTATGCCAAAGTAAGTAATCATTCTGGGAGGCGGATATGCAGGGGTTGAAGCTGCGCTCACGCTTAGTAAAAAGAAAAAGAAAGAGGATATCGAGATCACCCTGATCGATCGCAATGACTATCACACTTTATTGACAGAGCTGCATGAGGTTGCAGCGAATCGTATCAGTGAGGATGGTGTCATCATTCCATTCGATCGGATTTTTAAATATACAAAGGTGCATTATGAAACAAGTGAAATCACCGAATACGACTTTGTTAACAAGAGGATTGCTTCCGCTATGTTATGATAAAATAGGGAAGAGGACGCTATCGTGAACAGTAAAAAAAACAACACCAATCATAAGAATAAATTTCTTTCAGCCCTTCTTGCCAGCAGCCTTGTTTTTTCCTCGCTGTCTCTTGTCTCCTGCAAGCCGGACTATGAGGCTTATTCCTACCAGTTTCTCGGAACATTCGATACCGCAGTCAGTCTGGTGGGGCACATGGCTTCCCGAAAAGAGTTTGATGAATTCTCAGCCTATGCGGAGAAACGATTGAATGAATTAAACAAGCTATATGATATTTATCATCATTATGACGGGATTGTCAATATTAAAACAATCAACGATAATGCAGGAATTGCTCCTGTAACGGTTTCCAAAGAGGTCATGGACCTGCTTGTCCTTTCAAAAGAATGGTACGAAAAAACAAATCGGAAAGTAAACATCGCCTTTGGCCGTGTTTTGAACATATGGCATGATTACCGTGAAAATGCCGATCCAAAAGAGGCGAATCCCGCCATTCCAACCCTCCAGGAACTGCAGACAGCAAACGAGCATGTGTCGATTGACAGCCTTGTTCTGGATCAGGAGAAAAGTACCGCATTCCTTTCGGATGCCAATGTGCGACTGGATGTAGGCGCGGTTGCGAAAGGCTACGCGACGGAAGTTGTCGCAAACGAACTGTCCAAGCTGGGATATCAATCCTTTGCAATCAGTGCGGGAGGAAACGTCAAGGTCGTAGGGAAGCCTCTCGCAAAAGACCGTGCCACATGGATCATCGGAATTCAAAATCCTCAGTCCGGGGTGAGTTCTGATCCGAATGAAGGCATCATCAACAAAGTTGCTGCTGTGGATACCTCCGTGGTGACATCCGGATGGTATCAGCGCTATTTCATATCCGGCGGTAAAACATACCACCACATCATCGATCCGGATACTCTTTTTCCCCAGAATTATTACCAGGCGGTAACGATTGTTTATCCTGACTCCGGGATCGCCGACCTCTTATCGACTGCGGTCATGCTGATGCCTTATGAAGAGGCAGAGCAATTCATCGCGCAGATTCCGGACGTGGAAGCGTATTTTATTTTATTTAACGGAGAAGTCCGGACCACAAAAGGAATGGATGATTTACTGGTTGGTACGGATTAGGGATTTTTCGGCGTATCTGCATTGTCGGTCGGTGTATCGGCGCTGCTGCCCGGAATGTTTCGATTATTCATCGGCACATAAGGAGGACTGGATAGAACATTTTGCCTGTAAAGCTTTGCTGCAAGTCTTTTTTTCCGTGTGACTCTTCGATAAACAAGGAAGATGGCTAAAAAGATAATCCCAAACACGACAAGGAACGGGAAGATGGCAACAAGAACCAAGGATAGAACACGCAGCGTACGGACAAGCGCCTCGATAGATTTACTGAAGGTACTGGACAATTGAGCCCAGAATCCTTCCGGCTCGGGAGTGGAAATCGTTTCCACCTCGGTGATTTTGACCGTCACTGTACTAAGGTCGATCAATGACGAGAGTTTGTTGAGGGTGCCGGTCAACTGCTCGATTTCGTAGCGGACTTTGGAGATCCGGTCTTCCAGATCAAGAATGTCTTTTAGACTGGTAGCGGCTTTTAGCAGTTCCAAAAGCCTTGTTTCCTGGATCGTCAATGCATCAATATGCGCCTGGGTGTCAAAAAATTGATCGGTCACATCTTCTCCCTGGGTTGTATTGAGGATGATATTTCCAATATCTCCGGACTTGGACAGGAATGATTTAAGCTTGTCGGAAGGAATCCGGATTGTATAGGTGGCATTCCGTAATTTGGTGGAACTTTGATAGGACGTACTGGTTTCCACACTGGAATTCTGGATGTATCCTCCAAAATCTTCAATCATCTTCTCCAAAACAGCAATGCTGTTATCATAATGAGTCGTCTCAATCGCAAGAGACGCAGTAAAAATAACCTTCCGATCCTGTGCAGCATTGGATTGTGTTTTCGAAGAGGTTCCGGTGGAAGTCACAGGAGCGGTGTCTTTATACCCCTCATTTGTTCCGGCGGCATCACCGGTTGTCTTGTTCCTATTGTCTGAATTCTGGCTGCTGCACCCAAACAGCGATAATGTAAGAAGTAACAGAAAGATCAAAGAAACACAGGTTATTTTATTTCTTTTCATAAAATCCCTCCCTCGCTTTCTTTTTATTAAGAGTCCTTCCGCCTATTAAGGGCCTTCAGACCTTCTGTTTATAAAGAGGCTTTCCAGAGTCCGTGCAAATTGCAGTAGGCAAAGACGGTCCCTTCATTCGGAACAATCTCATTGTACGAAAAATTACAGGGGCTCCCTTCGCAATTCGGAACAACATCCTCATTCGCTGAAGAATGCACTACTTTCACTTCTTCCCCGGAAAGAGAATATAAAAACTCCACTTGGGGCTCGACTCCTGGTTTCAAATAAATAAACTCCATTTTGCTGTCGGTTACAAGCACGATCCATTGAATAAAATGTTCCGCTGTCATCGGATGTGGAACCGCACCGACGGCGACCTCCAGCTTTCCGTTTTCCTTCTTCAAAACCGGAACATGCTTTTCTTTTGACGCATCCACGGAATTGGCAACAAGCCTTGTCATCGGCTGCCCACAGCATACCAGCTCGCCTCCGCCGACATGGATCATGGCAACGATATTTCCACATTTTTCACATCGATAAAACAATCCTTTTTCCATTGTATTCAATCCTTTCTTTTTGCTTTTTACCCATTTCGATAACCACTACACAACCAGTACAATCAGCCATTAAAATAATCAGTACAATCAGCCATTAAAGCAACCAGTACAATCAGCCATTAAAATAATCAGTACAATCAGCCATTAAAGCAACCAGTACAACCAGCCATTAAAGCAACCAGTACAACCAGCCATCATAATCAGTAGAAATCCGATCAAGACAATCTGCCTGGGTCTTCTGCTGACAGTATACCATAAAATCAACGGTTCGGGCATCCAGCGGAGCATCATGCCTCTTCATGCTTCTTCATATACCAATTGTTGATCTGGATCCCGATGATCCCCATAATCGCAGTAAGAATGAAAATAAGGATACTCAGCCCCCACCGGTTGCTTCCCAGTGAAGCGCCGACTAGTGTCGAAGTGATGACAGAAGGAATCCGTGCAAAAGTGGCAAGAATCAAAAATCGAACGGGCTTCATCGGAGTCAGTGGAATAAAATAGGTCAACATGTCCTTTGGCGTTCCGGGGATGAGAAACAGGATGAAAACAACCGTGTCCAGGGATTTCTCATTGTGCAGGAATTTCATCTTTTTCATCTTTTCTTCGCCGACCAGGCTTTTCACAAAGGACACACCCAGTAATTTCACAAGCAGGAAAATAATAAGAGAACCGATGAAAATGCCCAACAGGCAAATGCCGAGGCCGCCCCACGTGCCATACAGAAAACCCATGCCGATCTCTACCGGTTCTCCGGGGATCACCGCCAGAACAACCTGGATCGCCTGGATGCCTGTCGAAACCAGCAATCCTTTGAACCCAAGAGATTTCAGCCAGTCGATCCAGCCGTTTCGAACACTTTCCTCCCGCAGCGAAAGAAAGAACGGGAAGAAGGCAATGATCAAAGCGATGAAAATGGCAAGTACCGCTAAAAGAACGATGAATTTTATCACATCCGCTTTTTTAAAACGGCGAAGAACCGGGGTAGCCTTGTGACTCACACTGAGCCTGCTGCTATCGCTGCTGCCAGTATTTCTAGTATTTTCATTGTTTAAAGTATTTCCGTTATTTCCGTTATTCTGATCCATCCCCTCGTTGTCCTGGACAGAACGATCATTTTTTGCCTCTGGCATCGTACGATCTCCTTCATTGCACGTTATTCGCCTATGATATTTATATGGCGTTGAATTCAAAAAGACCTTAATGAACTACATGATTTTTATCATGCTTATATCATAATCGATTGAAATCCAAAACACAACATCCGAACGCATCAGTAAAATAAAATCAGAAGAATATTTTTTATAAACACTGGTCGTTATGGAATCCTTATGATATTATTAAAGTATAAGAAAAATTCCGATTCACCCTTATGCGAAAGGAATCCACACCTATGAAACTGAATTATAAACGCACTCTTTTGATCGGGTTCGCCTTTATGTCGATTTGTGCTTTCTGGCAGATGTATGATAACGAGATTCCTTTGATCCTAAAAAATGTTTTTGGGTTGGCTGAGACAAAGACCGGCGTTGTCATGGCATTGGACAACATCCTCGCTCTTTTCCTGCTTCCGTTGTTCGGAGCGCTTTCCGATAAGACAAATACAAGGATCGGTAAAAGGATGCCTTTTATTCTGGGTGGAACAGCCATGGCGGTCATCTCGATGATGATGATTCCGACTGCCGCGGCAACCCGCAGCCTGATTCTCTTTTTTATCGGCCTTCTGCTTGTTCTTGTTTTCATGGGAACCTATCGGTCGCCTGCGGTCGCGCTGATGCCGGACCTCACACCGAAGCCTCTTCGCAGCAAGGCGAACGCCATCATCAACCTTATGGGAACCATCGGCGGTATTTTTACCCTTGTGATGACGATGATTCTTCCCAAGACCGGGGAATTTGGTTATTATCCGTTGTTCATTTCTGTAGCCGTTATGATGGTTGTTGCAGTGACACTGCTTTTCTTTACAATCAAGGAGAAGAAAATCGCTGCTATCCTTGCCCAAAACGCCGCCATTGTTGAAAAAACAGAAGAATCGGCTGATGCGGTAGCTGCAAAAGCGCCGAGTGCAGCGGAGGAAACTGCGGATCAATCCATGGATGAAGGGAAATCCAAAGAAAAGAGAAAATTGCCCAAAGAAGTTTTTATCAGCCTTGTTTTCCTGCTTGCCTCGGTTGCTCTGTGGTTTATCGCCTATAATGCTGTAACCACGGCCTTTTCCCGTTATACCGAAGCGGTTTGGAATGTCAAGAACAGCTATTCGAAATATCTCATGATCGCAACGATCGCGGCTGTGATCGGCTATTTTCCAATCGCTATTATCTCTACCTCCATCGGCCGCAAGAAGACCATCCTGATCGGAATTGCCATGATGGTTGTCTCGTTTGCAAGTGCCTATTTTTTCCTGACGCCATCTCCCTTGATGTATGTTTTCTTTGCCATGACAGGAATCGGCTGGGCCTCAATCAATGTCAACTCCTACCCCATGGTGGTTGAGATGAGCCATTATTCGGATATTGGCCGATACACCGGGATTTATTACACCTTCTCCATGTCTGCCCAGATCCTGACGCCGATTTTTTCAGGATTCCTGATCGAAAAAATCTCCTATCGGATCCTTTTCCCATATGCGGCGATTTTCATGCTGCTGGCATTCTGCACCATGCTCTTCGTTCGGCACGGCGACGCCAAACCGCCTAAAAAAGCCGGCGCACTGGAATATCTCGATGTCGATGATTAATGTTTTCTCTATACAAAATTTCCCCAGAGCTTACTGCTCCAAGGGGAAAGACTCGGCAAGCCGAGCCTTATGAAGAACTTAGATAATTTCCTAATCATTTCATGAATTGTCGGCAGTTCTTTGCCTCCGCAACCAAAAGAAAAAGCAGTCTTTCGACTGCTTTTTCTTTTGGCTCTTGCGACCGAAATGGATGCAACAACCCAGGAGAGATTATGCTCATTTTGTTTGCTGGCTACTCTCAATCCATGTCAAAGCATTAATTATTAATTCAGGTTCTGTAAGATGAATAAAATGACCGCTGTTTATTGCCTCTACATGTTTTTTAATGTCACTAAGCTTTAAATATTCTTTCATAACGGATTGCCAAATATCTTCAACTTTATCAGCAAGTTCTTTTGTGGTTCGGCCGAACGTCATTGTTTCTTTAATAGCAAATTCTTTTGTATGTGTAATAAGAAAAATAGGTATGTCTGGGAAATCCGATTTTTCCATTAATGACGATATTTCATTTGACTCATGAGCCAATCGATATTCTTCCATAGCTGCAGCTGAAAGAGCCGGTTTCGTAACGGATAACAAAATGTATTCTCTTGCATCCTTCGAAAAATCACTATAATAATGAAAAGGAGGTGCATTTTTCATAGCCATTTTAATAATACAACCAAGATGTAATTTTGCTAATAATTTCATCAAAGAAAGATTTGAAAATTTATCGACACCACTTTGTCGCATTTCTTGTGGTGTGAGAAGTTCCTTAAATCTATTGTCATGTGCGGATAATGGATCGATAAAAACAATACCCTTAATCAAATCGGGGTATAATCTCGCAAATTGTTGTGCATATAATCCACCTTGCGAGTGTGCAATAATAATTATCTTCTCCTCATGGGCAACTTGCTTAAGTAATTCATGAAGCTCAATAGCTATATTTTTTGGAGTGCGTTTGGGTATAATATTTCTGCTGCGTTCATATAAAAGAACTGTATATTTCTTGGAAAGCTTCAATGCAATATGCCACCACTCTCCAATAGTAGCCCCTAAGGCCAGCTCTACTACAAGATTAACATTACCCTGTCCAAAAACTTTATAATTCAGTATAGCTTCACCTATTTCAGCTTGTTCTAAAGGTAACATCAATCCACCCTCTCAATAAATACAAATAATCTTTATTTTCCAATTATATCATACTATAACAAATCCACAGACAAGTTTGAGTCTTGTCTGTGGACTTTTAAGATGGTTGCGAAGGCAGGATTCGAACCTACGACCTTCGGGTTATGAGAGAGTTAAATTTGTAGTTATATGTTTTATTATCGCTTATAACTTTCATAATCGCCGATAATGTCGGGAATATCTTCTTGTAATCGCTGATAATTTACAGGATTGCTGGCATCTTTTATGGCGATAAACATCAAATAAACATCAGGTTGGAGATTACGATGTTGCAGATTCGTTCCTCTTCTGATCGTTGTGCTAGGTCATCAGATGTCGACTTTTTGCAGCAGGGTCCAAACAGTCAGCTTCTGATATATTGTGAAGCCCTCGAACCGCCAATACGCTGTATCTTTCCGTCCTTAACCATTTCGCCAAGCACGGCCTCTACCGTGGTTGGACTGACGTCGGGTAAGATTTTGCATATCTCCGCCTTGGAGAGAGGAGTCAGACTGTTAAGTACTGTTGCTTCGATACGAGCCTTTTTGGTGATGCGTTTGCCGTTCAGGACTGCGAAATGCTTGTCCAGTTCCTTATAGCATATATACAGCGTGGATAAAAAGTTTTCGATAAACGGATAATATTCGCTTCCATTCGTATCCCATCCTACAGAGGACTGGCGCAAAGAATCATAATAGTAGCTTTTATAATTGTTGATCTGTTCCTCAAAGGAGATATATTTTCCGGCATCGAAACCGTTTTTGTACAACAGAAGCAGGGATAGCAGACGCGACATTCTGCCGTTTCCGTCCTGGAAGGGATGGATACAGAGAAAGTCGAGAATAACGCAAGGAACCAGCAGAAGTTGATTTATATTTGCGTCACTCCGCGCATCCATGTAGGCCAGCACAAGCTGTTCCATTGCTTTTGGCGTTTCTGCAGCCGGAGTAGGTCTGAAACGCACTTTCCGATTGCCATCTGCATCAATCTCCATGATGACGTTATCGTTGGTTTTGTATTTCCCGCCAAATTCATAGCCTGCAAAGGACATCATCATTTCGTGAAGACTCAGGATATCCGTCTCACACAGATCGAGGTGCTCGTAACCTGTATGGACAGCGTTCAGAGCATCCCTGTAGCCCGCTATCTCCGCTTCGTTGTGGTTCAGCGGTGCGCTGCTCCGATTCACGATTTCTGCGATGCGTTCGTCGCTGGTGACGATACCCTCGATAGCGTTCGAACTTTTAACCGACTGTACTTTCGCAACTGCTTCAAGCTCTGTAAATACCTGAGTATAATCGTCTTTACGGGTTCCTGCCATCGTCCTAAGCGAATAAATATTTGAAGTGAGATTGAATAGATTTGCGGGGAGCAAACCGTTATTCAAAAATGAGTAGTCAAACTTTCTCATATTAGCCTCCGTTTCTGCATATAATCATAGCAATTCATATGCAGAAAGTCAAGATACTCTCATGGGTTTCTGCATATAGTATGACACATTTATATGCAGAAAGGCATTATCCTGTGCAATATCGGGTCATATAACGGTTTTAAATCATTTAAACTCTGTTTTCGCTTACCACTTCAAACATCTTCTTACCCTGACAAACATCAAATTAACATCAACTCATAGGTTTCCGCCATTATTTCCGGACAAGTAAAAAGCCCGGAACCCTTACAGGATCTAGGCTTTATCCATGTTGCCAGAGTCAAAGTCTCGGCAGGCCGAGTCTTATGAAGAACTTATGCCTATTCACTAATCATTTCATGAATTG
>CAZJXH010000026.1:0-22375 GCA_964549475.1 uncultured Oscillospiraceae bacterium
AATTGTTTCGGCTAAAAGAGAAAGAACATTTTCAGATTGATATCCGGTCTTAGCTTTGGCTCGTTCCATCATAACTGCCTTAGGTGGTAAGTCCAGTTTTTCGGCATGCTGCACTCTATCACGCAAAGCCTCATTTAAAGGACGGTAGCCATTGTAGCCGCGGTTTGTTGTAATAACAGCAATAAAATCCGGATGCCGGTGTGCGATACGGGTAGGTAAGTTTAGACTGCCATCCGGTTCCAATGCAGAATTCAGAGTGATTAAAACAGCAGCATCCCTAATCACTGTGGGTTCCTGAATCTCCAAGAGCCACCCATTTTCATAAGCACGGACAATTTCTGATGGATAATAGTGATATTCAATCGTATCTGATTTATCCTTTTCAGATAATACCGGTAAAATAGAACCTAACACGTCGGATTTATCCATATCAGCAAAACAGGTTACTTTCGTATAAGGCAGGTTAAAATCAGCAGAGAGGGCTTTGGCAAGCTGGGTTTTCCCCGAACCTGCATCGCCCTCCAGTAAAACTGTACTGATTTTCATTTCACCGCGGTTCCAATTCCTTACTACTTCTTGATATATACGTTTTTCTGCTTCACTTTCAATATGCGAAGGTGGTTTTTGCCAGACAAGGGATTGCTCCTCTTCTGTCAGCTGTCTGGCAGGTGACAAAACACAAGTCTGTTTCATATTAATATAACTCCAATTCTTCTAAAATGCGGCTGAGTACTCGCTTACGTTCTCCAATCAATTCCCCTAAATCATTCAGACTCTGGGCAAAGGTTTTGATGTCCTCATTAATATTTTGATTGTCAATGCAAACCTCTACGGGTAGTACTCCACCCTGTACTCCAACCCGTTCCACGAGGGGCTTTTCCGGATCATATAAAAGCGGAAGCCGGTAAGCCTCTTTAAAATAAAGCAATGTTCTGGATAAAAAGATCATCAAGTCAAATACTTGATGGATAGGTAGCTCCTGTGCCAAAAACAATTCGCCATCTTTACCGGTTTTCCAGATCTGTGCGGCAATCTGCATTTTTTTATTTTCATCCAGCATAGGTTCACCCAATGTTAAGCTTTTGATGTCAGATTGATAAGCATTTCTGCCGTCTATGAGGTCATAACCGTTTGACACCATAACAATTTTTTCATTCATCGCCATATCCTCCTTGCATTTGGATTAGCAGCGAGACACTGCTCTCTTAAACTTTCTAATTTCGCTGTATGATCTTCGCTTGGGTCATCATACTTTAACACTTTGATAACTGATAGTTCAAAGCCTTCCGGGCCATATTTGTTCCAAAGTTCCTGTAATTTTTTATTAGGGTGCCAGTTGGCTGACAATTTCATATTAGTGCTGTTAAAATCCGCCTTTGTATCTTTGGAAATACCTAAGAATATTTCGCCGGTTTCTTTACAGCAGTAAGAAATTACACCCATTTCCGGATGCCTGTTTTTATAGGATTCCAAAAGTTCTTTTTTTCTTTTTATATCCATTGTTTTCACCTCGACTTTAGTATACACTTATATGCTCTAAAAAATAATCCACGCTCCGTAGACAAAACAGAGCGCGGGTTATTCAAAAGTCCCATTTGATCCTTTTTTGGAAAAGCAGTGCAATAGAAGTAATAAGGCAAATCCCAATGCCTGAAATGAAAAACCACTTACTAATACCGATAATCTCGGCTACCGGGCTTGCTATGGCAAGTCCAATCGGCATTGTCACAGATGAAGTTACTGATAGCAAAGAAAATGCTCTGCCCATTTTTTCGCGCGAAATGGTTTCGTGCATATAAGCCGTTAATGGTATGGTATGGATATTACCACCTCCGCCAATAAAAGCACAGGCAAAAATGAAAAGCCAGCAAGCAATAAGCGAAGATGGCAGTAAGCCACAGAACAGAACGGCAATTCCCATAACCCCAAGACCAACATAAGCCGTTTTCAGTTTGTTCTTTACTCTCAATCTGCTGCTAAGTAGTATGGCACTTGCCATCATACCCAGCGCACAGCTCAAGACCCTGCACTGGCATACCATGCACCCGCATTAAAATAGCTGCTGATCATTAGCGGAAAAAAAGTTGTCAAAGGCATATAGAAAATCAAACACAAAGTTTCGGCTATAATGATAACAAGCAGTTTTCTATCTGCGGCGTACACCGATAATCCTTCCTTGAAATCGTCTTTAAAGCTTTGCTTTACTTTGTTTTTTGCTATCAGCTTCGGAACTTTTACTACACCTAATAAACAACAAGCCACAATAGCTCCCATAAGATCAGTAAGCAATATGGCATTTATGGGGAAGGCTGCATACATGGCAGCACCTAAAATAGGCCCAAGTATATAGGAACCAGACTGCATCATCTGATTCCAGCTGTTTGCCCGTACAAGTTGCTCTGCAGGAACCATTTGGGGAATAATTGAGCGAATAGACGGGGAATGAAAAGTATTCCCAATCGCTCGCATTAAAAGTACAAGCAACGAAATCCAAATTGGCATCTCATAAAGCCACAATAAAAACGCAAATACAGCGGCAGACAGTCCTACAAACAGGTCAGCACAAATACAGATGACCTTTCGATTATACCGGTCAGCTATAACCCCGGCAGCTGGGCTGAATAAAACTACAGGAACATAAGCTACCATACCAGATAACCCCAAGAGCAATGCGGAATTTGTTTCGCTGGTAATCCACCAAATTAATGCAAACTGAACAGCGGAACTCCCAATTAGTGAAATCGACTGCCCAATAACAATCAGCAAAAATGGTAATTTCCACTTTTGTTCTGTTGTCATGGCAATTTTTGAATTATCCATAATCATTTACCTCCTTACTTATTGTAAAAGGATATGATATATAGAACAATCCACGCTCCGTAGACCATTTCAATGATACAGGGTTACGGAGGAAACTAAGCCATTTGCGGAATATCTGCCGCCCACCGAAAAAGATGGGCATAAGGTGTACTGCCGCCATATCATCAGCGTGTTCAAGCTGGTGCAGGATTTGCTGGCCCCCAGCAAGGTAAAGGGCAAAAGCCAGTTCCAGCTCCTCATGGAAAAGCTACCGCCCGACCACAAGGCCCGCTGGTTTGCGGGAGCCGATCTCAACTCCGCGGGACAGGCCATGGTGTCGGTGCTCTCCACCGTGTTGTCCCATTTAAATGCCTTTCTTGACTCGAAAATGGAGCAAATCCTCTGCATTGAAACAACCATTGATACCGAGAAATTCGCAATGAAAAATCCGCGCTGATTATTGTACTTCCCGAGGAAGACTTGACTAAATATTTTATGGTCAGCCTTAAGTTATCCACTTTCTCTCTCATCCTTTGGCTACATGAATTTCATGCCAGATTGATGTCCCTCATTGCCTATCTCGTCATACGCCTTATCAAACAAGTGACGAGTTTTATCCAATCGATCATCCGGTTTTCTGGCCTGAGTAAAGATTTCACCGGTGTTTTGCTGATACCCTGCCCGTTCTGTTAAAAAGACTCCGCGACCTTTTGTAAGCTCCGAAAGCTGCTCTTTATAAAATTGTGATGTGCGAGCCGGAATTTTTCCTGATACTACGATTTCGTTGTGCTGTGTCTTTATTGATACAATATCTGCATGAAATTTTTTCAGATCATTGTAAACACGCGCATTGCAATCTTGGGGGACATAAAGCTCAAATGACAGGCAGGGCTCTAACAACTCCGTACCTGACTGTTTTAGGGCTTGCTCAAATACAATAGGAGCTAAATGCCGAAAGTCAGCAGGGGTACTTACCGGACTGTAGTATACGCCATATTCAAAACAGACTTTGAGATCTGTTACTTCCCATCCATATAACCCCTGCTCACAACCATATCGAACACCTTCTTCAACGGCGTTCTGAAATGATTTATTTAAATATCCATAGGACACTTTGCTTTCATAGCGCAGTCCAGTTCCAATGGGAAGCGGTTCGATTGACAATCCTATGGATGCCCAAAAAGGATTAGGGGTGACCTCAATATGGGCAGTAAAGTCTGCCTTTTTCAAAGGCCGTTCTTTATAAATAGTTGTTACATTCTCGATTTTGACCTGAAGATGGTATCGGTTTTGTAGCAAAGAAACGATGACTTCCATTTGTACTTTTCCGAGGAACTCCATAATAATATCGTTGCTTCTGGAATCCAATTTATATTGCAAAAGAGGATCTGTTTCCGCCAGTTCCGATAAGGCTTCTAACAGAAAAGTTCTGTCGGAAGAAAGGACAGGGGAAATGTTCGCCTGCATGATCAGATTATTGTTGTGTAGAATCAAATTCCTTTCAGGAATTGTTCCTATGGAGTCCCCAATCTTTAGTCGCATTTCATTTGGAAAAATAGCAATATCACCGCATTCGACTTTTTCGGTTTCTACCATTTTTCCATTGCTTGAGGTCTCTAATTTTTTAATTTTTATATTGTCAGAATGATCTTGCAGGGTTAGTACGTCACGTGATTTAATGGAACCTCCAAAAATGCGCATATATGTGCGTTTGTTTCGATTATCATCTCTTTCAACTTTGTATACCAATGCAGCAAGATTAGAGTTGGGTGGGGACATAAATGGAGTGAATTCCATGAGAATCGCATCCATGAGTTCTTTCGTGCCAATATGTTTCAGAGCGCTGCCGTGATAAACAGGCAAAAGAGTACCGTCATTTATATTTTTTCTTCTGCTCTCTAACAGTTCCTCCGCCGTAATGGGCTGATCCATGACATATTTTTTTAGCAAAGCATCATCCGTTTCAATAATCGTGTCTTTAAATTCTTCAGACAACGGATTCAGAGTTTTGGGCAAAAGAGAGATTCCATTTGTAATGCTCTGCATGATAAGGATATGAGAGGACAATTTAGCTCTGATATCCTCATAGAGGGAATCAAGATCAATATCCGGTTGATCGATCTTATTAATAAAAATCAAAGCAGGAAGTTTCCTTTTTCGTATTGCATCGAAAAGGATACGTGTTTGTGCCTGAATGCCGTCTTTGGCAGAGATCAGCAAGATAGCGCCATCCAACACATTCAATGAGCGCTCTACCTCTGAATAAAAATCGATATGTCCAGGCGTATCAATCAAATTGATTTTGAAATGGCTCCATTGATAAGATGCTATGGATGCCTGAATTGTAATGCCCCTTTGCTTTTCAAGTGCCATAGAATCTGTAATCGTTGAACCCCTGTCAACACGCCCGGACTCAGCAATTGTACCGCTGGCATAGAGCATACTTTCTGTTAATGTTGTTTTTCCAGCATCTACATGAGCCAAGATGCCAATATTCATTATTTTCATAAGTCACACCTCATATAATCGTTAAAAGATAAAAGTCCCCTGTGATTGAAATACTTTCATCACAGGGGACTGCTATCATAACAATTATGAGTACGACATTAAAAGCTGTTAGAAAGAGAATTCTACAGCATGGCGGATCCATAAAATATGAAAGTATTCTTAAATTAAGGTACAAAAACCAAACCCATTACAACAGATGTAATAAGGCCAAATCATTCGTACCTACCATCATTCAGTTGATTGTTATTTAAGAATACCTTGCCGCATAGTAATTAATCTCCTTTTAGTGCTTTTCTTATGTTACCTTATGAACACTGGATTTGTCAAGTTCACTTATCGCTACCAAAGTGGCTAAATCAGTGGAAAGGCTATGCTTTCGCAATTATTTTCAACGGCTCGTTTCAGCGAATTCGTGTATGCGGCACGGAGGTACTTCTCATTCTGCTCCTCATTCCAATGTCGATAAACCGGACCCGCGGCATGAATGACAAACTTCGCCGAAAGGTTAAACCCCGGCGTAATAACGGCTTCACCAGTCTTAATCGGTGCGAGTTTATCGCAGGCAGCTTGAAGCTGTGTCGCTCCCGCCGCTTTAAATATCGCTCCGCAGACCCCGCCGCCCATTTGCAATTCGGTGTTGACTGCGTTGACGATGGCGTCAACTTTCAGCTTCGTTATATCTTGGCGGACAATAGTAAATGGCATTAACACACCTCCTCTTTTGTCATCAGCGATTATTCATTTACTTCTTTAACTTCGCTGAATTATATGATGCCTTTACTTCTGAAGGTGGGCAATACTGTTGGCAAGATATTCATCTACAGCAATTGAACCGGAGAGTTCTTTAATCAACTGATTGCCGAGAGAGAAATCTGACACCATCGCACATAATTTAATTAATTCTGCGGTACAGTTAGGATTTTTATTTGCCAGGGAATACGCCTTTTTCATTTCATTATAAGCCAATGTAATAAGTCCGCTATCCCTCAGAGCATCAGCTCTATTAAAGAGCGTATCGTAATTCAAATCTATTTTGCAAAGCGCATTTGCTGCCCATATTCCCCGAAACCCAGCTTCATTGACAGCTATCGCATATAATTCTTTGTACGGAAGCTGCTCATATGGAGCGGCTATCCCTATTGCGAAAGGAGCCATCCCCAATTCATAAAAGCCCTCGCAATATGAGTTGATATATTTTATATCTTCTTGTATTAGATCCGCTCCAATATTATAGACGCAAAACTTATCAGTCTCTAAAGAAGCAGGAAACGCATTTTTCCAAATCGCATAGGTACACGTTGTATCAAAAAGAATTTTTACATTGTCCCTCAAAGCCGAAATCCTATAAGAAAAGTCAAGCCCTCCGAAATCGCCATGAAGTATCTGCTTTTGCTCCTTAAAAAACTCTACATTCTCCGCCCAAGCAACGATGTGGTATTTTTTCCCGTTGTCTACCAGAAAGATTGTCAAGTTGCTTTTTGAAACATTTGAAACCTGCGCTTCTGTGTCAATATAAATATTCCCATCATAAAAAGTAAAGGCGTTTTGAAAATCTTCCAGATAAGGAATGATAACAAAAGCCACCTCGTTTTTACCTTTTGAATAATCAGCTATTATTTTGTCATATTTCAAGTTAAGTGAGTAATCGCTAAGATATTCATCCAGTTCTTTTGCATATGTATTGTAGTTAGGGAATCTATTTGCCCTCAGCATAAATTTGCGGTCATGATCTGCAAAATCTTGGTGCAGGCTTTCGTGATAAACGACGGACGCTAAGGCTTCATAAGAAATATCATTACTATTAAATGCCCGGCTGACAGTGATCTGGTTATTATACAAATCGTATTTGCCGTTGATGGCTGTCCAGTGTTCATCAGACCATAAGATATTAGGGCGCGGTAAAATCTTCGACGCATAGTACTTCGTGCGCACTTCATCCAGTATTTTATCTAAGTCGTACATAGTGTTGGCTCCTGTTAATCATTTTTCTATTACCCAGAACTTTCTTTCGGTTCCAAATGCGCCTTTATCTCGTGGCACAAAGCCCTATGCTTCGCAGTATCTTGCATATTCCTGATTTAAGATGGAATTAATCGAAGGTTTAGCGCCCAAAATTTTTGATATAGCCGGGTTAGTTTCTTTCCCGTCTTTCTCCACGTTGTTCAAATGAGCATCCATTGAATTGTCAGCGTAACCAATGAACCGACTGGGATAAAATTTATAAGCACCGGAAACTCCCACCGCAACAAAGCAAGTTCCTTTTTTGATTAAGTTAAGAGCAAAATCATATTCCGGGTCAACTTGAGAACGGAGGTATCCATCTAAAGTTTGGCTGTTTGTGATTAACTCATTAAAATTTGATACGATTTTCATGATTAGCACTCCTTTTACTTTATCCTGCAATAATTTTTTCTAATATTCCTCTTTCCAGCAAAAGCGAGCTTAAATCCGATTTTCGCTATGCCGTTTCAGATTCGGCTTTTCATCGATATGGGGCAGATTTTCACCCTTTTCACGATAGGCCCAGAGGATTTTATCAATTTTCCTTGGTGTCCATGTACAAGTCTGGAATATCCGATTCAATTCGTCTGCCTTTGCACGCAATAGTTGTTCAAGCACTACGCCATCTGCAAGCGTCAGTGCCTCTGGGCGCATCCGAACAAGATTTTCAAGTTCATTTAACTCATTAATGCGCAGCAAGGACTTCACTACAAATTGATCAACAGTCCCAAAATAATCAGGGAATAAAACTGAAAGTAATCCTGACGCTCCGGCGATGCCCAAACCTCGAATCCTGCTTGCGATCTCAAGTCCAGTACGAATTTGTGCCTTATCAAAAGAAAACAACTCGTTCTGAATCTCAGCCAGTGTGGTGATGTCAGTCAAATGCCTTTTTAACTGTGCGCGGGTGGTGGCAAGCCGATTTTTGGCAGTATATTTCCAGACAAAGTAAGTGTCGTGGAGAAAAAGATAAAATGTCTCAACATTCATATGTTTTATGTCATCTGGATTTAACATCTCAAGCGATTTTTCCAGATTTCTATTCGCATCAGAAACCTGATTCCAATAACAATTCTCGGCAATCAGCCAGTCGTCTTGGCGGGTAGAATACCACAGCTCTTCAATTTTCAGTTCCATCATCCATCCCTCAAGTTCTGTTCTCAAACGCTATCCTTTCAGTTCCTTTTTTAATCTGTCAATTATTAAAGCTTCACGGGCTTCTAAAAATTCCGGGAAGTTTGTAAACGCAAGATCAACGCCAGCGGGTATCAGATGTTTCTGCCGATAGGCAGTCTTTGCCTCTTCTGTAGGCAGGTTATCCTCAAACCACTTCTTAAAATCTTTATTGGTTTTTGATGTATTGTCCAGCCCCTCAAGTAATTGAAGGTTGCCTATGTAATTGAAGTTCTCCAAGAAATCTGAAATTCTATCTGAAGGAACTCCCATCTTGCGAAGCTTGCGCTCTGTGAACTCTGCTTTTGGGAAAATGTGATCCATATGAAACAAATTGTGCAAGTCTGCCCAAGGGTAGAGAACCGACATCACTGTCAGCGTATCACCTTGTCCATATTTGAGATACAGCAGATTTTCAATGTCAGCATCCGTAAATTCATGTGTTCTGTTTGTTCCCTTAAACCGCTCAATAATTTGTTCAAGCGGAAAGATCGAACCATCGCTTTTAGCGATTATCTCCCGAATAGGGCGCAGGACACCATCAGGCTGGGAACTGAACACACGCTTCAGCATGGCGCTTACAAGCCATTTTTTGATTGCCCTAACGTTCTCAGCATTTTTGGGTGATGCCGCAAAATTTGAAGGCAAGCCTATGTGTTTAATATAATAGGCGATAGGTATGAACAGGTTATTTGATGTCAGGTTATCTCTGTTAAAACCCAGTCTGGCGGCAAGGGTTACCGCTTCTCGCAGGGCAGCCATAATATTTGACCATTCCGACTGTATCTTCATCATATTAGTGTGATTGAAGTTATCAATTTTGAATGCTATGTCAGGGAAATCACACAGGACTAAACAGGCTTTGAGTATAAAATCTTTATTGACATTGAATCCTCTGCCAATTGCGTTTATTTCGTCAACTGCACTATGAATTTCCTCACGGGCATCCAGATCATCCCATTGTGCAGAAGCAATGGAAAGGAGAAGGTCGGAGTAACTGAGTGGTGTTCCTCCGCTGTTTACACGAATAAATATGTTGAGGACTTTGTCCAGTTTATCGCTCTTTTCAAGATAATAGCTGATCGTTCCATCGGCGTGAATTGCTTGCCACAGTTTACTAAGTGTTTCGGTGGCAAATTCTGCTTTCTCCTCATCATATGAGCCTTGTCCGATTTTAACAAGATAGCTGTTGACTTTTTGGAGGTACTTCATCGCATCGGACAGTTTATCAAACCCCAGTATATCCCCAACGAAAAACCAGTAGTGGCTATCGTCATTTTTGCACTCATCAGAAGTAAGAAATGCAAAATCATAAAACCAGTCATCGTCATCCGATTTTTTCAATAAGTTCAGATAAAGCTTTCTTATCGGGTAGGCTTTCGGATTGTCATACCGCATATATGGTTTTTTATAGGCGTATGTCCCCATTAATCCTAAATACAGCGATGTCAAGCGTTGCTGGCCATCAAGAATAGCAGTGACGGTCTCGTTGCCGATAATACTTGCTTTCGGATTGTGCCGGCCATCCTTTTTCTGTTCGTGATAATTCCGAAGAAATTCATAAAAAACAAACTCCTTCACGTTAGCAGGGCTAACCTCCCAAAACAGAAAGGAACCAATAGGATAGCCAAGCATCAGGCTGTCAAACAGCTGGGTTATTTGGTCTACATCCCAGACAAATTCACGTTGAATAGACGGCAGCAAATATTTTTTGCTATGTATATTGGCGATTGTTTCCTTAATTGTTAGAGCAGTTTGAAAAGCCATAAAGTACCTCCAAATCTTTTTATTGGTCTGTTATTATCTGTAAATCGGCGTCTTAGCCAATGAAATTACTGTGTCGCGCAATTCGGTAAAAGAACACTTTTTGACACCAAGGGCCAGTAACGTATTTAATCCTATTGATTTTTGATTGCTAACGGCAGCGTTCAGAGCTTCTGTAGTAATGGGGTAAAAATCCCACTGTGCTAAGTCAAGCGGGTTTACCAACTTCTGTTCTTTGCAGTTTTGAACGCAAAACACATAAACGTCCGCTTGGCGCATAGCAATTTCCGCATAAGTATTCGTAACCGAATCCCAAGCCAGAGTTTCACGGATGTCAAAACGAATATTGGATATCCTTTTTTGCGCCCAACTCTGCAAATAGGCTGAGGTTTTCACTTCGATTTTTATTCCTTCGGGTGTCAACACGTCAAAAGCTCTCCAGCCTTCGCTAACACCATTGGCACAGTGCATTGCCAGAGAAACAATGTACTCGGCGAGTTTGCCACGCTCCGTATTTCCCATCAGGTCGGAGTATGCCCATCTCCAAAAGTCTACAAGATGAGCGGAGCAGCAGCCGTTAAGGAAACACTCGTCACCATGCTTTTTTTCCACGGTCAGTGCCGGATATTGATATTCACAATTAGCCACGATGTTTCCCCCTTCTTGAAGCTTATTCCTCTGTTTGTGCATCCTCATTAAAGATTCTATCGAGTTCGGCATTAGATGTCACACCGCGGACCCTATTTCTGACGCTCAGTTTTCCCATATCCAAGCGATAGAAGTGATCTCGCTTATCCGCTCCTTTTGCCTTGCGGATTAATTGAATACGTCCGAAATGCTCTCCGTGCTTCTCTGCAAACTTGGCCAATCCGACGGCTTTCGGATAATTATCCTTACGGCTTGAGTCATGCGGTTCCAGTACATCAAAAACATATCCATGTGCATCAGCTCGAACAACAATCAGGTCAGGGAACATCGAAGTTACCACACCGTCCACTTCGTATGGAATTTCCAATGACCACCTTTTACGGTCAAGGTTGCGGAGCCATGCTACAGCACCCTTTTCATCCTTCATTTCTTCCCTGATAACACCAAGTTCCCAGTCATTCAGGCTTACCTTGAATTCACCACCATCAGAAGGGATGTAGAGGTGCTTTTCCAGAATTACAGCATCTTCGCCAATTAAAAAATCAATGGTTGGAGGCAGTTCCCAGTCAAGAGCAATTGGGGTTGTTGATGATAGAGCCAGCTTTTTGTAAGCATCTCTACGATCCTCTTTCAATTTTCGGAATGCTGTTTTATGCATGTCATATAATTCGTTGAACAGCTTGTCTGCAAACGATTCAAGACGCTCCATGGCTGCATTGTCGTTTGTCAACACAATAATTTCTGTTTTTACATCCTTAAAATCACGGACAGCGTGACGGACCCAATATTCCTTGTGCAAACCCTCGCCGAGCACTTTTCCCGCCCGTTCAAAGAGATTGTTGATATCAAATTCTGAGAGCTCCACAATTTCTGATATGTTGTCTGTCGTCCCTTCTGCGCCGCTGCCGTAATCTATGGTAAGCGTTCGCAGCGCCAAGCCGGTAACAGCTTTAGAGATCTCTTCAAATTTGCCGCTTTTCTTCAATTCGGCTATTTCCGATTCAAACTCATCAAGCACCCTTTTCAGTGTGCTTTTTCGAGCTTCAGGGGCAATCATGTCCTGCGTTAGCGCACGGGCAAGCGCAATCAGTCTGCGGAGTGCGGGTTGTTTCCTCGCGGAATCTATGCGATAGGTTATTAAATTCATATCGCTAAATACATCGGCAAATGCAGGATCACGTTTCAGGGTGATGAGCTCCTTATGCGATCCGGTTTCAGCAGGAACAATTGCCTCACTGTCGCGCAATGCCTGCTCCACCATTTTGACTGTTTTTTCATCAAAAAAAGGAAGAAATAGACCTACATTGTTCAGTTCGGCATCAGACTCCACACGACGGGCAAGCGGGGTACGTATCATACGTCCGAGCAATTGAGCGATATAAGTATAATCATTTGCGTGTCGGAACGACATCATTGTTTCGGCACGAGGGCAGTCCCAGCCAGTGGAAAGATTCATTTTAAAGAACACAACGATAGCCTTTTCATCTTCTTCAATGCGGGAAGCATCCACCCTGCGTATATCCAGCCCATGCCTTTTAATGGTCTCGTGTTTATCAAACGTATGAACAACTTCTCCAGCTTGAAGTCTGCGCCCGATCGCATCTTCAAGTATGGAGATGCAGGAATCCAAATCTGTTTGAGTGATTTCCCGTTCATTTCCATCCTCAACCTGAATGACAAGAACAGGGCGGACGGGTTTCTTAATTTCCTCGTGGTCACAATAAGACTGCCATCGTTCACATTTCTTTTTCCAATTGGCAACGGCTTCCTTAAACATCGTCATATCGGCACCGATTGCAATGTCGGGGAAGTGAATAATAACTCTGTCTTTCAAAAGACCGGATTCTCGCACATCTTCAGGAGGAACGACAACTTTTTGTATAGTAGATGTCGTATCGGCCACAAGCTTTTGAAACCGTTGAGGCGTAGCGGTCACTCCGATAATAAGAGGCATAACAGGGAGACCATCTTCTTTACTTCCTTTAATAAATTTCTGCATGATAGACTGTGCTTTATTTTCGGCCTGTGGGGATGTAAATGTTCCTCTATGCGCTTCATCGATTACAACAAAAAAGGACTTGGGCTGACGCTCCGCAGTATTTGCAATTGTTTCCCAAATCGTATATTCGCGCAAATTGGATTTCTGCGTGAGCAGCTTGTCCGAACCGAGCTTTTGTGTATTCAGAAAATAGATGCCGCCGGGGGTAAAATACTCTGCATCAAAAGTCGAGTCAATTACCCGAATGTCCCTTGTGCGAAATTTTTCCGATTTGCTTTCAATTTTCAAACGTGTCTGCTCATTGAGTTCCGGCATATCCGAAAGCCAAACGAAAACAGAATCCGGCTCCGCTACTCCATAGGCATGGCCGAAGATAATATCTTCAAATAAAGCGGTCATAATAATTGTCTTACCGGCACCTGTGGGAGCAGTAAACGAAATGACCTGAGGATCTTTTTCACTCCAATAGGCATGTGCTTTTTTTATCTTCTCGTGCAAGTCGGCAAGTGCCGATTCTTGAAACGGAAATAACGTTGCTCTCATAGATTATTCCTCCTGCTCCCGATTACGAAATTATCAATATAGTCGCGGTATAGCTGATAAGTTTGCTCGATCCCAATACCATCCGACATCTCTCTGAACGCTTCCTCAGAGTTTGTAACAAAATATACCGTACCAATATTTTTCGTTTCCAGCAAAGCCTCGGCAAATTTACCGTAGCAGTCTTCATCAAGGAGAACTGCAAAAGAGTTCTGCGGCAAAATCAACATATTCGGCAGTTCCGCACTGTCCAGCTCGGGGCGCTTGCCAATCGCTCCAGCTTTCAGCCATAGCAAGGGAAGAATCTCGGCGAATTGCTGACCGAGCGACACGCTGTTTTTGTCAAGAAAGCCAAGCTTGAAGTATTCTACATTAGCGGCGAAACCTTCGCTCATCGGGCGCTTCAGAGGTTCGGTTACCGTGACCGTACCGAGAAGGTCCACGACCTTTTGTCTGATGTTATTATATGTTCGGCTGTCTTTTGCCACGATATAGAAATCGGTTATATGCTCCTGATCTTCAAGGACATTGAGCCATTCATCAGCAGCATCAGGGTCAAACAACACGGACGCTGTATGCTTTTCTGATACAATGAAACAGCTGTCTGCTTTCACGAGAGACTGCGGCAGCTTATCCTTACCGATGAGAGCAACAATCTGCTTTTTCGCAGCAGGGGTAAGTGATGCAGGATTTTCAACAAAGCCAAGCTGATAGAACGAGCGATTGACTTCTTTTGTCGTTGTTTGGTTTGTAAAATATTCGCCTGAAAGCACCGTACCATCAGCCCGTTTGCCGAGAATGCTGTACTCCGTGCGCGGCCAAGTCACCGAACGGCAAATGCCGTGCTTTTCCCATTCTGGATCACCCGGCTGGTATCCACGTTCAGTCAATAGTTGGGCTTCGGCTTCAGAGACTTCGTTGTTTGTTACAAGGATGCATCGCCGTTTTCCATTGTCCTCAGCGTTCAGCAGATTAACAGCATGAAGAGTCGTTCCACTACCGGCGAAAAAGTCAACAATAAGAGCGCTGGGATTATCCTTAACAGAAGCATATAGGCATTGCAAAACAGCATATAGAGATTTCGGAAAATCAAATGCTTGTCCCCGATTTAATATTTTAGTGAGAAGTTCTGTCCCATGGGTACTTGCATCAAGATGGGAACCAGTCCACACAGTTTTATATTTTTTTGAATTCCTTTCCCTAAGTTGGTAGTACACTTGCCAGCCGTATTTCTGTTCCCGTACAGAGAGTTTCCCCAGCTTAAGTTCGTCTTTTGCCCTTGGTGCTGCATAATGCCAATTTTTCTGTACCCCATCTTCATCGAAAGGCCAAATTACACTTAATGAACTGTCAGGGAACCTTTTCTTGACATCATTAGGAACATCGTAAGATGGCTCCTGATCAAGTGGAAGATACTCGCCTATCTCAACTACACATTGCTTATTAGTATCAATATATATTGGATAAAATTTCTTATGCCGTTGTGTTCTGAGGGAGCCTGAGCCTGTGCGTCTTAGATTTCGAACTTCCCCGCCAAGACCTATTGCAGTTTCTTGACAAATAATATCCAGACCATGTCTAACCAAAAAAAGTCCATACTCATTTGATTTAGCCATGTTTTTGCCGCGTCTTCCGCGTTTACTGTGTTCAATAGTAACAATAAACCGATCATATTCTGGAAACATACTCATCAATATACAGTCTAAGTGAGATAATTCGTTATCATCTATTGTAATAATCAGTATACCTGTTTCTTTTAAAAGACGTTTCGCAATCAATAGACGTTTCTTCATCATCGAAAGCCATTTGCTATGCCTGTAAGCATCATTGGAATCCACATAGTCGTTGTTATATTTCCAGTCCCTTGCCCCTGTGTTATAGGGCGGGTCTATGTATATGCAATCCACTTGTCCTTCGTAAAGGTACTCCAAAAGCTGAAGAGCATGGTAGTTATCCGCTTCAATAATCGTGTGCCAGAGGCTGTCATTCGGCGAATTTTCCACTTTAGCAATGGGTTCGAGCGAAGGAAAAATAGGATCGCCAAACTGTGCCACAGCAACCAGATCGCATAAAGATATGGTTGTTATTTCTGACGATACTTTATCCTCACAGACGGCAGTTTTGCCGTCAATTTTTTTTACTATGTAAATTTGGTTTAGTTTTCCTGTCTTGCGTGCAACGGTCGAATCGCACCTTATGGGCACGCCATAGAGGGGAGTGCATTCAGGGACATGTTCCTCAAATACCAGACCGAACTTTTTATTTTTACTGATGCGGGTTACTTCCTCCGTCAACCGTTCACGCAGCATTGGGTCAGTAATTTGCTGTAATAGGTCTTTAATAGCCGCCATGTGCTTTTATCTCCTTATTCTTCATCGTTTCGCTGTTCTGTTTTTGCTTTATCTTCGGCATCTGCTCTGGAAATGGGCTCCGTCTCTGGTACAGCATTTTGCCGACTCCAAGACTTGCCAAACAATTCATTACCCACGGACAGGCGGAGAACTGACGCCTTATCAACGATTTTGTATGTATTTGGTGTATAAGTATCTGCCTTATCAAATGCGATGAACACTTGCTTGCCGCTTTCACCGCTTTTCTGATACAAACCAAGTATCTGTTCAAAATCGGCATCCTCTATACGCTTAACGATGCTTGAATCATGAATCAGAACAGGGAGCGGAGTTAAAGCGAGCATACTCAGATCGTATACCACAAGACTCTTAAACGCTGTTCCTTCACTCTTATCATCGGGGGTTTCAAACTCAAAGGTCTTGTCCGGTTTTAGCGTCAATTCTGGTGCGGTTCTGTCACCGCCGGTAATAATATCATTAATTCGCTTCATTTCAGCGTTCACTTCATCCTGAGCAGCGGCGAGAGCTTCTTCCTGCCGCTTACGGAGATTCGCCAGCAGATGTTCGATCTCCTTGCGCTTTTCCATTTGCTCCATTTCGCCTTGCAGTGCTTCGTTTTCTTCCACCAGTTTTTCTATTTCCCGTGACACACGGGCGTACTGAGTAAGAATGGATTGCGAGAGAGATTTGGCGACTCCTGAACCCTCGATTTGCTTCTCATAGTTTGCAATATCAGCATCTATGTATTCAATTTGCGGCGTCAGCCGTGCAATTTCTTCCTCAATGTCAGCACGAAGAAAACCGTTGATCTTAGCATGGAAAGCTTCGACATCAGTAAAAGCATCAATTTTAGCATCAGGGAAAAAATGGAGCAGCGCCGAAAAGTCTTTTTTTAGCACTCCGTCATTACCAGGCATGTTGTTGCGGACTGCATTAAGCTGGGATATCAAACGACTCTTCCGGCGGCTCAGTTTACCCAACTCACTCTTAATTTCAGCAAGCCGCTCCGCTTGCTGCGGATCAATACCCAAAGCGCGCAGGTTGGCCTCTTCATTTTGCCTGCACAGCCTCTCCCGGCGCTTTTCCAGACTTTCTATTTTATCTTTATTCTCGCCAATATCAGCCGTGATATCCGATATGGAACGTTCCGCTTGTTTGCTTGGCTTGATGCCATAGCTTTCTTCGGCGGTCTTCAGATCCTGGATGGCTTCAAACTTATCCAATAATTTCATAAGGCACTCGACAGCCGTTGCCATTGATTCGCGCTCGCTTTGCAGAGGCTTGTGTTCATTATGGCTTCCATGGCCGTAAATACGGAAGAATCTTTCTACAATTTCATCAAAAGTAATACCCCTCAGAAGTATTCTATACTCGTGGAACAGCCATTTGCGATAGTTCGGCACACTCATTTCCTCAATGACATGGAACTGGCTGTCGCAGCGATTCACCACGGACGGGCGGCTTGTGCTTCGAGAAAAAAAGTAGGAAAAGCCATCAAATTCAAAGATGAAGTTTATCGTGTGGTGATCAAGATGAGTGATCACATCCTTTGCGGATTTTGGGTAGTTATCCCCTCCAAATACAAAATCCAGTATCAGCAGAAAAGTGGACTTGCCAATAGCGTTGCTGCCATCCGAACTGCCAAGGATGACGTTAAGCCCAGGCCGGAAATCCTCCGGCTGAGTTTTAAACTTCTCGCATGTTATCCGCTTTAACATAGTGGAGTACCTCCGTCCCATCAGGTATTTCTATTTGCCCAAGTTTATACAAACAATCAAGAGCATCAAGAAATATGCTTATTTCCGATACCTTTGTCCGTGTCGCTTCGAGCAGTTCATGCGGGGTCATATCCCGCTCCTCTAATTTCTCCAAGATAGGCGCAAAGAGAGCAATGACGCTATCGGAGAAAGAATTAACTTTGCTTGGTATTTTCATTGAACAAATCACACCTTTTCACTAAATATCCAACAATGATCTCACAGGCGTCTCTATGTCTCTGTCCAACTTGTGAAAATAGTTTTTCAACTAAGAGATCTGCTATGTATTCCTGTGGATCGATGATATCTGATTTTTGCTGTATTCCACTTTCGAGCAGCTTATAAGCGGATTTCATTAACTCCCCAAACATATTCGTGTCAAATCCAATTTCCTGTTCAAGACGGGAGCAAGTGTTTTTTACAGTTTTATATAAGCGAGCCATACTCGCATTAATCTTGTCCTTCAGGAAAGGTTCGTGAATCTTACGATCAATCTCAACCAAATCTTTGATATCTGTTGGCTCCAGTCCTTGCGCGTTCTTTGTCTTATGAACTTCTCGCAGAACGGTCTCTATTTCATCCTGAAACTTAATGCCGGATATTCTGTCAAGAAATGCCTGAATATCCGCGCAACGGTGTTTTTTTTCAAGCAACTCTGCTATTTCATCAGATGACATCGCCGGAACAAGAGGAGCACATTCGTTTGTACATAATGCTACCGCATTTTCATAGCTGTCCGCTTCATCTGGTAACTGCTTCAAATAGACAATTTCACAGTTTTTAACCGGAATCTTCCCTCGCTTGGGAATTCCAAGATAACCACCGCAATATAAACACTTACCATTAGCTTCTGACAGCAGAGTAACAAGCAGGGAATCGTCCTGTTTTGATGGCTGAGGTAATTGCTTGATTTTGTCTATCACATACTCTGCGACACCTTCGGCGAATTCTGTATCGGTCTTTCCGTTTCTATAATCATAAGTGCAGATCCGATCTGACACATTATCCTCAAGGAGCGTTATTTCTTCAATCCGAGATGTGAAGGAAAGAACATACTCTTGTGTAACAGACCGAATCGTCTTTTTGCCGCTTCGGTTCGTAGTGTTTGTGACAACATATAAAAAGACTCCGGCCAAAAACGAATGAAAACAGAATTCGGTTTGGGATGCCAATTCTTTTTTTGTTATGCCATTGACCAGTTCGACTTTCGTATCATCGTAAATACCATGTATTTTCTTCCCATCTTTTTCAGGAAAATCATTACCAATCATGTCTTTAAGCGCCAGGATTATCTGCTTGGATAAATTACTGTCCAACAGATTGATGACATTGTTCTTAAAGTAGCTGGCTACTTCTTGTGGAACGGCGTTGCGGGCTGGCCCAGTAATATCTTTTGAGAGGTTTTGTTCACACCGCAGTAATTTTGATGTGGCATCTTCTCTGACACGATCTGCATTTTCCTGCCCTGAAAAGGTAAACTCATAATTGGGGGCAACAGAATGAAGAAGTGCTTCGCACAACTGCTTATTATCAATATTAACTGCCTTGCACGGAACAAGAATCGCTAAATATGAGCCAAAACATAACCTCATGCCGAAACCCTCCATTCAAACTGAACTGTATCCTATTTATTTTCTTCATCAATGTAATCGACGATATCCCCAATATTACACCTGAGAGCCTTACATATGCGCGCCAAAACGTCCATGCTGACCGGCAGTTCTTTGCCTAACTTTGCCATAGTAGTTGTAGTTAAGCCCGTCATAGCCATCAAATCTTTTTTCATCATTTTTCTATCTATCAGTATTTTCCATAGCTTGTTGTAGCTGAACGCCATAATATCTCCTCCAAAGAGCTTTGCCCTCAAATAGCCTATTTGGAATATTTTATCACGTTTTGAGACTGATATCAAGGTTAACTTGATTAACGCTGATATTGGCTTTACATGTTTAGACTTCATGCATGAACTTGGTACAATATTAAAAATTCGCTACTCGCACTCTATCGGAAAGCTATTCCCACACCTCCAAGCTTGTCCCATAAATTAGTATGCTGTTATTGCGTAAGGCGATAACAGCTTTTGCTTTATATGCCTGAACACTCACAAATCAGTCGAGGGGAGGGAAGTATTTCTATGACCGAAGTAAGAAACCTGAATAAAAAACGCATCGGCGATATGAGCAGCGATCAACGTCTGTTTGAAATTCAGATAAAAGATTGCGTTACTCGCATCACCGTAAATACCGATGGCACGTTGAACATAACGCATGATCGTGTAAAACCTGTAGCATAACCGTACCTCAGTAATAAAAATGAAATCCGCCAGAACGCAAGACGGCAGTGCGGAACTTCCTGCAAAGGAGGTTCTCCTGCCGTCTTGTTTCGTTTATGCGGATTCGATGGCTCCGGCGGATTTCAAAAATTTGAAATTCAAAGGAGCAGATTTTATGAAAAGCATCAAAAGAGACACTCAGCATCAGAGGGAGATCAAGAAAAAATACCAAATCAAGGTGCAGGGTCAGCTTGTGCCGGTCAGCGAAGAAGTCTATGTTACCTATCACCGCATGAAGCGCCGTGAAACCTATCTGGAGGAAAGGGATATGGCACACGGCGTCTTTTATTACAGTGCCATGGATACGGTGGAAACAACAGGTGAGGATGGGATTCCAGACCTTGCTTCTCCCCGTGTGGAGGATGTGGTCGTGGACAAGCTCATAGCGGAAAAGCTCCACCGATGCCTCGCACAGCTTTCTAAGGAGGAACAGGCTTTAATCTTTGCCATGTACTTTCAAGGAAAATCTCAGTCGGAATTGGAGCAGGAAACCGGTATCAAGCAACAAACTATCAGCTACCGTGAACGACAGATTCGGCTGAAGCTCAAAAAAATGATAGAAAAGTAAAAATATTTTTTGTAGACCCCCTCACGAAATCGGCTTAGTAGTGAGGGGGTTTTTCTATTCACCCTCATTGCTCTTTGAAAATTTCATATCCGACGACCTGAATACGTTAGCTGACGGACCCCAAAAGGGAAAGCGACCCCGGAGGATGCGCCAAGACCACCTGTAGGACGGCGATGAGAACATGAAAGCAACCATATTATTTTTATTCTGTTCATGGTTTCTCATTTTCCACCCTATCAAAGACGGCCAAATAAGGTGCAAAGCGGTACCCATCCGTCCGAAAAGCAGGCTGTGGCAGCCTGTTTTGCAATGACCCCGTCAGCCCATATTGATACTTCTGTCCAGTCACAGCCCCCACAAGACCTGGGGACCACGCAATGAGGGCAGCCAGCGGAGATCCCGGTGGAGGTGAGATTCCTATGATGCGGTGAAGCCAGCCGCAGTTCAGGCCGTCGCCTTTTGAGCTCTTATAAACCAGAGCTCTGTGTGCTTGGGGAGTAGTGTCAAATTAAGCACAGAAGAAAAATCTTAATGTCAGAAGCCATGAGAACCTCACGCCATTAGGGATCGGCGGTCCCATATTGCGAAGCAACAAGGTTCTCTCAGCCGTCAAAATCTTTGATTTTGTAAACGGCGTGAGGTTCTTATTTTTGTGCCATTAAGAATACCGGCATAGGAAAAGAGGTGTGTATTTGAAACAGTTCCATAATACCATTTTACGAGGCGACATCTACTATGCAGATTTAAATGCAACGGTCGGCTCGGAACAAGGCGGTGTAAGGCCCCTTATCATTCTGCAAAATAACGTTGGAAACCGTTACAGTCCCACCGTGATTGCCGCCGCCATTACAGCGAAGCCGAAAAAGCCGCTCCCCACCCATGCAAGCATCGGTCATGCCTGCGGCCGCCTGAAGGAATCCTTTGTGCTTTTGGAGCAGATACGCACCATAGACCGCAGCAGGCTTCGGGAATATGTCGGAAGGCTGGATGAACAGGAAATGAAAAAAATTGACGAGGCGCTGGCAATCAGCGTCGGACTGGCTCCGACGCCTATTTTATCAGGGAGGGAAACACCATGACAAACGCACAGGTATCCGGTAATCTGATGTACGCTGCCGCCCTGCAGCAGCTCACACGTCTTGCGGCCGCCAAGAACATGACAGATCAGGAAATTGAAAGGATTAAAAAAGACTTGGAACGCAGGCTGCGACCCACCATCATCGCACTATGCTGAGTCGCGGAATTGTTTTCTGAATATTATCAACGATTCGGTAGCTATATGCCGGGAGGTGTGGTAGTGTATGTCGTTGAAAGGAGGGAAAAAAGATGTATCAACCCAATTCAACATCGGCGGAAGCGCCTAAAATCACATTGATACAGGCGCGAAAGCCGGAAACGGCAAAGCTCCGTGTGGCGGCATATGCCCGTGTGAGCAGTGATTCGGAGGATCAGCAGAACTCCTACATCGCACAGGTGGATTATTACACCCGGCATATCGCCGCACAGGAGAGCTGGGAACTGGCGGACATTTATGCCGACGAGGGCATCTCCGGCCTTGTGGCAAGCAAGCGGGATGAATTCAACCGGATGATTCAGGATTGCCGGGACGGAAAGATCGACCGCGTCCTCGTCAAATCCATATCCCGTTTCGCGAGAAACACCAAGGAATATATCCAGTATGTGCGGGAGCTTTTACGGCTGGGCATCTCCATCCACTTTGAAAAGGAGAACATCGACACCGGAAAAATGACGTCTGAGCAGATTGCCACCATCTACGGCGCTTTTTCACAGATGGAGTCACAGAACCACTCAAACAATATGCGCATCAGCGTCCGCATCCGTATGGAAAAGGGCGATTACCTATCGCCGTCCGAGCCTTACGGCTACAGGCTGGAGGGGCGCACCCTAATGATTATTCCCGAACAGGCCGAGGTG
>CAZJXH010000027.1:0-22190 GCA_964549475.1 uncultured Oscillospiraceae bacterium
TACAAGCGGTATTCTATCTGAGAGCGGGAAGGCAGGCTCTTCACCAGCAAAAACAAATCCAACGATCTGGAATAAATATTCGCCGGAGATAACCGTAAACATGGGGCGCGCAACAGATGACACAATCGATTCGACTCTTTCTCAGCTGAATGAGACGATTGGCAATAACCGCTGGCTGACACTGTATAAAAACAAGCTGGGTATTAACATCAAATACAATTGGGTTGTCAAGGGAAGAGATGCTTATGCAACAAAATTGAATTTATCCATTGCGAGCCGTCAATTGCCTGATATCTGCAGCGTTGAAGCGCTTCAGATGAATCAAATGGCTGCTGCGGGAATGATTGAAGACCTGACTTCGGTTTATGCGCAATATGCTTCGGATTTTACAAAGCAGACATTGAATTCGGCAGGAACCGAGGTCTTTAAGCCTGCTACAGTCGGTGGAAAACTGATGGGGCTGCCTTGTACAGTAGATCCAAGTGTTGATGCACCGATGCTTTGGATTCGAAAAGATTGGCTTGATAACTTGAATTTAAAAATACCAGCTACTATGGATGAACTTAGCAATGCGATTGAAAAATTCACAACAAGCGATCCTGATAAAAACGGGAAAAATGATACATACGGCTTGTCTTCGTATAAAGGGCTGTGGGGAACGATTGCCGGGCTGGATGGTTTTTTTGCAGGCTTCAATTCCTACCCCCGCATCTGGCAGGATGATGGAAGCGGGAACCTGGTTTATGGAGGGATTTTATCGACTGCAAAAACCGCTTTAGGCAAATTAAGTGAGTTTTATAAAAAGGGATATATGCCGATTGATTTCGGCGTGTATGATTCCGGCGCATTAACCGAATTGGCGACCTCCGGTAAAATTGGAATCCAGTATGGATCCCATTGGAATTCTGTTTATCCACTCAATTTAAGCAAAGAAAAGGACAACAAGGCAAACTGGGTTGCGGTAGCGCTTCCTTCTGCTACAGGCCAGCTTGCAAAGTCAACTTTCACAATGGCAGTCAGCAGCTGGTACGTTGTAAAAAAAGGATATAAGAACCCGGAAGCATTGGTAAAAATTTATAATGCCTTTCTTGATACCAATTGGGGAAGCGATCAACAATGGGATAAATATTTCCTTAATGGAAGCATCGAAGGGGTTTGGAAGCTGTCTCCGATTTCTCCCAATGTTATCAATCAGAATATTACTGATTATAAACAGTTGGAGGCCGCAAGAAATTCAAACGATTATAGTAAGCTTGGCCTTAGTGCGAAAGGTATACAGTCCCTCCTGAAAAACAACAACTGGGAATGGAACGCTGTATACGGAAGCGGTGGCAGCATGGGCATATTGGCAGCCTATACCGATAAAAATTTATTTGTGAAGAACAAGTTCAATGGTGCGCCAACAAAAACGATGGTATCTAAACTCAATACCTTGACAGATATGCAGAATGTGGAATATGTCAAAATTATAATGGGCGCGGCGCCAATCAGTGATTTTGATTCGTTCGTTGCAAGTTGGCAGAAAGCCGGCGGAGATCAAATGACAAAGGAAGCAAATGCATGGTACAAAAATAATAAAAGTTAAATTTTACAAAGTGATGTGGGGTGAAATGTTTTGGCAGCAGTGGAGGCAACTTTAAAAAGAAAAAAACCGTGGATAAATCATGGGAATTGGATTCTATATATCATGCTGATTCCTGCATTAATATTGGTCTTGATCTTCGCGTACATTCCGATGTATGGCATCGTTATTGCTTTTCAGGATTTTAATCCGGCATTGGGCTTGTTTGGAAAGCAGACATGGTGTGGATGGGATAATTTTCGATCATTGTTTACGCTCCCGGATTTTGGGCAGATTTTGTGGAATACAATATACCTTGCAAGTTTGAAAATGCTTTTAGGGTTAATAGTGGCGGTAGGCGTCTCCATATTAATGAATGAAGTAAAAAGTGTTATGTTTAAACGATATGTGCAGACGGTGATTTATCTTCCGAATTTTCTTTCATGGGTTATTCTCAGCGGCATTTTTATAAGCATATTTTCACCCTCGGATGGCATTGTCAATAATATCATTGCCGCACTGGGCGGACATAAGATCTTTTTCCTCGGAGACAATACGTGGTTTCCCCGGGTTCTGATTGGAACGGATGTCTGGAAAAGCTTTGGCTTTGGCACCATTATTTATATGGCCACAATTACCTCGATCGATACGCAGCTATACGAGGCGGCTGTTATGGATGGCGCTAACCGGTGGCAGAAGATTTGGCATATTACCTTACCGGGAATGAAGATGATCATTGTACTCATGACTGTTTTGAATTTGGGTAATATCTTGAATGCTGGATTTGATCAGGTTTTTAATATGTATTCCTCTGTTGTGATGCAGTCGGGAGATATTCTGGATACATTTGTTTATAGAATAGGGATTGGTCAGGCACAATACAGCATTGCTACGGCGGCAGGACTATTTAAATCCGGAGTGTCCCTCTTTTTGATTTCCATTTCTTACTTCATGGCTTATAAATTTGCCAAATATAGAATATTTTAAATTCCGTGGGAGGAGCATGACGCAATAATGATATCCGTTATGAAACGAAAAAAAAATATAGAAGTATTCCAGATCATTAATTTTATTTTCATGTTTAGTATTACGATGCTATGTCTACTGCCTATCATGAATATCATAGCCATTTCTTTTAGTTCAGAAGCTGCTGTGGCGGCAGGTGAAGTTGCATTTTGGCCAAGAGGGTTTACAACAGCCGCTTATGAATTTTTAGCGCAGAAGACAGAATTCTGGCAGGCGATGGGCGTTACTTTAAAACGTGTTATCCTCGGCGGCAGTCTTACGATGCTTGTTACATTACTCACCGCTTACTCGCTGTCAAAGGATGAAAAAGATTTTCGCGGCAGGACTGCTTTTGTATGGATCTTTTTCTTCACATCACTTTTTAGCGGCGGACTGATTCCAGGGTATATTTTAATCACACAGCTGGGGATGATGAATTCCATTTGGGCACTGGTTCTGCCTGCAGGAGTCCAGGTTTTTAATATTGTCGTTCTGCTGAACTTTTTCAGGCAAATTCCAAAGGCATTGGAAGAAGCGGCGATTATGGATGGCGCAAACCATTTTTCCATTCTGTTTCGGATTTTCATACCCAATTCATTGCCTGCAATTGCCACTATTACATTGTTTGTTGTTGTCGGTCATTGGAATAGCTGGTTTGACGGCTTGCTGTATATGGATTTCCCGAAAAACTATCCCTTGCAGACGTATTTACAAACGATGATTATCTCAAAAGATTTTTCCATGGTCACCGGGAACGATATTGTTGGAATAAGTAATATTTCAGAAAAAACCATCCAAAGTGCACAGATTTTTGTTGGCGCCCTTCCCATTATGCTGGTTTATCCGTTTTTACAGAAATACTTTGTTAAAGGGTTGATAATCGGCAGTGTCAAAGAATAAATACGATCAGCAAAAATTAATATTCTGAATTGAAAGGAGCGTTTTAAATGGAAAAGGATAATTGAGTGTCAAAGAACAAAACCAGTCAGCAAAAATTAATATTTCAAATTGGAAGGAGCGTTTTAAATGAAAAATGGTAAAAAATGTATTGCCTGTATCACCAGTCTGATAATGGTTCTCATGATGCTAAACACTGGTATGGTAGGTGTTGCAGCGGAATCCCCGGCACCATGGATGCATTATACGTTTGATAATGGAACCGGCAAAGATTCAGGAACTGCTGCGAATGATGCAACGGCCGTCGGAACACCACAATTTGGTGAAAAATCGATAACGGATGGAGGTCCGTCTGGCAAATATCTTATTGTTGATGGAAGCAATAACTATTTTGCCGCACCCGGCACAGCATTTGATTTTGGAACGGGAGCATTTACCGCTTCCTTCTGGGTGAAATTTGCTGCTGATTATGGCGTTAATCTGGGACAGAGATTCTTTCAGACGGGACTCTATGGTGCGGGAGATACCGGTTTTGCGATTGCACTCAATCGTGATGGCGGGGGAAAAGCCTCCATTACTGCCGCTGTTGCCGGAACCGGGAGTGGAGACGACTTTGCCGGAACTTGGGGCTCTACCTCCTTCGATAAGGACTATTTTGACGGCAAATGGCACCTGATCACAGTTGTTTTCGACCAACCCAATAAGATCTATCAAATATATATCGATGGTGTTCAGACCGCAAATAAAGCAGTCAGCAGAGAAAATTTAAGCGCAGATACAAATCGTGAAAAGGTGGGGATTGGTGTTTTCGACCATTATGATCAACTGGTTTCACCTGCAACCTATATGCTTGATGATGTTGCTTTCTATAAAAGCGCTCTTTCTTCCAGTGAAATCGCAGCATATTATGCAGCCAATAAAGGGCTGACATATGATCCGAACAAAGAAGGGGCTTTGACGGATCCAATTTCCGGGATTACTGTCAACGGAACTGGACTGGACGGTGCAGACTTATATGTTTCAACCCTGATGGATGGGGAGACTTTTCAAAAATTGCTGAATTCTTACAAGAGTTTTGACAATTTTATTCTCTATAATATTTCAGCGGAGCGAGACGGCAGTTCCTTTACATTAAATGATGCTGTTTCGGTAACGCTTCCTATACCAGAAAAACTGCAGGGGAGATCGGATTTGAAGATTATCATTGCAGAGGAAGACGGAAGCATAAATACAGTACCGGCGCAGGTAGAGAACAACACCATTTCATTTCAGACAAAAGTATTGGGGGATATCGCAATAGTTAGTGCAAGTGGAACCACAAGCACAGATCTAAATGACGGATCGAATTCAACGGCGACTGATAATCCAAGCACCGGGGATAATAATTGGGGGATCCTATTCTATATGGTGTGTCTGGCAGGAGCTGTGCTTAGTATCATGTTTACAACAGCCCAAAAGAAACACAATTAGATTTTGGTAAAAAATAACTTCACATACTTCGCAATAGAAACTCTAATTAAAGTAGTACCCTGTAAATTCTTAAAATAGATAATGTTCTGTTAAAAGGCTGCGTTCGATGTGACATGCATTGAGTCATACATTATACGTAGTGACTGATAATGTGCGAATCACGAAAAAAATGCATAGAACGATGGTTACAGGGTACTACATTACTGAATAGTCAAAAATTATGTTGGTGAAAGCGTAATTGCTATGAAAAAAGAGGTGAATTGTGCTATGTTATTCATATTGAAAAGGGGGCTCCTTTTGCCTGTTCAGTAGAAATGAAATGGGAGATATGATGAAGATAATAGCGAAGCTTCGTAAATCAGTTTTCACTAGAATCATGTTAATTTTTCTCGTCGCAATGATACCGATTGTATCCATTAGTTACTATGCGTGCTTTTATGGTTCAAACTTAACCAATAAAGAAATCTCAGCTTCTTTACAGACGAAAAGCAAATATTTAATTGAAACGATGGAGCAAGAAGTGGAACGGATTAATTATCAGTTATACAATTTAATGGCGGACAAGGACCTGAATAGCCTTGCCGATCTTCCGCAGACAAATCAATACGAGCATTACATGGCGGCTCAGAGGCTGACGCAACGGATCACAACGATAAAAGACGGCAGTACATTTTTGAAGGACCTTATTGTCCGGATCGAACCCTTTGGATACAATATCTCCGTTGCCAATGGGATGAGCAGCATTGATCTGGAACAATATGATGTCCTTTGGCATACGCAGAAAAACACCGGTTCCGGGATTGTCCTAAGCGGCAATGAATACCGCATTATACTCAGTCCGCTTCTATATGACAATAATCAAACGACTCGTCCTCTATTCATCATTGATGCCATCATTTCAAAAGATGCAATAACAAGTCTGATTGAGATGTCTGCAAAAGAGAGTAACTCTGATATCTGCTTTACTAACGGAGATAAAAAAATGCTTTTCTATTATGGAAAAGCAGAAATAAGCATATTTGATGATTATATTTCAAAGCTTGATAAAAAAGACTATTCAGAGGAAAACAAGGTCGAATTTAGTAATATTTTGGAAAGAAATGTAAATGTGAGCTATGAGTATTCTGAATATTTTGATATGGCACTGATTCAGATTGTCACAGATAATATTTACATAGAGAGCCTCCGCATTTATCGCTGGATCCTGGTTTTGATGACAGTCCTCACATTACTTATGATTTGTCTGTTCACAGCCTTGATTTATATGAGTATTCAAAAGCCGATTGTATCTTTATTACAGGCGATTGATAAGGTGGAAAAAGGAGATTTTCATTCTCGTATTGATTATTATAGTAACAATGAACTCCAGCATTTGATTAATGGCTTTAATCATATGCTTGATTCTTTAAACGATCAGATCGAAAAGGTCTACAATCAGGAAATTCTAACAAAACGTGCTGAATTGAAGCAATTGCAAACCCAGATTGATCCGCATTTCCTTTTCAACAGTTTTTTTATGTTGAAAACAATGTTGAAATGTGACCGTTTGAAGGAAGCTGACCAGTTTATCCAGTATTTGGGGGATTATTATCAGTATGTCACGCGCAATGAAAGTGACTATGCTTTGTTAAGAGACGAAATTGAACACGCAAAAGCCTATTCCAATATACAAATGATGCGGTTTAAACGAAGTTTTGTTATCTGCTTCGATCAGGAAGAAAAGGAAATTGGTAACATAAGGGTACCGCGTATGATTTTGCAGCCTTTCATCGAAAACATCATCGAACATGGAATCAAAGGAAACAGACATAAAACAGAAGTGCGTGTAACATTTGAAAAGCAGGAAAACACCGTTTCTGTCCGCATTTCAGACACTGGCGGTGAGCTGGATGCCAATAAGATTGATTCGTACAACCGGATTTTGGAAGGGAATGGCAACATCTCGGCCGTCGTCAATATTCATCGCAGATTGCAGATAATGTATGGAGAAAAGAGTGGCATACACTTTGAACCGAATGGCTCCGAAGGATTGATGGTAGTAGTCACTATGGTTATCGATCCGGATAAGCCATAGAAATTTCCTTGAAAACAAGAAGGAGGCGTAGATAAGACGGATGTATAATTTTTTAATTGTAGACGATGAGGAACTTATTTGCGATTCGCTCTTTCAAATATATTCAAATCAACAGGATTTGAATTTGGAGATCTCACAGGCATATTCAGCGATAGAGGCACTGGAACTGCTGAATAATCAGCGCTTTGATATTGTTATGACGGATATCGAGATGCCTGGTATGAGCGGGATTGAATTGATGAAGGAAATCAACAGCCGCTGGATTAACTGCAAAATCATCTTTTTAACAGCACATACTAAATTTGACTATATATATACCACGAAACAATATAAAAACACCCGGTACCTGTTGAAAACTGAAAAAATCGAGAAAATCATCCAAACAATCAAGGATGTTATTGCCGAATTGGAACAGGACAATTACAGTGCTGCGCTGCTTGAACGAATTACAGTGGACAACCGGATAGACCGAGAACGTTATAACCGATATCTTATGACAGATTTAATTCAAGGAAATATTTTATCCGCTCAGATCAATCTTGAAATTCTTTCTACTTCGGATTTCAGGATGCATTTAAATGAACAAGTATATTTATTTCTAGGGGTGATGGACAGGAGTATGACTACTGTCTCAAATTATGAAACGGCTAAATGGTCTGATACGATCATCAAAGAAGTAGAGGAGTGCTTTTCCTCAAGCTGTATCTGTCTGGGGACGATACTGGAGATGGAGTATCTGGTCTGGCTGGTTCAACCCAGTGATTTCAGCCATTATATTGAAGAAAGCGCCAAAAACAAGCTTTGCTTTTCTTTGATAAACGGGAACCTTCCGGTCATACAAACGATAATTCATGATTCACTTGGCATATCCCTTAGTTTTGCTGTGAGCAGTGAAGCATTGGAATGGGATGCGATCAGCGATGCATATAGAGGATTAAAACAGCAGTTTTTTTATAACCATGGAGCACATAACGGTGAAATCCTTTTATATTCAATCAGCAGCAATAATATGGCCGAAGAACGAAGAACCATGCAAGAAATGCAATCCGACAAAAAAGTGGAGCAATTGGAAAGATTGATTCGAGAAGGCAACCAGGGTCTGATTGAAAACTACTTCGAAAGAATAGTGGGCGAGAACTCCTCCGATTTCACCGATACTTACTATCTTTATGTGGTTTTCTCTACGATTTCTTTGGAGCTCGTCTCCATTTTGAATCGTTACGGCCTGACACAAATTGTGGATAAAAAGTATCCTGTCAAAAAATTGATCAGCTTTAATATGCATTTGACATGGATTTCCGCGATTGAATATTTAAAGATGGTTGCTTTAGAAATCACCGCACTGCGCGAAACTTACTCGGAAAGTGCAGTGAATAGAGTGATTGGACTGGTTAATCAATACATAAATGAAAATCTGGATAAAGAATTGTCGCTCACGAAGCTTGCCGAAATGATTCATTATAATCCAGCCTACTTATCTCGAATATATAAAGACATTACAGGAGAAAACATCAAAAAATACATATCAAATGCAAAAATCGAGCGATCAAAGAAATTCCTCTCTGATTCCAATTTGAAGATTTCAGAGGTTTCTGAAAAGGTCGGTTTTGACAGGCCGGCAAATTTCGGACGGTTCTTTAAAGAAAACATGGGGATGTCCCCGCAAAGATACCGAGAGATCTATTGTGAAAGCAAAATATAAACGGGAGTGATGAAAACTATGAGAAACAATATAAAAATAATAACCATTCTAATCGGGAGCTTATTTATGATAACGAACCTGTTATCCGGTTGTGGTGAAAAAACAGCAACATCCAGCGATAATAGCGGGGAAGCTTCTTCTGATTGGGCAATATCGTCAGATACGAGCAGCAATAGCAGCAATAGCAGCAACAGCAGTTCTGAAATAATATCACAATCATCCGGCACTGCGCCGACATTAAGCTCAAAGCAAGTAAGCGGATCAAAAGGAGGTGCAGCAAGCAGCGTGAAAAGCCAGCCGACTGTAACGGAGCAAGCAGGTAAATATTATGTAGATTCCTTGAGCGGAAATGACGGAAATGATGGCAAAAGTGAGGCGAAGCCTTGGAAAACAATCCAAAAGCTGAATTCAATGCAGTTTCAGCCGGGAGATGGCATCTATTTAAAGTCTGGCAGCTCTTTTACCGGTCAATTCAAACCTACTGTGTCTGGTGTGAAAAATAAACCGATTACGATGACTTCTTACGGAGGCAGCAAAAAACCACTGATTGCAGGGGGTGGAGTACAACCAGCGGTCATATATCTATATAATGTGGAGTATTGGGAAATAAGCAATATTGAGATAACAAATTTTAGTAATTCGGTAAATGTGCGCAGCGGGGTGCTTGTTGAGAACGATGAGGGGATCCGCCATCATATTTATCTGAAGAATCTTGAAATTCATAATGTTAATGGCAAAAACGTGGACAGCAACTGGGGATATGACAGAACCAACGGCGGTATTATATTTTATATGAAAGGATACAGTGTACCTGCTGCAATGGATGATGTTTTGATCGAAGGCAACTATATTCATCAGGCTGACCGTTCAGGGATCTATTTCTATTCCTCCTGGTGTAATCGGAACAGCATTTCTGAGGGAAGCGGCAAATGGCTGGGTTCAACGAATGTGGTTGTACGAAGGAATACGCTGAACGATATTGGCGGAGATGGGATTGTCCTGGTTGCAACCAACGGGGGTCTCATTGAATATAACAAGGCAACCTATTGTAATAACCGGTCAGGAAAAAACAATATCGCCATTTGGTGCGGCAACAGCGACAATACCCTCATTCAATACAACGAGGCGGCGTTCACGCAGGTTCGCGAGGGCGATGGGGAAGGGTTTGATATCGATTTCGGCGGCGAAAACAATATCTTGCAATATAATTACAGCCATGACAATGAGGGTGGCTTTGTATTGGTTACTTCCATAGGAACGATTATCAACAAGAATGCTATCATTCGATACAACATCAGTCAAAATGACAAGCAGAAGATTTTTCGCCCGGTTGGACAGCAAACCACCAACTGCCAGATTTATAACAATACAGTCTATCTTGCTGCGAATATGAATACACGGATCACTGAAACAAATGGGGGAGAAGGGAAAATCGGAGAAGTTTATTTTTATAATAATCTGATTGTCAATCACGGCAGCGGCAGCTATGTTGCAACGGAAGGCGCACATTTCAGTAATAATTGTTTTTATGCGAACCAAACACATGCCGGGGAGCCAAATGACCCTGACAAGATCACGGTCAATCCGCTATTAGCCAGTGAAGGCAGCGGGAAAGACGGGATTAATTCATTAAACGGATATAAATTGTTATCAGGCTCTCCCTGCATTGGGAAAGGAAAGCTGATCCCGAATAACGGCGGAAAGGACTTTTTTGGGAATAAGGTGCCGGCAAGCGGCAAGATTGATATTGGCGCTTTTCAATACAGTAAATAAGATGATGGTTGATTAATAACAGCTTGATAATAAATTAATGAAGGAAAGATCAATATGACAATGAGAATGGGAGCGGATTATTATCCGGAACACTGGGAAAGAGAGCGTTGGGAAACAGATGCCGGACTGATGAAAGAAATCGGCTTTAATACAGTGAGAATGGCGGAATTTGCCTGGTCAAAAATGGAGAAGAGGCGCGGTGAATTCCATTTTGAATGGCTGGATGACGCCATCGAAACACTTGGCAAAGAGGACATCCGCGTAGTCCTCTGCACACCAACCGCAACCCCGCCGAAATGGCTTTGTGACGAGAAAGATATTTGCCAGCGGGATGGATACGGCATGAAAAGGGACTTCGGCAGCAGACGGCATTATTGCTATAATAATACGGACTACCATGCAGAAACCGAACGGATTGTCACAGAAATGATAAAGCATTATAAGAATAATCCATCAGTCATCGCATGGCAGATTGATAATGAGTTTGGATGTCATGAAACGACACGCTGTTACTGTTCACATTGTTCGCGAATGTTTAAAAAATGGCTGGAATCAAAATACGAAACCATTGAAAAACTGAATGAAGAATGGGGTCTTGTCTTCTGGGGACAGACATTCAATCGCTTTGAGGAAGTAGAGCTTCCTACCTATACGGTGATGGAAAATCCCAATAAACGGGAATTTCCGCATAATCCAGGACTGCTCCTTGATTTTGCGCGTTTTTCTTCGGAATCCGCTGTGCGTTACCAGAAGTTCCAAATTGACCTATTGCGTAAAAATGGCTGCCAGGTACCGATTACACACAATTTAATGGGACATGCGCCAGATATCGACTACTATCAGCTTTCGAAGGATCTGGACTTTGTATGCTGGGATAATTACCCTTTATTCCCGTTTCAAAAAAATAAATACAGGGTCGATGCCATGGCTCACGACCTGATGAGAAGCGTCCGTCATGAGAACTTCTGGGTAATGGAGCATCAAAGCGGGCCTGGCGGAACATGTGCTTCAGGGGATACACCAAAGCCGGGTCAGATCCGCCTTTGGACCTTTGCGTCTCTTGCTCATGGCGCAAAAGCAATCATCTATTTCAGGTGGCGCGCCTGCCTTTTTGGCAATGAAGAATATTGGCATGGTGTTCTTGACCATGATGGAATCCCAAGGCGTCGTTATCGGGAGATTCAATGGATTAATCAAGAGCTGGGAAAAATCGGAAAAATTTTTGAAGAGGGACAAAATGCGGTTGAAACGGCGATTGTAAAGTCATACGATAATTTGTGGAGTGATAATTTTCAATGGCATAACCCTAAATTCAACTATGATGCATTTCTAATGTCCTATTACAACGGATTAATCGATAATAATGTCAATTGCGATATCATTGATGTATTTGAAAGTTTTGATGCCTATAAGCTGGTTTTCCTGCCTGCTGTTTCTTTGGTAACCGAAGAAATATACAAAAAAATCGAACGTTATGCAGCCAATGGAGGAACTGTGGTGCTGACCTTCCGTTCCGGGATCAAAGAATGGAACAATTCCATGACACCACTCACACTGCCGGGATATTTCAAGGAATTGGCCGGGATTGAACTGATTGAATATGATTCCCTTAATACGGACCGCCAGAATTATTTTCGCGGCGTTTTTGGTGCTGGAACGATCAATATGTGGTGCGACATTATAAATGCCAGGAAGACCGAGGTTTTAGCCAGCTACAGCTCTGATTATTATGATCAGACCCCTTGCATCACCCGTAATCGTTACGGGAAAGGGCAAGTGTATTATGTTGGCTGCGACATGGATGCAGCGGCACAAATAAGGTTTACCGATCTTGTTTTGAAACAGAGCGGGGTATCCTGCCTAAACGAAAGCACATGCGACGGCGTTGAATTTATCAAAAAAATCTATAACGAACAAAGCTATATAATTGTACTCAATCACAACAATGCGCCTGTAACCCTGCCTCTTTCTTTTGCGGGAACAGAACGGCTGACGGGTGTCGAAACAAACGGGGTTTTGACACTGGAGCACTTTGGCGCTGCAGTCATACAAGTGCTTGATAAAGAAGAGGAGCAATGAATGAAACGCAATCAAATACAAATTCGTGATCCGTTTATCCTTCTGGCAGAAGATCGTTATTACCTTTATGGAACCACAGATACCAACCCATGGAATGGAAAAGGACAAGGATTCAATGCTTATGTCAGCAATGATCTTGAAGATTGGGAAGGCCCATTTCAAGTCTTTCAGCCATCGGGAGATTTTTGGGCAGACGAAAACTTCTGGGCTCCTGAAGTGTTTGTTTATCATGAGCATTATTATATGATTGCCTCTTTTATGGCAGAGGGAAAAAAAAGAGCTTGCCATATTCTCATAAGTGATGACCCTTTGGGACCTTTTTACCCGATGAATAAACCAATTACGCCACTAGACTGGTGGTGCCTGGATGGTACATTTTATCTCGATGCGTATGATCAGCCTTGGCTGATATTTTGCCGGGAATGGATGGAGGTCAACGACGGCCGGATTTATGCTGTGAAATTAAGCTGCGATTTGGAACGAATGGAGGGGGAACCGGTTTTGCTGTTTTCAGCATCCGAGGCACCCTGGGTCAAAGATATTGGGATTGATCAGAAAAACGGGGCTCGAAATTATGTTACGGATGGTCCGTTCCTTTTCTAGATGGGGGATGGTCACTTGTCTATGATTTGGTCAAGCTTCGAGGAAAACGGCTATACCATCGGGCAACTGATTGCAGAGGAAGGCATATTGAGTAAATGGAATCATAAGCAGCAACCGCTTTACGAACAAAACGGCGGACACGGGATGATCTTTAGAACTCTCGAAAACAAGTTGAAACTCGCTTTGCACTATCCTAATGAAAATACATTTGAAAGACTGATTTTCCTTGACCTGGTTGAGAAGAACGGTTGTCTGGCAAAAGGAGAATAAAGGTGACGAGAGACATTTGGAGTAATCATCAAGCGGAACAATGGGCCAAAAAGCATTCATCTTCTATCGGGGTGAATTTCCTGCCAAAAACTGCGATCAACTCTACAGAAATGTGGCAGGCTGACAGCTTTGACGCGGAAACCATTCAAAACGAGCTGGAAGCTGCCGCTGAGATAGGGATTACAAGCCTGCGTGTTTTTATACAGTATCTAGTTTGGAAAGAGGACAAAATAGGTTTTCACCAAAGGTTTCAGTCTTTTTTAAAGATCGCGGATTGTTTTGGAATGACCGTAATGCCCGTTGTATTTGATGATTGTTCGTTTGGTGAAAAAGAACCCTATCTTGGAAAACAGAATGATCCAGTTCCTTTTGTACAAAACAGTGGATGGACGCCAAGTCCGGGATTTCAAGCAGCAGATTGCTCTTCAGAACGCGCTCGTCTGGAAGCCTATGTGAAAGATATGATTGAAAGATATGGCAATGACCAGCGTATTCTTATCTGGGATCTTTATAATGAAGCGGGTAACAGCGGACGAGGCGCGAAAAGTGCTGATTTGCTCAAATTCTCATTTAAATGGGCGCGAGAAGCCCATCCAATGCAACCATTAACCGCTTGCCTTTGGTCATGGGAATATATAACGGAAGCAGAAAAAGCAGCGCTCAGCCTCTCTGATGTCATTAGCTTTCATAGCTATGAAAATTTAGATAAGATCAAACGACAGGTCGAACAATCGAAAGAATATGGCCGTCCGTTGATATGCACGGAATGGCTTCATCGCCCTTCGAAATCACTAGTACAAACACATTTGCCTTTTTTCATGGCAGAAGGGATTTCTTGCTATCATTGGGGGTTGTTTAATGGAAAATCACAGACACATTTAGGGTGGGACACCTGTCAAAACTGGGCAGGCGAACGGCCTGGAATCGATAAAGACCCATCTGTCTGGCAGCATGACTTGTTTTATAAGGATGGAACCCCTTATGACTCAAGCGAAATTGCATGCTTTCAAAATTATAAAAAAAACAAGTGAACGGATATTTTCGCATAGAAAATATCCGTTTTTCTTAGTGACTTTTCATAGCTGGCCTATTTATGCTTTGGGTTGGAAAACAAGTGGCTGTTAGAAATAACGGAACAAAAATCGATACTTTTATTAAGGATGAAAAATTATTCTTTTAAGTATATATTATAAAATTGGGAATGAAAGCATTACAATATTGAAAATAAAAGTATTCCATATGAAAATTTTTCATTTAAAAAAATTAGATGATTTATATACTGAAAATTATTCAGTTGTCTATATAGTAAATAATTTTCATGTTTATTGGATTTTGGATTATTAGGCCATTTCAAAAGTATCAATGACAAATCCAACGGCCCCTTGCTTTATTCTAGATGGATGCTTTCCTGTGTCCGTGAAAGTAATGTCTTCAGTTCTGGTTCATAGGCATTTCCCGGAGTTTTCGAGGGAAGCATTTTACCGGAAGAGGAATATTTGATTTCATTTTCAGAAATTTCTTTTGTGTAATATGTCGCAGATGGGAAAAGGTCGTTCGGGTACACCATATTGCTGATCGTCGCTAGTTCTATACAAATGCCTGCACCGACGGCACTTTCCAGCATTCCGCCGATCCAGCAGCCAACGCCCGAATCTTCGCACAGCTTATTGATTTGCAGCGAATGAAGAAGCCCGCCTACGCGTCCCGGCTTGATGTTGATATATTTACAGGCGCCAAGATCAATCGCATGTTCGGCTGCATAGACAGAGTTGACACTCTCGTCAAGGCAGATCGGAGTGTCAAGTCGTGCCTGCAATTTGGCGTGGTCCAACAAGTCGGCATGATAGAGAGGCTGTTCGATCATAGCAAGATGGTATTTATCGATTCCGCGAAACAGAGGGTCATCCAATGAATAGCCGGAATTGCAATCAATATGGAAAACTGTTTTCGGGAACGTGCTGCGAACCGCTTCCAGCATAGTAATATCCCAGCCATGCATTGCTTTTAACTTAATTCGTTTGAACTTTTTTTGTACAGCGCCATCAATCAGCGCAAGCAATGTATCCAGATTATCCTGAACGCCGAAGTCTGCTCCGACGTCAACTTCGTGATAGGAGCCCCCCAGCATTTCATGGAGCGGGACCGCTTTCCTTTTGGACTCCAGTGTCCACCAGGCGATTTCAATCGCTGATTTGGCAAATGGATTCCCTTTGATCACGGAGAGTGCCTCATTGAGCTCTTCTGCTGTATTAAATTCTTTATGTAATATAATCGGGGCTAAGAACTGCTTGACAACGTGATAGACTCCATATGCGAATTCCGGTGAATAGGTGGGTGCGTAAAGCGGACTTGACTCGCTCCAGGCAGAGATATTGCCGGATGTCATCTTCAAGAATACTCCGTAAATGACTGCATCCTCGCCATAGGAAGTCTTCCAGGGCCGAATGAGCGGATTTGCAACATAATAAATATCCAGTGCGTCAATTCTCATTTTAATTCATTCCTTTCCTGTTATGCATGATAAATGTAAAATAAAAAACCAATGGGATTTCAGAAAATGCATTGTCCTAAATCCCAAAGTCAAACACCGGTTGCATTTGCTTTAAAAGAAGATTGAACAGCTCATGCTTCTTTTTTGCCAATGCGCCATTCAGTGGCTGAAACGATTTGGACCGCCCAATGTATTTTTCAATTGCCTCTTCGTAATTGGAATAAACACCGGCGCTGATCAGACCGATGATTGCGCAGCCAACCGATGCCGCTTCCTCGTTTTGAGGGACGCATACCTGTCTGCCGGTAATATCTGATTTCAATTGAGACCAGATATTGGATTTTGATCCTCCGCCTGTTGAGAAAATCACGTCTGTAGAAACACCCAGTTTTTCATAAAATTCAATATTATTGGCAAGAAGGTGCGAGATCCCTTCCATAATTGCGAATGACAGATCGTATTTATTGTGGTTGATTCGCAGACCATAAAAAACACCTTTTGCGTTCTGATTGAAATCAGGCGCATTTGTACCATTGATATAAGGTAAAAAGACAATCGGATTATTCATACTCATACCGGAGCATATGCTATCCAGCTCTTTATAGGGAGTATCGTTCAGGAATTCGTTTTTAAACCACTCAAGACTTACTCCGCCGCTTTCACAAGTGGCAAGAAGCACATAGGAATTTTTAAACGGACCATAATGACAACTGGCAAAGGATTCGCCGGAAAGCGGCGCATGGACTATTGTCGCAATGGACATCACGGTTCCGGTCGATTCGCTGATGATGCCAGGCCGGACATTTCCGGTTCCTATCATCCCGGCGAAATGGTCCAGTGTGCCGATATTCACAATCGCACTGTCATTAATCGCGATATCGCCGGCGATCTCTTTTTTAACTGTGCCGATATCGGTGCAGGGTTCTGTCAGAGGCGGCAGCTGCGACCGGCTGATTCCGGCATAATCCAGCATTTCCTGCCAGTAATCTTTTTTGACAATATCGAAATAAAAAGAAAAATTGTAAATGGAATATTCCCCCGCCATCCGGCCTGTCAGCCTGAACAGGATATAGTCTTTCAACAGCAGATACTTGTCCGCTTTTTGAAAGGATTCCTTTTCATTCTGCTTCAGCCATAAAATTTTGGTGATCGGCCAGGTTGCAAGAATTTCACACTGTCCGGTGATCGCATGGTACTCTTTTTGGTCAAATATGTGGGAAAGCTCCCTGCATTGCTCGACAGAGCGGTTGTCAAGCCAGGAGATCGCTTTCCGGACGGGGTTGCCTTCCTTATCGAGAATGACAAGGGATTCTGCCTGACCGGTGAGGACGATTCGGGAAACATTGCTTATCCGGGCGATTTGAACACAGCTTCTCATCGCGGCAAGAATGCCGGTGAAATATTCGTCGGGATCGAATTCAACAAAATCATCATTGCGGGAATAATTTACGGCGGCAGATTGCATGGAAAGCTGATTTAGTCTGCTGTTATAGCACCCAACTTTAATATTGGTTGTTCCTAAATCAATGGTTAAAACGTTCATTTCGGTCTCCTTAAAATTGCACCGTGAATTGGTCTATATTACGTCGATATCAAGCAAATAGCACAGGTTCCGAATGGATTCTGTGTTATCTCCATGGCAAATAATTATATGCTGCGAGGCGACTTTCCCGGAAAAATCCTCCATGGAGGTATGGGGGAACACTTCCAGGCTTGGCAGTTCGGGAGCGGGCTTAGACCAGCCGGATTCCTCCCATTTCGGAGGCTGTTTGGCATCTCCGGTCAACAAATGCATGGAATATTTTCCATCCAGACAGACCAGCCTTGCAAGGGTGACCAGTCCATCCTTGTATTTCCCGACGTTCAATAAAGAGGTGGACAGCAACCCGAACTCCGCAGCATGAAGTGCAGGGCTTCCCTTTGTCACTTCAAGCGGAATGAAGTCCGGAACACCAATAATAAAGCTCTCTTCGAAGAATTCGTAAAATTCTCCGTATGCGGCGATCTGGCCGGTGACAAAATGTACCATGAGCTGGGTGATGCTTCCCATGATATCATTTTCCGGGATCGTGCAGATTTTGCAGGATGCGTCGATAATCATGAAGATTAAAGCGGGCGGAAGCTTTGCGAGCTTTTTCATTCCGTCGACATCAATAAGACTGATCGCCTGATAATCGCGTTCTTTGATTTTTTTCATGATCGCGATTGCATATTCAACAAAAGGGACCAGCTGTTCGTCCATGATTGATTTCGGCATATCGAACGTTGCCCGGAGGTGTTTGATGGATTCCCGGATCTCGTCTTTGCTTGCCTCTGCTTTGCGCTGATCCATTTCAAGCATTTCAAAAAATTCCACTTCAATGCCTAATTTTTCTCGAATCGAAACTCCGTCAAACATGGTGCCATAAAGCATCATATCCCGATACCCCATCGACCCGATGCGCGCATCCCGCAATCTGGTTTTTGCCTCACATGCACGGGCATATGCCTCGATTTTACGGACAGGAGGCTCTTGTCCTAAAATCGAATAGACAAATTTAAATTTATACTTTAGCGCCTGCATTGTAAAACGAAGAGCGGTTGTGCCGGCCTGATCGGCAGTGGAGATGATTTTCCCGTCTTCTTTCCATCCGCAAAGTCCCCAAAGAAGCATGGGAATGTGCTTGAAATGGTCAATTACTTTAATTACTGCATGCGTCGGAATCCAACCGGCGATGCAGACAACAAGCAAGTCGAATTCCGCGGCCTTCAGCTCTTTGACCGCCCGGCTGCAGTCGATATATTTTTCATCATCAGAAACCGGCGCGGTTGAAATAACATTGTTTGAGATTGATTTGATAATCGACAATGCATCCGCACATTTCCTGTCGATAATAGATTTTTGTAAATTGACTTCTCCGAATCCTACGAATCCAATTTTTAATTCCAACATAAAATTTACACCTTCCATTTTTATCCGTATTCTATTTCTGACGATATCACACAGCAAAGTGTCATGTCAATTAAAAATTCGAAATAAATGTTGATAAATGTATAAAATGATGATAAAATTAATATAAGTTTCGAAACAAGGAGGATTTTATGGTTACTCAGGATCAAATCGCAAAAGTGGCAGGTGTCAACAAAACCACGGTTTCAAAGGCACTGATGGGCTCGAATGACATTAATAAAGAGACAGCCCAACGGATTCGGGAGATGGCTGCAGAGCTGGGATATAAGAAAAAGAGCAGGTTTATTGAAAAGAAGAGTAAATTTGTCGGCATCTTATTCCCGGAAATAACCAGCTCCTACTATTCCAGCATGGTTTCCAAACTGTCGCAGTTCCTTCTTCAAAAAGGATATACCCCGCTGTTTACTATTACAAATTTCGAGGGGAGCAATGAAATCAAGCATTTGGATGAGTTCATTGAAAATGGATTTGCAGGGATCATCTGCCTGACGGAGAGTGATTATATCGCAGAAAAATTGAAAGAAAGCATGAAGGAAGGATGCATACCGATTCTCCAGATCGGATTGAACATCAATTCCAGCGACTTTGATAATATATTCATTGACGAGGCGATGGTTATCGAGTATTCCCTGCTTCACCTGAAGGAACGCGGACATAAGAAAATCGCTTTCATCGGGGATGAATATGCTAATTTCAGATTGAAATATTTCAAGAAATATATGGAGCAAAATGCGATGCCTTTGCCGGACGAATATGTTGTCATCAGCGACAAGAGGCATATGCAGGCGGGGTATGAATGCGCCGAAAAACTGCTTAGCAGCGGGAAAGACTTACCAACGGCGATCATCGCGGATTATGACGATATCGCATTGGGAGCCATCCGCAAATTTTCGGAGGAAGGAATCCTGGTCCCGGATGACATTTCCATGATCGGGATTGATAATTCCGCCTACGCGCCCTATCTGTCAAAATCCATGACAACCATTGACGGACACGTCGACGAAATGTGCGAAATCGCCGTCAGGATACTGGTAAATAAAATGGAGAACCGAAAATTTACAATTATACAGAACGTATCCATTAAGCCGCAGCTGATTATTCGGGAAACCACAAAGTTTCGAAACATTTAACATAAATATTAATAAAACTCGAAACATATTATTGACTTTAGAAAATCGATATGGTATATTCACGACGAAATAGAGAAAATCCGAATCGGTGAGGATGCGCTGTTTGCGTCTTGCGGTATCGTCATTTGCCGAATATGAATTCCATATTCGCGTAAGAACGAAGCAGGGCCCTCTCGTCAGTATTCCGTTCGCCTATGGTTGCACCGGATACCCATGACTGTACAACACTCATGTTGAATATAAAAAAATCGAATAATCAGAGTGATTATTTTGCAAGGAGACAGACGATGAATCAAAGTAATGACATTATCATCCAGGCACAAGGCATCCGAGAGGAGATCATACGGAACAGAAGATGGTTTCATTCCCATCCGGAACTGGGGTATGAAGAAGTGGAGACGTCGACGTTCCTCAAGAATTATTTAACGGATCTTGGTCTGGAAGTGAAAACGGGAATTGCTAAAACAGGAATCATCGCACTTTTGAAAGGCGATCTGCCGGGGAATACCATTTTACTGCGAGCAGATATTGACGCGCTTCCTATTATGGAAAACGCTGAATCTGATTTTAAATCAACTTATGACGGCAGGATGCATGCATGCGGCCATGATACGCATATGGCCATTTTACTCGGAGCGGTCAGATTGTTGGTGAATAATAAAAGCAAACTGAAAGGGACGGTCAAATTCGTTTTTCAACCAGCCGAAGAACCAGCCACCGGGGCGTTGGCGATGCTTGCTGAAGGGGTGATGAAAAACCCGGATGTGGATATCGCGGCGGCTTTGCATATCATTTCGGATATCCGGTCCGGAACCATTGAACTGAAGGAGGGCGTCATGATGGCCTCCACGGACATGTTTGAAATTTCCATTCTGGGCAAAGGCGGGCATGGTTCCAATCCTCAAGACACCATCGATCCGATTATCACTGGCGCACAGCTGGTAACGGCCATTCAAACCATCGTCAGCAGAAGAATCAGCCCCATCGAGGGCGCTGTGGTCAGCATCGGCCAATTCATTGCGGGATCGGCATCCAATATCATTCCACAGTCCGCTTATTTGAGCGGCACAATCCGGGGTTTCGATGAATCGGTACGCACCATGATTCTGGAACAGCTCGAAATAATCACCAAGGGCATTTGCAGCTCGGCAGGCGCGGATTACAGACTGAAAATTAATCCGTTAGTGCCGGTTGTGCGAAATGATAGAGAGGCATTCGAGGATTTTGCCCGCTGCACTTCTGACATTCTGAATAAGAACGAAATGCGGTTCATGGAAAAACCCAAAACCTACAGCGAGGATTTCTCCTATTTCGGGAAGGCGGTTCCTTCTGTATTTTTTCTTTTAGGGACGAAAAACGAAGAAAAGGGCTGTATTTATCCCGTCCATAGCCCGGATTTCAAGGTCGATGAAGAGGTGCTGCCGCTGGGGTCGGCGATTTTCGCCAATTTTTGCCTGAACCGGCGATGATTTGACTGACATCAAGAACAATTCAAGTTTGACTGACATCAAGAACGATTCAAGATAAAAATGAAAGTCCGAAAGGTATGCAATTTATGTTAAATAGAAATCATCATTTTAAACTTTTTTCTCGGCGATTCCCACCCATACCCTATAAAAATAAATTAATAGTTACTAAGCTTGCCGACAGAAGCTCTATCTGCATATCGGTTTCGGTAAAAAACAAAATGAACATACGGGTGATAGGCAAATTAGTAAGCAATAATTGTTAAATTTATGGTTCGAAATGATAAAGACAGGCAGATATAAAAGTGCTATTCTTGTGATAAAGACAGAGCGGATTGCCGTATGAATATTAACGCAAAGAGGTGAAGATTGTGAAATTGGTGGCAGTAAGAAAACAAAAATCGCTATTGACACAAGAACGGCTAGGAACCATCAAGAGAGACATCCGGATGAACAAATATCTTTATATTATGCTGATCCCGGTTGTTGCGAATTTTATAATTTTCCACTACATCCCCATGGGTGGCCTGCTGATCGCTTTTAAAGATTTCAATCTGGTGAAAGGGTTTTTCGGAAGCGACTGGGTCGGATTTGCACAATTCGAAAAGCTATTCACTTCGCATTATTTCTGGCCGCTGGTCGGGAATACCCTGCGAATCAGCTTTAAATCGATCTTGTACGGTTTTCCTGTTCCTTTGATTTTTGCACTGCTTTTGAAT
>CAZJXH010000028.1:0-21922 GCA_964549475.1 uncultured Oscillospiraceae bacterium
TGGGGGTGATGGTTAGAATCAAAAGGAATGGAATCAATATTTTCTTCTTAATGCTTTTCATCGAGCTCCCTCCTCCAATTTGAATCCAAAGCCCCAGATTGATTCGATTTTAGCAGTGGAACCCGCCTGGGTCAGTTTCTTGCGAAGGCGCTTGATCACGTCGTCCGTCGCTCTTGTGTCAGCGTCGAAGTCAAATTTCCAAACATTCTTCAGCAGTTCTTCTCTAGAAATCGCTCTGGACGGGTTGGTGATGAAATAGTCGATTAAGGCGAATTCCGTGGGGCTTAAGTCGACTTTTTTACCTCCAACCTTGAAATCACGGGACAGGATCTGAATCTCAAGATTCGCAAAGCTTGACTGATCATTCCCGCAGGATCCTGTGTCAAGCTGCAGTCGCCGGAAAATGGCCTTTACTCTTGCCACTAGTTCCATCGGAGAGAACGGTTTGGTCAGATAGTCATCGGAGCCCAGGGATATTCCGGTTATTTTATCCATTTCACTATCCCTTGCAGAAACAATGATAATTGGAACATTGCTTTGTTTGCGTATTTTCAGCGATAAGCTGAATCCATCGGTTCCGGGCATCATCACGTCTAAAATCATCAGATCGCAAGGGTCCTCTTCATAACAGGCCATCAATTCATCTCCGGTCTGAAATGTCTTGACTAGATACCCTTCATTGGTCAGAAAAGAGGAAATCAGTTCCCTTATATTTTTTTCATCGTCTGCAATATAAATTTTTTTCGACATTCAGTCTGTTCTCCTAACCCTTTTGATCAAATAGGTGATGTTCCATTGGATGTTCTGTCTGATATTCGGATAAAAGCATTCCTGTCCTCTTTATAATATAGTAGATTGCTTGAATAATAAACACTTGCCACAATATTGCCACAGTTTACCCGTTGTTATTCCCCTTGTGTCTGTTGTATGATAGTGGCACAGGGAGGTGTTATGATTGAAAAGAATATTGGTTTTATCCTTATCCGTCTTATTTTGTCTTTCTTTTGCAGGATGCGCAAAGGGTGGCAGCAACAGTTCGGCCGATAGCAGCAGCTTCGTATCCATTTTATCCGAGGAAACGTCAGGAAGCGATTTTTCTCCTTCATCCGGTATTTCGTCTTCCAGTCCTGCTGTTTCAGAGACAAATCCTCAAACCACAAGCGAATACAAGGAACTCGTCAGCCAATTGGATGATTTGGAAAAAGCGCTTAACGAGCTGGACCAGATTTCCGATACGGATGTAGAAATCCCGGCACCATAAAATGAAAGAAGGTACTACAATGAAAAAATTTATCGCAACTATTTTAACAGTAACCGTTCTACTCACTTCCTCCGCAGGAATTCTGGCGGAAAACGGCAAATCGAACAAGATTTCGTCTGAAGGAACAAAAGAGAGAGCACAGACCATTCTTCAAAACGGCGAAGACAACATGAAGAAATCCGGAGAAGCATTTGATGCATTGAAAAAGAAAATTGAAGAGAAGCGTACGCAGATTGAAGCGAAAAAAGCTGCTTTCCAGACAAAAAGAGAAGAATTCGATGCATTCAAAGATATTTTATCTGCGAAAAGAACCGAAATGATCGCTTTACGGAATGCCGGGAACGTGCTCCATGCCGCCAGTGCGAAGCTCATGGGCGACCTTCGGAGCTCCCTTGAGTCCATCAGCGAAAAAGGACTCGTTCTCCCCGATGATACCAAGCTTGCATTGCAAAAAATGATCACCCAAGTGAAAGAATTAAAAATAAAAATCAGAGAAACCAAAGGGCAGATTCATGATATTTTAAAGAACAACAAGGAATACAAGGAAACGAGAGATTATGTTTCCATGGAAACCGCTTTTGACGAAATTTTCGCAATCGAACAGTTTAGAAACGACAGCCTCACCCAGATCAACCAGCTCCTTAAGGATATGATCCAGCTCCTCGTAGCCGTCGTATAATCCATCCTGTATCAATAGAATGAATGATTTATGTTCGAGTCCGGAGGACAGTCGCCGGCTTGATTCGAAAGATCGCCCTTGCAGCAGCAAGGGCGATCTTTATTATATCTATTATTTCTATATTTAAGGAACTATTTCGAGGTCGCCGCTTTCGTCGTGGGCTTTGTCTTGACGGCAGTTTTGGCCATAGGTTTCGCTGCTTTCTTATCGGACTCGCTTTGGGTTTTTCTTTTTCCTTTGATGATTGGCAGAATCAACCGGTCGATTTCTTTCTCGTTTTCTGGTTTCTCTACCTTGTCATGCAGTTCCCAGACCTCGATGTGCTCGATCGCATCGCCGGGCTCGACCAGCCAAAGAGGACTCAAGCTCTCCATCTCGGCCATATCCTTGTCGGTGTAGGTCTCATAAGAGCAAAGTCCGAAATCCGGATAATCGGCTTCTTCGATAAAATCGAACCGTTTCACGAAAAGCTGTCCGAAATTGGCATAGGCTGCCCATCCCGCCGGAACAGGCAATCCAATTTTGAATTTTGTCGTTGCTTCCGTATCCTGGTCCAGCATGATATATTTATCCAGCCAAGTCACACGAGGATCATTCATTTTGCTGTAAGTCCAGAGAGTCAATGTGCGGTTTGGAAGCAAATCCGGTCCTTCCGTGATCTGAGGGATGATCTGTCGTCCGCCTGCCGCCATGACCGTCAGACACCATACCGAATACTCGATATCCCATGCATTGCGGTTTGTGATGCGGTGATTGATGGTAACCTGGGAACTGATGGGATCAAGCACGATCTCCATCTCTTTTTCGACCTGGGCCCATGGATCAATGACGGATCTTGTCCATATGCCGTTCTCCACCTTTTTCCATTCACACGGAAAGTTGTCCTCGTCATAGGTGCGCGGTCTCTCTTCCGGACTATGCCAGATGCGGTGTCCGCCATAGATCATGAATTCGTCGGCACCGGTTTTCCCCGCTTGCTCGGCAAACACCTTCATGTGATTGGGACCCCCTTTGAATCCATAATGGATGATTCGCGGTCCGACGTCGGTTGTTACAATGAGCTCAACAATGCCATTGCTGATTTTAATACAATTCGCCCATCCCAGATACTCTGTTTTACTGATCTTTACTGTGCCCATTTTTAGCCTCCTGCCTTCCCCTGTATCCTATATTTATTTCTTGAATCATTATACCAAGGATTTCCTGCGATTACCATGTAATCAGTAAAATTTTTAAAATTTTTGGGCCCGGTATGGCTGTTCCCGTCAAACTTATGCTATAATCGGAACATACTCATTCGATGGATGGAAGGGTGGAAAAATGGAGAACAAATTGAGCTGGGCTGACTTTATAGAGACCTGCAGCAATTGCAGGAACTGCAGACTTGCCTCGACAAGGAATCATGTTGTTGTATATCGCGGAGCGGTCCAGGCCCCGCTGATGCTTGTCGGAGAAGCCCCTGGCGCGGACGAGGACCTTCAAGGGAAACCTTTTGTCGGGGCTGCCGGAAAATTGTTGGATTTGCTGATCAGCGCCTTTGCCTTTCCCTCCGAGTCCTACCATATATGTAACATTGTCAAGTGCCGTCCGCCGGACAACCGCGTGCCATTGCCTGATGAATCCAAGGCATGCAAGGCTCTTCTGGCGACACAGTTTAAATTTGTCCGTCCACGGATCATCGTTTTACTTGGCGCAACCGCCTACAAGAACTTTACCGGATCCAGTGAAGGAATCACGAAAGTCCGCGGTCAATGGATCGAAAAGAACGGATACCTCATCATGCCCACCTTGCACCCAGCCTATATTTTAAGAAATAACAACGAAAGAATCTCTTTATGGCAGGATCTTGAGAAGGTTCGGATGAAAATGGAAGAACTCGGCTTTCTGGATCCGCTTGTGACTTCTCCGCAGATGCCGCAGGGAAGAAGCTAAGCGTTTATTGAGGAAAGCGGATAGGGGAGGAAGAAAAAGGCAGTTAGAAAAGTCGTCGGACAGCGAGGACCGATTCTGCAAGAGAGGATTCACTGGCCAGATCCACTATTTTAACAGAAGCTTTTGAATTCCGGGACATCAGGACTTTCCCATATCCCACGATAACGCCCATTTCACCTACTTTAGCAGGATCGGCAGCCCCTTTGAAAAATATCAGATCGCCTTCCAGCAAATTGTCATAGGATAATTTCCCTGTCTCTTCATCATATTTCAGCGTCACTTCCTGCCCCGTCTTGCTTTGCTCTTCTTTCCCCCTTGGAAGAACAAGCCCGTTTATTTTCCCGGAGATATAGACAATTCCTTCTGAAGAAGAGCCGTTCTGAGTCAGCCCTTTGCTGATACAGGTTGTATTATTAAAAGAAAGCACCGTTGTATAAAAGCTTTTTGCATTGCTTTTAAGGATTTCTTCTCCGGTTTTTATTTTCAAAACCCCGCTTGCACCGATCCAGCCTTCCGTTTTATTCGGCAGCATGACTTTATATACACCGTCGCCCTGGTAATTCGAATACAGAACCGTGCCCATCATCGCTTCCATGATCGTGGACCCATTGCTGGAATGAGTCATGATTCTTTTTGATGTTGCGATGACAACAATCTTGTATTCATAAAGCTCCGGCTCCACACTTTCTGTGGAGGAGGTGACATCTTCGCTCATGACATACCCCTGCGTGCCATCCTCCAGCTCCACATGATAAAAGCCGTATGTGGCGCGATCAAGAATATGCACCAATTGGTTGTATAATATCTGGGTCTGCCGCATTGATTTTAAATCAGGGGTCTCAAACAGATCCACTACCTGCTTTTGGACCACTGCATAATCGGCAGAGTTGTACCGGAGATTCTTTTTGGGGTTGTTGTCAATCTGTTTGGAAAACGTTTTTGATATTGTATTGATCGCAAGAGGTCCCACCCAGAAAACCACAAGAGAAATTCCCATGATCAAAAGCAGCGGGACAAGCCAGGCAGGATGTCCTTTTTGGCGGGAAGAGTCGATATAGACTTCCTGGCTTTGGAAAAGTCCGCTTTGCTGCCGGTTTTTTCGCTTTGGCAGAAGCTTTTTGAAAAAGGCGCCCAAAGACCATTCGACTGATTTCATCGTATGAATGGCACCGCTGCTTTTGCTTTTCCGATCGACTTTGTCAAAACGGTATTTTTTATTCTTATATGGATTTGATTTCAATGATCTTCCCTCATTTATTTCGTTATTTCTCTACTTATTATTCTTTGATTCATTAATTCCTCTATTCATTAATTCCTTTTTCGGTGATGACACACATAGCGATAGATATATCCTGGTCGTGTGAAAGGCTTACTTCGATTTTCTCATATCCGCTTCTTTTGAAAAACGCCTCGGTTTCTCCATGAAGCACAACATACGGGGCTCCCATGGAATTCTCCAGAATCTCGATCTCTTCTAAACGCACTCCTTCCCGGCCAAAGCCGGTGCCGAACGCCTTGCTTACTGCTTCTTTTGCGGCAAAGCGGGCTGCGAGCGAATCATACCGGAAGGATCCATCCGTACGGGTACAGTCGCTAATTTCCTGCGCTGTCCATATTTTAGACAGATACCCTGTTCCCCGCCTCGTGGCAAGAGCTTCGATTCGATTCCAATGAATCAGGTCAATGCCGCATTTCATAAAGGGACTTCCTGTTTCACAAACATCGTCCCGATCATTTCTCCGCGCATGATATCGCGGATGATCTCCGGATCCTCCCCGTTGGCGATAATCATATGGATTCCCGCGCGGGTTGCGATCTTTGCCGCTTCAATCTTCGTTTTCATTCCTCCGGTTCCCCGGCTCGTCCCGCTCCCCCCCGCAAAGCCTTCGATTTCCGGAGTGATCGAAAGGACGGTGTGGATCAGGGTGGCATTTTGGTTCAGTTTGGGATCGCAATTATATAGACCGGATATATCCGATAATAAAATCAGCAAATCCGCTTTCACAAGCTCTGCGACGATGGCGGAAAGGGTGTCGTTATCGCCGAATGTCCCATTGTGATAGATTTCTCTTGTTGAAACTGTGTCATTTTCGTTCACAACCGGTATGATCTCCTTCTCGATCAGGCAGCTGAAGGTGTTGGAGATATTGGTGCGGGTGATTTTGTCCTCGATGTCATCCTTGGTCAAAAGAATTTGGCCTGCTATATAATTGTACTCGGAAAAAAACTTTGAATACAGGTTCATCAGTTCGCACTGTCCTACTGCGGCGATCGCTTGTTTTTCCCTGATGGACTGGGGCTTTTTCTCCATTCGCAAACGTCCCATCCCGATGCCGATAGCGCCGGAGGAGACCAGGATGATTTCGTGTCCCTGGTTCATTTGATTGGAAATTGCCCGGCAAAGGTGCTCGATGCTGGACAAATTCGCACGACCATTGTTATAGGTCAGGGTGGAGGTTCCGACTTTGATGACAATTCTTTTGCATTCTTTCAGTTTTTCTCGATTGATCATGATGCGCTCCCTTGGTTTTCCTTCACAGTCTATTTCGGCTTGCTGCATTCTTTTTTATGCTTGTGGCCTGAATTTGTCCTATGTTTTTACTTCTATACTATACCTTATTTCATATGGTTTTTCCAGATGGAATTTACCGCACAGGGCAATCGCTTGCGAAAAGAAATGGAATAGTAACAGCGGTGGAACATAGGGACGGTTCTTTTAATAAGCGATTGCCCCGTTTGCTCCGTTTGCTACATATATTCATTGACATTCCCGGCAGGAATTTGTACAATTATTTAATGCATTCATCCGTCGGGACGCCAGTGGGAAGACGGTTTGAATGAAACATTCTTCGTTGGTTTTTATCAATTTCAAAATAAATAGCAAAGGAATGGGAAATGGCAAAAAAAGGAACCGGACACAGCGGTGTATCACAAGTCCTGGAGGATAAAACGGGTAAAAGCCATATCATCGAACTGATTGATTTGAATAAGTTTTATGGCGAGGCCCATGTATTAAAGGATGTTACTTTTTATATAAGGAATAATGAATTTATTACGCTGCTGGGTCCGAGCGGATGCGGCAAATCCACGACTTTGAGGATGATCGCCGGATTTGAATCGCCGGATTCCGGAGAAATTCTTTTTGAAGGCGAAAGTCTCCTTTCTGTTCCTCCCTATCAACGGCGTGTCAATACCGTTTTCCAGCGATATGCCCTATTTCCCCATCTGGATGTTTTTGATAATATCGCATTCGGGTTGCGTCTGAAGAAAAAATCCAAGGACGAGATCCGGCAGAAGGTTTTGCAGGCACTCAAGACGGTCGATCTGGAAGGATATGGCAAACGCTGGGTGGATCAGCTTTCCGGCGGGCAGATGCAGCGTGTTGCGATTGCAAGAGCACTCGTGAACGAACCGGAAGTGCTCCTGCTCGACGAACCGCTCGGTGCGCTGGATCTGAAGAAGCGCAAAGAGATGCAGCTTGAACTCAAGGACATGCAGCGCCGTCTTGGTATTACGTTTATCTATGTCACTCATGACCAGGAAGAAGCTCTAACCATGTCCGATACCATTATTGTCATGAAGGAAGGGGTGATTCAGCAGATCGGTACGCCTTCCGATATCTATAATGAACCCCGGAATGCCTTTGTCGCGGATTTCATCGGAGAAAGCAACATTATCCCCGGACATATGGTAAAGGATTATGAAGTCACTTTCTGCGATCATGTTTTCGCCTGTGTTGATAACCGCAAAGAACAGGAAGAGGTGGATGTCGTCATCCGTCCGGAAGATATCCAGTTTGTCGAGCCCACCGGCCATTCCATCAACGGGACGGTTACCTCGGTTGTTTTTAAAGGGGTCCATTACGAAATGCTGATCGATGCGTCTTTCGGCGACCAGACATTTGAATGGATGGTTCAAAGCACCGACCGTGTCAACGAGGGGGACGTGGTCGGATTGACCTTTGATCCGGATGAGATTCATATCATGCAAAAGTCCATTTTTTCTCCGGATCGGGTTGTCAATACCAGGGACCAGGATTTCCGGGAAGACCAGGAAGATTTTTCTGAGGATCCGATGCAGTGAGCCAGCCTTGCAGAAACGGATCCCATGCAGCGGGCTTATCTTTCAGGAACAGGGGGTTGAAAACGGAATGCATCGATTGAAACGTCTTGCCTATCCTTATATTCTTTGGATACTGGTTTTTACGATCGCCCCCCTTTTATTGGTCGCCTTCTATGCTTTTACCGCCTATGACGCGTCCGGGAGTCTTTATTTCACTTTTCAGGGATTCTCCCGTATCTTTCAAGGAGACAGGGTCCTGCTGTCCGCTTTCGGCCTGGATCCGCTGCAATGGATGGTTCCAGCCAATGTGAATATTTTTTTCCGCTCGTTGGAGATTGCGCTGATTTCAACCTTGTGCTGCCTTTTTATCGGATATCCGGTTGCCTATTTCCTGGCCGAACGGTCCAAGCAGCGCCGCGGCAAGCCGGATTTTCTTCTGTTCCTCTTTATCATGCCCATGTGGATGAACGCCTTATTAAGAACTTATGCATGGCTTGCTATCCTGGAACCCAAAGGCCTTCTAAATACTTTTTTTCTTTTAATCGGCTTGCCGGAACAGGAATTAATTTACAACCAATTCGGCGTCGGGCTCGGTATGGTTTACAATTACCTTCCTTTTATGGTATTGCCGATTTATTCTGTTTTGGCGAAAGTGAATAAAAACGTGGTGGAAGCAGCCGAAGACCTGGGAGCAAACCAGTTTCAAACCTTCTGGAAAGTTGTCCTGCCTTTGAGTCTGCCAGGGATTGTCTCCGGTGTCAACATGGTTTTCCTGCCATCCATGACAACCTTTCTGATTCCTGATTTGCTGGGTGGAGGGCGCTATTTCCTGATTGGCAATGTGATTGAGCGCCAGTACATGATATCGAGGGATTGGACAACCGCATCGGCCTTATCGATTTTATTGCTGATTTTTATCCTGATCAGTCTGCGTATCCTGAGAAATTATGAATCAAAAAATGAAGGGGGGAATATTCTGTTATGAAAAAATGGATCCGGAATTCCTATATCACCCTCGTTTTCTTGTTTTTATACGCCCCGGTCCTGGTACTGATCATTTTTTCTTTTAACAAAGCGCAATCCCGTTCCCTTTGGGGGGGCTTCACGCTCGAATGGTACGCTAAATTATTCGAGAACCAGGATATGATCGCCGCCCTTCAAGTGACTCTTATTGTTGCCTTTCTTTCCGCACTTATTTCGACTGCTATTGCAACCGTTACCTGTATCGGCTTGAATTCAATGAAAAAATCTGTTCGAAGCACCCTCCTGAACATCACCTACATTCCGAACGGGATGCCCGATCTGGTCACCGGAATCGCCCTGATGCTTCTCTTTTTCTTTTCAAATATCGGATTGGGGTTTGTCACCCTGCTGCTTGCCCACATCGCGTTCAATGTCCCTTTCGCCATCCTGTCGATCATGCCGAAGCTCAAGCAGCTTGACCGCAATATTTTCGAAGCCGCTCTGGACCTGGGAGCAACACCCAGACAGGCCATCATAAAAGTCATTCTTCCTGAGATCTTTCCTGGAATCATCACCTCGATGATTCTGACCTTCACCCTTTCCATCGATGACTTTGTAATCAGCTACTTTACCGCAGGCACACAGGTATCGACCCTTGCCATCATGATTTATTCCATGGCGCGCAAGCGCGTCAATCCCCAGATCAACGCCCTGTCCACCCTGTTGTTCCTCAGTGTCCTGATTCTTTTGATTATTATCAATATCCGCTCATCAAGAGAGGTGAAAACAACAAAAGATACTTATATCCCATAAATCCGTTTCAAACAGATTCACGTTCAGAAATCAATATAAATACAGATATTCAAGGAGGGCTCTTAAAAAATGAAAAAAACCATTACCGCTCTGATTCTTCTCATCACATTGCTGGTCTCGACCATAATCCTTGCAGGGTGCGATACGCGCAAGAAAATTGTGGTTTATAATTGGGGTGAATACATTGCAGAAGATACGATCTCAAAATTCGAAGCGAAATATCCGGAGTACAAAGTGGTGTACCGCCTGTTCGATGACAATGAGAAAATGTACCCGAAAATCGGAAAAGATTCCTTTGATGTCATCGTTCCTTCTGAATACATGGTTGTCCGCTTAATAAAAGAAGGCAAATTGCAAAAATTGAACACAGACAATATTCCGAATGTGGCAAAGTATCTGGATGACAATCTTCAAGGGATTTCTTTTGACTCGGACAAAGCTGTCAGCGACCAGGTCTATAATTATTCTGTTCCTTATCTTTACTGTACCGTGGGACTCATCTACAATACGGAAGAAGTCGCTCTTTCTCCGGAAACAACCAATCCCAAGGACATCTGGAGCGTCCTGTTTGATACGAAATTCAAAAATCGGATCGGCATGTACGACAGCATGCGGGAATCCATCGGCACCGCATTGAATTATCTGGGGTACAGCATCAACAGTACAAGCAGCACCGAACTGGACAAGGCCAAAAGCCTGCTGATCGACCAGCGCAAAAACGTATCCCCGATTGTCGGGATTGACACATTGAAAGATAAATACACCAGCGGCGAGCTGGTCGCCGGCGTTGCGTGGTCCGGAGACTACCTTGTCTGTACCAATGCGTTGGAAGCCGCAGGAAAAGATCCGGGCATGCTCCATTTTATTCTGCCCGAAGGATCCAATTACTCTATTGATATGATGTGCATCCCTGCCAATGCAAAAAATGTCGAGGGAGCAGAGTTGTTCATCAATTTCATGTACGAACCCGAAATCGCTCTTGCAAACACAGAGTACGTCGGCTACTCCTCTCCCAACAAAGCGGCTGTCGCAGAGCTTCCGGAAGAGATTCGCACAAACAAGAGCTTTTATCCGGACAAGGAAACCTTTAGGACATTGGAGCTATATTATACAAGCGACTCCATTGATTCCACATACGACGCCATCTGGCAGCAGGTTCTCGCAAATTGAACTTGCACGAGCCACTCACCGGGTTTTTGCTATTTGATATGCACAAATCGGATATTTGCTTATTTTTGGACTCCCCCGGCGATATCGATTTCTTTCAAAGCAAGCCGGACCGACTGTACCCCCTCGATTAACGGAGCTACATCGATCGGTTTCTTCTCGCGGACCCTCTGGGTAAAATGTTTCAGCTCATTGAAATATCCACCCAGGGAGGAAAGATTGCCGCCAAGATTGTTCTCCCCCTCGTACTCTTTCTCAAGTTCCGGAACGATGCTTCCTCCCGACTGCAGATAGACCACCAGGGACGGGTTCAGCGACGAATTGAAAACCGCTGTTGCTTTCTCAAGCTTGACCCTGTATTCCATGCAAAATGGGAAAGCCGCCGGATAGTCCCAGCAAACTTCTGCGGATACAAGCGCTTTGTCAAAAGAATAGGTTGTGAACATCTGCTGGATCACTCCGGCCTGATCTCTTGAAGCAACCACGGACATGTCCTTCGGTTCGCCTAGAATATATCGGATAAAATCCACGTCATGGATGTGCATGTCCAATGCGACCGTTCCGCTGCATTCCGGCTTGTGCAGCCAGTTGTCCCATGCCCATGTCGGAGCGGGGCTGATTCTTTTAAACACACCGGATACGATATCACCATACACTTTCTTATCAACCGTTTCCTTTAGCCAGGCATACTCGGACCACAGCCGCAGGCATTGGCCAACCATGACCGGGACTTTCGTTTCTTTTTCTACGTCAAGAAGCAGGCTTGCTTCTTGCTCATTGATGCATACCGGTTTTTCGATAAATACCGCTTTGCCTTTCCGCATCGCCGCAACCGCATGTTTTGTGTGCAGATAGGTGGGCAGGCAGATGTCGATGGCATCCACATCGGCCTTTTCGATCAGCTCCATTCCGTTTGCATATCGAATGGCTCCGGTTTTCTCGATGGCCGCCTTTGCCTTCTCGTCGACAAGATCGGCGATTGCTGTGATTTTAATTCCTTCTCCTGCCAGTGCCTGGTAGCAAGCCAGGTGCATTCCGCCCATGAATCCTGCTCCGATCAGTCCCACTCGAATCATAATCCCCTCGTTTCTCCCCGTTTCTGACAGGGTATCCTGTTTTTTACTATATGAAAATTACGTCCTTTACGAATCCTTATTCCGTAAAATGACCTGTTTCCATGCCGCGGGTTATTTTCTTCCGATAATCCGGTCCATGGAAGCCGATGTGTTGAATAGGATCTGTTCGCTGTGCTGTTCATAAGGCGGCAGCATCTCCGCCGTCACCCACCCATCATACCCCGCTTCGCAGAAAGCCTTCATGACCGCAGTCCAATCCACATCGCCGGACAAAAGATCCACAAATCCATGCAGACCGCCCGCTGCTCTGCGATAATCCTTGAAATGCACTTTTTTAATCCTTTTTCCCAGAATCCCGATCCAATGCTCCGGATATCCGGCATACAAAACATTCCCCACGTCAAAGTACGCTCCGACATAAGGACTATCGACCGCATCAATAAAATTCCTCATTTCCAAAGGGGAAAGCAAGAATTTATTCCAAACATTTTCAATCCCGATATCAATCTGATATTTTTCCGCAGACTTTTTCAGCTTTTGAAACGCTTCCAGGGCTCTGTCATAAGCAATATCATACCGTACCGTTTTCCATCCCGGAACGAAATCGACGCCGACTCCGCCGGGGACGATCAATACAGAAGAAGCCCCCAGGATCTTCGCCGTCTCGATCTGTTTTTCAGCGATCTCCATGGCTTTCTTACGCTCCCCTTCGTCGTTCGATGTCAGGGAATAAGTCCAGTAAAGCCCTGTTGCAAGCCCGTGGATCTCGATTTTATTCTTCATTGCGTATTCCTTGATGGAAAGCAGTTCGTCTTTCGTGCTTTCAAGGCTTACCTCGCCTGTCTCATTCAGCGCAAGCTCTATTCCGTCAAATCCCGCTTCTTTCGCAAGCTTGATTGCCTGTTCCACTGTTTTTTCCTTGAATGACCAGATGCTGATTGCTTTTTTCATCTTTATCCTGTCTCCTTTCATGGATTCCATGTTTACACTATTGGATATATAGCCTATAATATCCTTAGATTGATTATAGCGCACAAAATCACCGGAAGTCCTTGTATAAAAGGATATGTAATTTACATTATTGGCTTATTTAAGGAGATTCCATCATGGATAATTTTATCGTAAATAAACTGAACAGTAAAATTGATATCCCCGGGATCATTACAATTCTTTTTTATAAATTTACAAAGAATTACATTTTCCCTGGTGAGTCTCATGATTTCTGGGAATTCATCTATGTGGACAAAGGCGAGCTGATCATCACAGCCGGCGAGAATCTCTATATTTTAAAAGCAGGCGAACTGGCTTTCCACAAGCCGAACGAATTTCATGATGTCAAAGCGAACGGGACCATTTCGCCGAATGTGATTGTCATCTCGTTCCCTTGCAAAAGCAAATATATGGATTTTTTTAAAAACAAAATCCTCTTTCTGTCTGATGAGGAAAAACAGCTGCTGTCATATGTTGTCAAAGAATCCGAGAATGTGTTCGATCCGATTGAAAACAGCCCGCCGATCAGCGGCATGACTAAAAAGACATCCGCCCCTTTTGGCGCCGAACAGATTATCCGGCACGACCTCGAAAAATTGCTCATCCATATCTACCGAAGACAGGACAGCATCTACATCAAGCAAAGAAGGCTCCGCGTCAATCAGCAGCACAGCTATAAAAGCGTTGCGGAAAACATCATCGGAATCCTGGAAGAAAACATCCAAAACAAGCTTTCTCTTGATGCCATCAGTAAACAAGTGAATTTAAGCGTCTCCCAGGTAAAAAAAATATTTCGGCAGGAAGCAAAAGACAGCATCATCAACTACTTCATCATACTCAAAATCGAGGAGGCGAAACGTCTCATCGATGAAAGCGAAATGAATTTTACCCAGATATCGGAATTTCTGGGATATGACACCATTGGATATTTTTCCAGAATATTCAAGCAAAAAACCGGGATGACTCCGTCCGAATATTCACTAAGTATAAAAAAATAGCATGCCCCCCCATCATCCGAAGAGTTTCCTGCAGGCGGGTGAAACATAGGTGTGGAACATGGGGACGGTTCTTTTATTGCATTTTATTCTGTTTATGCAATAAAAGAACCGTCCCCATGTTCCACTATAATAACAATTTAATTATCAGACAAACAAGGACATGTCAGATTCCTCTGCATTGGCCAGCATGGCCGCAGCTCCGCCCAGTTTCACACCGGGAATGAGTTCCTCCGCCTTGATTCCCATCACATCCATGGACATGGTACAGGCGACCAATTCCACTCCACTGTCCAGTGCGGACTGAATCAGGTCCTCCAGACTGGCGATATTTTTCTTTTTCATGACCATCCGGATCATCTTCGCGCCCATCCCGCCCATATTCATCTTGGACAGGGAAAGTTTCTTGCTTCCACGAGGCATCATCATGCCAAACATCCGGCTGATGAAATCTTTCTTTACATGGACTTTTTCGGGTCTGCGTAAAATGTTAAGACCCCAGAAGGTGAAAAACATCGAGACCTTGCGACCCATCGCAGCGGAAGCGTTTGCAATGATGAACGAAGCGATCGCCTTATCAAGATCCCCGGAGAATACAATAATATTTTTATTATTATAGGCAGGCACGGTCTGCAGCATCGGCCGGGAAGGATTGTCCTCCGTGATCTCCGCTTCCTTCTTGCCTTTTTCAATCGTCGCCGTTGAAATCCCCTTGCTGCTTTCCAATCGGATAAAGGTGTTCCCTGTGCGTCGGCAGAAAGCTTCCGCGTCGGATGCGAACGCCGGGTCAGTGGTGGAAATCTCGATGATATCATGGTTGTTGGCTTCAGCCAGCGCCTTGGACAATCGCATGATTGGCCCAGGGCATTGCAGTCCGGTTGCGTCAATGGCAATATGCTGCACCGTAAAATTTTGTGTTTCTTCATTAAAAACGCCGGCTTTAGTCACAATCGATTCCTTATTCTCCGATCCTTGCCGCACTGCGCAGCTTTCCGCACCCGCACTTTTCTTTTTTCCATAAATGCTGGAATAGAGCCGGTATCCACCGGACAGGTTCAAACACTGGAACCCTTTCTGTGTCAGGATTCTGCAGGCGATATGCCCTCTTAGTCCCACTTGGCAGATTACATAAATCATTTTCTTTGCATCCAGCTCGCTGAGCCGATTGCGCAGGGAGTCCAGCGGGATGCTGACCGATCCGGGAATGAATCCGTTTTCGTATTCCACTGTCGTCCGGATATCCAGCAGAATGGATGTGCTCAAATCGATGGATGCCACATCATGCCAATGAAACACCTTTGTCCTTCCGGAGAGGATGTTTTCTGCAACATATCCTGCCATGTTGACCGGATCTTTCGCAGAAGAGTAGGGCGGCGCATAGGCCAGCTCAAGCTCTGTCAGGTCATGAACTGTCATATTGGCCCGGATTGCCGTTGCCAGTACATCACAGCGTTTGTCAACCCCTTCATATCCTACGATCTGTCCTCCGAGAATTCTGCCAGTGTTCTTTTCAAACAAAAGTTTCATGGACATATTGACCGCACCCGGATAATAAGAAGCATGGGAAGCAGAATACGTAAATGATTTTTCGTAATCCAGCCCTGCCTTTTTTGCCGCTTTTTCGTTAAGTCCTGTACACGCGACCGTCAGATCAAAACACTTGAGAATCGCTGTTCCCTGCGTTCCTTTATACCGGCTGTCGATACCGCTGATATGGTCGGCGGCGATTCTTCCCTGCTTATTGGCCGGTCCTGCCAGCGGGACGAATTCTTTCGCTTTTGTGATGAAATTGGTCACTTCAACAACATCTCCGACAGCATAAATGTCGGGATCCGATGTAATCATGTGTTCGTCGGTGATGATGCATCCTCTTTCATTCAGCGCGAGCCCCGCCTCTTTCGCAACCGTACTGTCCGGTTTTACGCCCACTGCCATGATCAGCATGTCTGTATGGATCACTTCGCCGGTCAAAACAACATCCAGAGAATCGCTCCGGTGTTTGATGGATTGAACCCCGTCTTCCAGAATCAGTCTGACCCCCTTGCTTTCAATATGCTTGTGCACATCGCAGGCCATATCAAAGTCGATCGGTCCGATCACATGGTCCATCAATTCAACGATTGTAACCTCCAGCCCTGCGTGATGAAGATTTTCGGCCATTTCCACGCCGATATAGCCACCGCCGACTACCACCGCTCGTTTCGGGCAGTTATTGGTGATAAAATCCTTGATCCGGTATGTATCCGGAATATTCCGAAGGGTAAAAATTCGCTCCCCCGTGCTTCCCGGAAAATTCGGGACAACCGGCATGGACCCCGGGGACAAAATCAATTTATCGTAGGATTCCACATAAGGCTCCCCTGTCTTTCGATCAAGGACAGAAACCGATTTTTGGGAAGGATGAATGGAAACCACCTCGTTCAAGCTTCTGACATCGACATTGAATCTGGCACGAAAGCTTTCCGGCGTTTGAAGGGTGAGCTTGTCTTTCTCTTTGATTTCCCCGCCAATATAGTAAGGCAGTCCACAATTGGCAAAGGAGATGTATTCCCCTTTTTCGAGCAGGATGATCTGAGCGTTTTCGTCCAGTCTTCTCAATCTTGCCGCAGCAGTAGCGCCCCCTGCGACACCCCCTACAATAATTACTTTCATGTGTTTTCTCCTTCTGCCTCTGAATCCTTATAAAACGGACTTTTATCATTATTTTTCTATTATAGCCGTAATTCCTTGGATTATCTGTAACAAAAGCCGCGGATTTATAATAAAAAGTAAATCCTCTTACCGATTTATATTAAAAAGAGCAGATTCATGGTGAAAATCAAAGACATCCTGTTTCTTGCAATAAGAAAGTAAAAAACCCCCTGCTTCTTTTAATACAAAGAAGCAGGAAGGTTTATTTGTGATAAGGATGATTATTTTAGTTGAAAAATATTGAATTCGGTTTTCAACATTCTGAATACACAGAATTATTTCACTTTATTCGCCATAGCATCTTTTGCTTTCGCAACAATATTTTCTGCGGTAAGCCCATATTCTTGAAGAAGAACCGCCGGTTTCCCGGATTTGCCGAACTTGTCCTGTACTCCGACCATTCGAAGCACACAAGGTGCGCTGGTTGCAATCACTTCCGCCACGGCACCGCCCAGGCCTCCGACAATGTTATGTTCTTCCGCTGTGACAATCGCGCCGGTTTCCTTCGCCGCACGGATGATGATATCGCGGTCGATCGGTTTGATGGTGTGCATATCGATCACTCTTGCCTGTATTCCTTCGTCCAGAAGGGTTTTTCTTGCCGCCATCGCTTCCTGGACCATCAATCCGGATGCGATGATGGTCACATCCTTCCCGTCTTCCAGGAGGTTCCCTTTTCCAATGGTGAATGGAATCGTGTCTGCAGAATAGATATCCTCGACAGCAAGCCTGCCCAGGCGGACATAGAAAGGACCGTCCGTCTCGATGGCGGCTTTGATGCAGGCTCTTGTCGAAGCAGCATCGCAAGGTTGTACCACCGTCAGGTTGGGAAGAGCACGCATGATAGCAAGATCTTCTAGGCATTGATGGGATGCGCCGTCTTCTCCGACCGAGATTCCTGCGTGTGTCGCACAGACTTTAAGATTCAGTCTGGGATAGCAGGCGGAATTGCGAATTTGCTCGCATCCCCTTTCCGATGCGAAAATAGCGAAGGTACTGGCAAAAACGATTTTCCCGCAAGTTGCCATCCCGCATCCGGCAGACATCATATTCCCTTCGGCGATTCCCATATTGAAATGCCTCTCGGGAAAGACTTTCTTGAATGTGACAGTATACGTGGATTTTGATAAATCCGCATCTAAAACAACAATTCTCTCATCGGCTCCGAACTCGGCCAAAGCCAGTCCATATGCTTCTCTTGTAGCCATTTTACCCATGAATCACACCTCCTTCAATGCAGCAAGAACGGTATCGATCTCGCATACAGCCAGATCTCTTTGATCCTGCTTCGGTGCGCTGCCGTGCCAGCCGGCCTGATCTACCATATAGCTTACGCCCTGTCCTTTATGGGTCGCACAGACAATCATGGTTGGTTTCTCTTTAACCTGCTTCGCTTCTTGAATCGCATTATAAATCGCATCCAGATCATGTCCGTTGATTTCGATGACGTTCCATCCGAATGCGCTGAATTTATCAGATACATTCTCCGGATTCATGACTTTCTTGATATCTCCGTCGATCTGCAATCCGTTATGGTCCAGGAATGCGGTCAGGTTGTCAAGCTTGTAGTGCGCTCCGGCCATTGCCGCTTCCCATACCTGTCCTTCCTGTAATTCCCCGTCTCCAAGGATTGAGAAAACACGATAGTCTTTCTTATCCAGCTTTCCCATCATCGCCATTCCAACCGCAGCCGATATTCCTTGGCCAAGAGATCCGGTGGACATATCTACGCCGGGAACGCTGTTCATGTTCGGATGTCCCTGTAAATAGCTGCTCGCGCTGCGGAATGTCACCAGATCCGCCTCGGGGAAAAATCCTTTTTGTGCCAATGCCGCATAAAGAGCCGGTGCACAATGTCCTTTTGACAAGACAAAGCGATCCCGATTCGGATCACGCGGAGTCTTGGGATCGACCCTCATTTCTACATTATAAAGAACTGCAAGAATATCTGTGCAGGACAGAGATCCGCCGGGATGTCCCGATTGTGCGCTGAAAATTTCTTCAATAATGTTTCGTCTCATATTGCATGCGAAAATTTTTGTTTGGTTTTTTAGAGCTACATCCATTTTAGTACTCCTTTCCATATATCGCTTAATTATAGTATAAAGTCACTATCTTAACAATGTGCTAAATGGGCATATTTACATGGTTTTATAGAAGAACCATGAGTCATTTTGAAACACTGTCCTCTATTTTTTATCCGAATCGTATTTCTCCGTCATTCACTTATTCAACCGTCCAATAAATAATTTTTGCTTCCTGTCTGCCGGTTTTTTTGATAATATATTCTTGGCACTCTTCTTCCGATATTGCATGTCAACTCATAATTGATGGTTTTCTGTAGCGCGGCGATTTCGTCGATATCCAAAAGGGTTTCGCCCTGGAACCCAAAAAGAACGACTTCATCTCCGACCCGGACTGCTTCCTTGTCTTGGCTGCAAACTGCAGTCTCATCTCCAGCGCACGCTGTTTCTTCCTTTGCGACCACTGACATTGCTTCGTTCCCAGCGCATTCCGATGCGTTCATGCTGCTTTTCTTTCTACCTTCCATGCTGCTTTCATCGCAGTTCATGGCTCTGCTTCCAATTGGCCGTGTCACATCGACCATGCACATATCCATGCAAATATTCCCTACAACCAGGTATCTTTTTTCGTGGATTAAAACAGGCGCCTGATTGGACAATACCCGTGAATATCCGTCCGCATATCCGACAGGAATGGTCGCAATGATGGATTTTTGTTTTGCTACAAACGTTCGTCCATAACTGACGGACTGATCTGCCTCCAATCCTTTCACAAGAATAACATTGGTCTTGAGGGTCATGGCAGGTCTAAACCCGTTTCTCATTGCATTGCAAAAAGAGGAAGGAGACATCCCGTACATTAGAATCCCGATTCGGACCATGTCCAGATGCATTTCCGGGAAACGCAGGGTCGCCGCGCTGTTGCATGCATGCCTGATTGGAATATGAATCCCGGTTTTTTCCAGTTCATTGCAAATATCCATGAATTGTTTGAATTGCATAAGCGTATAGCTTGGATCCTCTTCATCCGCGCAGGCGAAATGAGTGAAGATTCCTTCGATAAAAAGATGCGGCATTGCCTGGATTTCATGGATTATTTCTATCGATTCCGAATCCGGTTTGAATCCGACACGGCCCATCCCAGTTTCGATCTTGATATGAATCCGCGCTTCTTTCTGAAGCTCCTCTCCCGCCCGGGACAAGGAGAGCGCCAGTTCCTTGCCGTAAACCGTCTGTGTCACGTTGTATTCAATGATTTCCTTTGCACGGTGCGGATCGGTGTAGCCTAAGACAAGAATCGGGAGTTTAACATTGTTTTTTCGCAATTCAATCGCTTCGTCAAGCATTGCCACGGCAAGCCTCGTAACTCCATTCTCCATCAAAACCGGAACAATTCCTAAGATTCCGTGACCATATGCATTCGCTTTCACAACGCCCATCAATTCGGTGCCGCTTTTTGTTTTTTCACGGAATAATCTGACATTATGGGCGATCGAATCCAGATTCACTTCTGCCCAGGTACGATTCAACAAGGTCTCCTGCATGTATAATTCTCTCCTTTTATCTATTAGCTGATCTTTCTTTTTTCTGTTGACTGATCTTTCTTTTGATCAATTCTCACGAAGCATGCGGAACGCATCCGGTATTTTGGCAATGAAATCCCTTGGAATAGAAGAGAACTCTCCCGATTCCAGAGCCGCGAGGTCGCCGCAAAGGCCATGGAAATAAACCGCGAACGCTGAGGCGATGAGGGGGGCTTTCTCTTGCACCAGAAAAGCCGTGATGATTCCGGACAGGACATCTCCGCTGCCGCCCTTCGCCATTGCACTGTTCCCGGAGGTATTGATATAGGTTGTTCCTTCTGGATCGGCAATCACGGTTCCTGCTCCTTTTAAGACGACAATCGTTCCCAGCGTTTCGCTGCGGTTTTAGCCGCCATGATCCGATTGGTCGAAACCAGATCCGGCATTAATCTTTTGAATTCTCCGGGATGAGGCGTTAGAATCAGCCAGGGTAGATTTCTATCCTTTCTGTTCTTCAGATGCAGCAGGGCTTCCTGCTGATATTTTGACAGAATAGTCAGCGCACCCGCGTCCAATACAAGCCGAGGCACTGTTTCAACCGCAGTCCATAACATTTTTATGGATTGTTGTGTATCATCCATTCCAGGTCCGATCAGAACCGCATCCATTCCTTCCAGCACGGTTTTATAGTCGGTGGATATCAAGGCTTCCGGCACAGTTGCTATACAATCGGCTTCAATTCGTTTTGGCACTCTCATGTACGTCAGTCCAACCCCGGATCGCATCGCTGCCATCGCACTGAGACAAATTGATCCTGCCATTCCTTCCGATCCGCCAATCAGCCCCACTCTCCCGAAATTGCCCTTGTGCCCTTCCACAGGCCTTTGCGGCAGCCATTGTTTTGCTGCTGCAAAATCAACAATATGCGGCAGAGAATTCGGTTTATCCGATTGTATGGATAGGTCTTCGACCATTTTTTCGATCAGCTGCTGCGGAAATCCAATCCCGTCAATGTGGATCTGCCCGGCGTATTTCCGTCCAGGATAAGTCATAATCCCGATTTTGGGGCAGATGAATGTCACCGTCTCATCCGCAAGAATCGTGTATAGACTTGCCTCACCGGTATCGGTCTCCACTCCGGAGGGTAGATCGATCGCGATGAGATGGCTCCCGGTATCATCATGTCCTGTGTTGATTTTTTGAAAGAGATTTTTTAGCGAAGCGGAAAAGCTCCTGCCTATGGTAAATGCCGTCCCGAAAATGCCGTCCACAATCAGGCTGTTTTCTTCCGGTCGGTAGTCTTTTGCCGGTTGAACCGGCATGCCAAGGTTCTCGCAGGAGCAGATCTGCCACTCGATCTTTTCTCTTTTCCCCGGGAAGACATCCCATAAACGTACTTTATATCCCATTGCATAAAGGTTCCTGGCACAAGCGAACGCGTCAAGTCCATTCATTCCTTTTCCTGCGAAAACATGGACGGTACAGGATTGCCCATTCATTTTTTGCTTCTCCAGATAGGATACACATGATTTTGTAACGGCAAGCGCCGCGTGTTCGATCAGAATATCCCTTGGTATCCCGATGGTTCCAATCAGGTAATCATCGATTCTTTTTGCCATATCGCGAGAAAGTGACAGCATGAGATCCCCTTTCATCATTCGATGCCTCCAGGCGGGTTTACATCTTCTGTATTCGCTTGAAACAATGATTCTACAGCTTTTTTATTATATACCAATTAATAAAAAG
>CAZJXH010000029.1:0-21346 GCA_964549475.1 uncultured Oscillospiraceae bacterium
CATGGGGTGAAATTAATGACAGTCTTTGGTCGCAATCCGATTTTACCGGTCGCAACCTCATGCCAATTCTTGAGGGTGTACTTGGTCTGCTCGAAGAAACAGCGGCGGACGGGCAAAGTGTCCAGGAGGTCCTGGGTGACGATATCAAAGGCTTCTGTTCAGCTCTGGTCGGCGAAGAAGGGGCAAATTCTTTTCGCGGCAAATGGCGCGAGCAGCTCAACAATAATATCGCTAGAAAATTGGGTAAATAGGAGGAAAAAATGAGAATACAAGATATCATCGAAGGCAAAAAAGAGTGGCGGGCGCACATGGCGCGTGTCAAAGCACTTCCGCAAGATTATCAAGTTGTTTATAAAGAGATTCAAAAATATCTCTTTAAAGTCGGCCCTGTTGAGCTGACCGAAGGAACGGGTTTGCTCTCGGGGATTGTCGATCTTTTTGAAGAAAGCGCGTCCTTGAGGAAAGGCGCGCTCGAAGTGACAGGCAGTGACGTAGCGGCTTTCTGCGACGATCTGATCAAAGATTCAAAAACGTACGCTGACATCTATCAAGAATCGGTTGACCAAGATGTTAAAAAGGCCGTGAAAAAGGGTACGGATAAAACAAAGTAAATAAGGGCATTATCCTCCTTCAGAACGATCATTCTCTTCGCTTTTTGCGTTTGTAAAAAAAAGTTAATATCAAATATATTGTATATAGTGGAGTTGCTAATGAAGCGGCCATCAGGTCGTTGACCAGATGGATCTCTTCCGAGCCGTCCAGAAGCATATATGTTCTGGTTGATGCGGGGCCTTGTATTCCCATCTTTGATAAATCGATATGATCGTTTTCTATTATCATATTTTTACAGATTTCTGATATTTTATTCTGAGTATCTTCTTGATATCTTTGAAAGCCTTCAATCAGCTTGTGATTGTAATGCAAAAGCGGATCGGATCCGGACTTGCCGATGACTGAAACTTCGTCCAATGCATTTTCCAAGAGCAGCAGATAGTCAGCCCAACACTCATTGATGGCATATAAAGATATGCTTTTCAATGCTGCATTTAGTTCTGTGTCAGAAATTTGCCGGAGTTTTCCGCTTTCCCTTAAAACACAATACATTTCCTTCGCAATTGTTTTTCGGTCATACAAAATATCCTCACGGTTGCCGCTCACAATCTTTCGTTGTTGTTCATATAAAATGGAATATTTAAACAATGATATTTCTGCATTCAAAGACTGCCCTTCAATGACTTTTTGGATGTGGCGGATTGCCTTATGGATAGCTTTGCTTATCAGGGGGTCCATGCTGTCGGGTTTGATTCTTTCTGGTATCATTTTATCGATAGGATACTTTCTGAAAATATCATCTTCCAAGCTGATATAAAAGGCACTTTCGCCAGGATCGCCCTGCCGCCCGCTCCGGCCTCTCAGCTGATTATCAATACGAACGCTGTTATGGCGGTTTGTACCGATGACATAAAGTCCCCCAAGCGAAACCACTTGGTTGTATTGCGCCCCGTCTTTCCCTCCAAGCCTTATGTCCACACCCCTTCCCGCCATATTGGTGGATATGGTTACAGCGTTTAATTTTCCGCTATTGGCAATGACAGAAGCTTCTTTTTCGTCATTTTTTGCGTTCAGAATACAAATGTCCGGCAAATCTTTTTGAAGCATTGCTTTTAATTCTTCCGATTCCCGAATACTTCCTGTTCCAATCAACATCGGTTGTCCCGTTTTATGTATCTGCACGATTTTGTTAATGATGGCATTGTACTTTGCCTTTTTACTCCTTAAAACAGTGTCAGTATGATCGATACGAATACAAGGTTTATTCGGTGGAATGACATCAACATATTTATTGTAAAACTCTAGAAACTCAGGAGCAGATGAAAGGGCTGTCCCTGTCATGCCGCACAGATTCGGATAAAGGTTCAGGAAATTTTGAATTGTGATTCGATTCATTACTGATTCCGAAGCCTTTATTCGAAGCCCCTCTTTTAATTCCACGGCGGTTTGAAGTCCGTCAGGCCATTTACAATCTTTCATAATGCGGCCTGTAAATTCGTCAACAATCAATATTTCATCATTCCTGACGATGTAGTGAACATCTCTTTTAAGTAAAAACTCCGCCTTTAAAACAAGATTGATTTTTGTAAGCAGTTCTAACGAATCGGCATGATAAAGATCAGGAATATCTTTTTCCAGAAAACTGTATCCCTCTTCGGTCAACTCAACTGTCTTAAAATATTCATCGATTTTATAATGGGTATTTTCTTCCAAGGCTGAAACATGGCTATATATATTTTTGTCAATTTCAATTGCATAGGAAGCGTCTCCTGCTACAATTAATGGAACACGGGCATTATCAATCATAATCGAATCAGCTTCATCAATAATCGCATAATGAAAAGGTCTTTGGACAATAGAAGCAACATCATAGGCCAAAAAGCTGCGTAAATAATCATAACCCGCCTCTTTCACCGTCACATAAGTCACATCGGCTTGATAAGCGGCTTTGCGTTCCTCTTTTGTCTTTGTTTCGCTGATGTAATCGACGGAAATCCCTAAAAAGTGAAAGAAGGGCTTCATCCATTGGGCATCACGCTTTGCTAAAAAATCGTTGAATGTAAAAACGTGGACACCGTTGCCGCTCAAAGAATTTAAATATGCCGCAAAAACAGCAACAAGCGTTTTGCCTTCACCGGTTGGCAATTCTATAATATTTCCTTTTGCCATTGAAATCGCTGCCAGCAATTGCACATCAAAAGGAGTAATATGCAATGTGCGTTTAATCGATTCAAACACTAACACAAAAGATTCCGGCAAGAAGCTCAGAATGCTTTCTGATGACTCCGCTTTGGCTTTTAGATTTATCGACATCTCTTTTAATGCATGGTCGGAAACGCAAGATAAATCGTATGATTTAATCTGATGTAACTCGTTATTATAGCTTTTTGCATAAGATTTTGTTTCTAAATTCAGCATGTGCATTTCTCCGTTTTGCTTATCGGGTTTATTTGCTATTTTGTTCTTAACCAAGATATATAAAATAAATCAATATTTAACAATATTATCATTCTTATGAACTTATTTCCATGGTACGATAAAATTACAATTTCTGAGTTTGATATTGCAAAAGTCTTTAAATATAATAATAGCTGAGGTTTCAGTCTTTTTCAACAACCCTGGTGTAATGATCCATTTTTGATTTCACAATAGCTGGAGTTCCTTTTTTAAGTACAAAGAATCCATAACCAGCTAAAGAGATATTTTTTGAATCTCTTTATAAACAATCTGATAATCTTGCGGGAGCGCTTTGACATGCGCCACATACGCCCGCCACTCTTTTTTGCCTTCGATAATATCTTGTATACTCATTTTATCCTAATTCCAGTTATTGTAGCGCTCACATGTTGTTTTAATGCAGAAATTATGATTGCAAAAGAGCACTGCTCCAAGAGATGATTTTATCATAATATACGGCCAGATGCGCCTCATCCGCTGCCATTATCTTATTTCTATTCATACAAATATCCAGTATCTCTTTATCCATCTCATTTAGTTTTTCTGCCAGCTCGATCTTACTGTTTATGTATTGGTTTGTTTCATCAAAATATTTGGCCTGCAAAATAAAGAAGGAAGACTTGTACAGCGCAGATAAAATTTCAGAGCTACTTTCATAGAGAAAATTATGACAGCACGCATGATACAGATTGCATGCTCCTATTTTTACAGCATGCTTAACATCCTCTTTGTGAATTAACGGCAGCAAATAGTGCATGCTTCCGTAGATTGGCTGTGTATCATGATAGAACTGAAACAAATCCGATTTTTCCCAGCCAATGATCTCCCTTTTACCGGAAATAAACCCGCAAGCTTTTTCTTTATAAGGCATTCGGGAAATTATCGCTTGATATTTTTTTAAATCCTGTACAGTAAGCTCATTCAGGATAACTACAATGTCTATATCACTGCTGTCATTCGCTTCTTTGCGTTTGTAGCTTCCTTGCAACCCAATAAAGTCAATCCTGTCTTGAAATTCGTTTTTTATTTTTGATACAAGTTCATCGATCCAGTCATCTATAAAGAAAGTCATTTTTTCACCTCGCAAAATGTTTTTCTGTTATGTTTGTATTTGTTCAAATATACTCGACAGGCAGTGCCACAACCTTGTCTGAAAGCCATAATTTCCGTTCATACTGGCACAAAACAACCCCTGTGCCTCTTTTCATTCCGGCCACATCGTCAAGAGCTGCAAAATGCTTCGTCATAGAAAGATTCGGGGACGCACTCATCTTGATTTCAACAAGATAAGAAGTTACAAATCTGATGATCTTCATAGATATCTCCCTAATACGATTCATCATTGCTTCAAAGCTTACCATTACAACTAAGCATATAGATATCTATCACCATACTCTTTTCGCGCCATGTTTGTGTATTTCATAATAAAATCAGTTTTCGCTTCTGTGTAACCATCTCTATTGTGCTCGTATTCTTTCCACAAGCTCAATTTAAGGTTTCCATATTGGGCGGCAACATCCGCATGATCTATTAGGTAATCTCTAAAATATAGCTCATTCCAATCGCCTAAATACCTGACATGAAGATGGTACACCTTTTCTGAAAATCCATCTGGTGTATATCCTTTATTGAAAACAAGTCTCAAATCCGGCTCATGCCCACTTGACATCAGAATCCAATTATTCATAATTAGGATTCCGATTAGCTTTGTAATATCACAATTGTTATCAACCTCTAACAAGATATCTACAGTCGGTTTTGTAATCAATCCTTCTACCGCACTGCTTCCAATATGGTTGATACGTTTTATATCCTGATCCTCGATACAACTGAAAAGCTGTCTTTCTTCGATTTCATACCACTCTTTGTATTTGGGATTGTACTCTTTCAAGGTAATAGGAAACAACTCCCATAATTCTTTCAACGACATCTCTGATAATTCTTTTTTCATGCTTGCCCCCTTATCAGCAGGATTGTAAAATGCCCATGTTCCATAAGATGATTTTATCATATCATACAAATATCCAGTATTTCTTTATCCATGCCTATTCAAGTGAATAATATCAAGGATTTCAAGGAATTGGTATGATATATTAACACACAAAAGGCAAAAGTGTATTTTCATTTTTCGAGTATTCTCTTTATATAGTCGACATCCAGTAAATTCACCGTCTCAAAATTCCCTTTATAAAACACCCCCCAGTTATTAAAAACACAGGGTAGTTCTTTTGCTTTTTGCAGTGTATCCACATGAATCAACGATACAGGAATAGCATTCATTTCACAATACTGTTTTATCCTCTCCATGTTTTGATAGATAAAGGGGCACTGCATATCATAATAAATTGTCAGTTCTTTGCTTTCAATTTCTTGGTTTTTAGCATTTTGTGCGAACTTTGGCGTTGTACCATCAAAAGAAAGGGCAAGCAATTCATATCCATTATCGGTAGTATCAACAACCTCAAAGCCGAACTTTTTCGCAAATGATTGGTCAGTAAGCCACGATTTTTGTTTTTTTGCTCCAAGCATACAAATGCCGGATTTACCCTTTTCTTTGGCATCAGCCAAACAATACTCCATCAGCGATTTCCCATACCCTTTTCCTTTGTAACTACCAGAAACCCATAAGCAATACAGATAATAATAGTTATCACCAGTTATGGGAACCCAAGCTGTTTCAAGAGGAGCATATTCAATAAAAACCGTAGCCTTTTCATTTAGCTTTCGAAAGACATGGCCTTCCTTTAGTCGGTCGGAAAGCCATTGTCGCTTTGCGTCAATGCCTTGATGGGGTTTTTTGCTGCGGATAATGCAGCATAAATGCTCATTGAGAAGGTTTTCTGTTGTTACATTTACAAATTCAGTATTCATGTGTACCCTCGCTTTAACGCCACAAAGTGTCGCCATTATCATTACTTCAACGCGGCTTGAATGGACAAGATTAATGTCTCTATTGTCCTGCGTCCAGAGGAACATGTCAAGGGACTTTTTCAGTTACTGCTCCTGCTGCTATCTTCTGGATATATTCGCCTGAAAATATATGCCATATTTTCTTTTGATGGAGGAACACTCGTGCTGATAATCGATGATCATACTCCATGCTAAATTTTTTCTGGTGCGGTACATGCAAAAAGGCATTGGAGTTCTTCAGGAGCAACAGCATGCCGGTATTCCATGTACAACATATCAGTATTCAGAAAAGTAAAGGGTTTTGGTTTTTCGGTCACTGTGCTTGAAGATGTATGTGCAACAAAAGATTTAGTTTGGTATGACACTGTAATTCCCGCTGAAACAACGCACGAAACAATTATGGCCTCGTTAAGCGGTGTTTTTGCACAAGTATTACAGACAGATAAATTTATAGCAAAGAAGGAAGTTAAAGCAGCGCACGGACGATCTCGTCCGTATGCATGCCGCGGGAGCCTTTGACCAGAACCGCATCGCCGGGAGACAGAAAAGATTTCAACTCCGCTACGGCCTGATAGTTATTGTCTAAAACGCGGCAGTCGATCCCAGACCGAACAGAACGGGCGCCCTCGGCCATGGTTTTCGCCTCCGGACCGACGGTGAGTAAAATATCGACTCCGTTTTCCGCGGCGAAGGCTCCGACTCCAAAATGCGCTTGCCGGGAATGTTCTCCCAGTTCGAGCATATCCGCCAGCACGGCTACTCTACGGCCGACCCGGAACCCCGAAAGGACGCTCAGGCTGCTTTTCGCCGCATCGGGACTGGAGTTGTAGGAATCGTCGATGACGGTGATCTCGTTGACATGGTAAATCTGCTGGCGCATGGCGATCGGGCGGTAATCTCCGAGCGCGTCGGCGGCCCGCTCCAGTGCCACGCCCAGTCGCTCCGCCACGGCAAGGCCTGCAAGCGCATCAAGGACATAGTGTATTCCAAGTACCGGCAGGGTCACATCGACACTCTCACCCCTCAGAGTAATGCAGCGAAAAGAAGTAGTTTCCTTTTGAACCGTAATCCCCTCTGCACGGAAATCGCACCAGGGCGCCGTGCCGTAAAAAACAGTCTCATACGGCGTTTTTCCGCGGAGGTCGGCGAGCATCGGGTCGTCCCCGTTTAAAAACAGAACGGACCCTCGTGTAAAACGGTCGGTAATGTGCAACTTCTCCTTCAGGATATTCTCCCGTGTTTTAAGTTGGCCGATGTGGGAAATGCCGATGTTGGTCATGACGGCGTACTTCGGTTCGGCAACCCGTGCAAGGTTTGCCATTTCGCCGAAATCGCTCATTCCCATCTCCACCGCCGCCGCTTCGTGTTCTCTGGAAAACTCGAACATCATCAGCGGCAGCCCGATCTGGCTGTTATGGTTTCCCCGTGTCTTCATCACGTTGTATCTTGCAGAAAGTGCAAGCGCGATCATTTCTTTCGTCGTCGTCTTTCCGGCGCTCCCCGTAATCCCGACGACAGGGATGGAAAAGCTCTTCCGGTAGGCGGCAGCAATGTGCTGGAGCGCCAGCTGAGTAGAATCCACCGCGATCCAGGCTTCTTTCGCCTCCATTCGTGTATGCTCCTGCGTCAGTGCTGCGACTGCGCCCGAGGCGAATGCGGCGTGCAGAAAGGTGTGGGCGTCCGTCTTTTTTCCTACTAGAGGGACAAAGAGAGACCCGTCGGCCACCACCCGGCTGTCGATCACCACCGAGGTTACCACCGTATCCGGGTCTCCGCAGAGCAATTTTCCGCCGCACGCAGCGACGATTTTGCGTATCGTCATTTCCATTGTAACAAGCACCTCTTCTTCTATCGTTTATATTGCCTGAATATTAGCTGATATAAATACTTTCAACGCTTTACGCAATTTCTTTGATCGACTCCACTATGATGGGGAAATCAAAATAGGTGTTTGGATAAGGTTCATGTTTCAGGGTGTAATGCCACCACTCGCAATCGTATGATACAAAACCGCAGGCCTCCATGATCGAGCAAAGGTATTGACGGTTTCTCGTTTCGACTTGCGTGATTCCTTTTGCTCCATGATGCGAAATCAAATCCATTAAATCAAAGTCGCCGCCCATTGGAGCAAGCGTTCCGGAAGCTAAATGATAAAGCGTTAAGTCAATTGCGCTGCTCCTGCTGTGGCCTGATTTAGCGGCCACATATCCTTTTTCGACGATCTCGGTTTTAGCAATATTCGGATAGTGTTTTAGTTTCTTCCGACCATCTTCTGGCTGTTTTGTCCAGCGAAGAAAACAATCCACAGCGCATTGAGGGCGATAACCATCCCAAAGAAGCAAACCAAAGCCAAAGGATGCGGCTTTTTCTTGCGCTTTTTCCAGGGCTGCACACAAAGCTCTCGTACCGACAATCCGATTTGCTTCGTACCCGTCCACCGGTCTACCGGTAAAATTATCCCATGTTGCGTATTTAGCATCCCAGCGTATTCCATTTACAAACTCGTCTACAAAAACAAAATCGTTTTTCATAATCCTTCTCCTTTCAATGTCAACGTCACAATCCGGTCGATTACTTCAGCAAGCGACAGCCCTGCGGCAGCCATCATTCTCGGATAACGGCTGTATGAGGTCATCCCAGGCAAAGTATTAACCTCGTTCAATATTACTTTTCCATCTTCCTTCAGGAACATATCCACCCGCGAAAGTCCCCTGCACCCCAGAGCGCGATATATGGCTTTTGCTGTCTCCTGAACGAGCAGGCGCGCCTCCGTCGAAATATCAGCAGGCACTGTAACCGTTGAGTTTTCAGAACCGTTTTCAGGCTTATTCTCCTGATGGATCCTAAAAAAACCATGAGACAGGCAAATTTGATCTACCTCGCCTGCAATCAGCTCCATATCGCTCCCCAATATCGCACATCCTACCTCGCTGCCGACGACAGCCTCTTCAATCAGCACCTTCGAGTCATACTGCCTTGCAGTTTCCACCGCACTTCGCAATTCTTCTTTTCGACATACCTTGCTGACGCCAAAAGATGAACCAGAACGGGCTGGTTTTACAAAAACGGGATATGTAAACCGGTCGGTATCAATATTATCGTTCGCCCGGATGATCCAGAAATCTGGCGTAGCAATTCCTGCGTTTCCAGCAATGATGTATGCAAGGGCTTTGTCCATGCATAAAGCAGAACTTTGGATATCGCAGCCTGCATAGGGAATGCCGGAAAGCTCCATCAAGCCTTGCATCGCACCATCCTCGCCAAGCTTGCCATGCAGAACTGGAAATACCATGTCCAAACGTATCGTTTTGTATTGTCCCTGCTCCAGAACAAGCAATCCGTGTACGCTTCTGTCCGGTGACAGCACAGCCGGACAGCAACTGTCATTTTCCCAATTTGCGTCAGGGCCGTGGCAAAGTTTCCAAACTCCATTTTTCGTAATCCCGATATAGAACGGTTCATACTTTTTGATATCAAGGTTTTTTTCGACCTCTTGAGCAGATTTAACAGAGATGGGATGTTCTTCGGAACAGCCTCCGAATATAATTGCGATTTTCAACCTATGCATGCTGCTTTCTCCTTTCAAAATTCAGGCAATTGATCATTGTATTTTCAACAGTATCGCTCAGGGCGTGTTCTGTGTAATAGGCGATGTGTGGAGTAATAAGCACATTCGGTAATTTTTGTAACCGCGATAATAGTTTGTTTTCAATGGGTTTTTTTCTATAGTCATAGTAGAATAATCCTTCCTCCCCTTCGAGGACATCCAATGCGGCACCGCCTAGTTTACCGCTTTCCAACGCTGGAATGAGAGCTTCGGTATCAAGAAGGGAACCGCGTCCGGTATTGATAATAAACGCACCGTGCTTCATCCGGCCGATACGTTGACGGTTTAAAAGATGGTTTGTATCCGCATTAAGCGGTGTATGAAGCGTTACAATATCGCTCTGCTGCAACAATTCATCAAGAGGAACGTAATCGGCAGATGTTATAGGACGATTGTCACAGGCTACTATACGGCAGCCAAAGCCCCGCAGCCTATCCATAACTGCTGCGCCAATGCGTCCTGTTCCAATTACCCCAATAGTCATGTCGCGTAATTCTTTCCCTCGCACATCATTTAATCTGAAATCATGAATATCGGCACGGTTGATTATGGATTTTGCATTTCTCACCGTCATCAGCATCAGCATTAATGTATAATCCGCCACGCTATCGGGCGAATAAGGGACATTTTCAACGAAAATGCCAGCGCTTTCCGCGCACTTTACATTAATATGGTTGTATCCAATACTTCTTGTGGAGATATACATAACACCGGCCTGGCTAAGCGAAAGCAGAATGGAATTTGTGATTTGAGTTTTATGGTCGACGCTGATGCATCGGTTCCCAAATGCCAGTCCAATATTAATTTTTGAAACTGCTGCATCAGTGATAGTTGGCATGACGCCAAAGCGAGATGCCGTCTCTCGGAACAAAACAGCCTCGTCCTGGCCGCATCCATAAATTGTGATCCCAGTTTTTGTCATGTTTAAATTTGTCCTTTCATATCAGAAATAGAAAAAGCCTGTCCGATTCGACAATTTCATCTTATCGAAACCAGACAGGCGATGTTGGAATTTTTACTTATCAAAATCTTAATTAATTCTTATGGACTTCTTGAGATTTTCTTATAATGGAAGATTTACTGCAAATGTAGTATGATCCAGATTGCTTTCCACAGAGATTGTTCCACCGTGAGCCATGACAATTTCTTGTGAGATTGCCAAACCCAGACCTGCTCCACCGGTGTTTGTAGAGCGTGCTGTATCTAATCGATAAAATTTTTCAAAAATACTATCAAGTTTTCCCTTTGGGATTCGTTTTCCCTGATTAGTGAAAGTTATAACAATATTTTTTTCCTGCTGTTTTGCAGAAATGTTAATGACGCTGTTTTCGTAGCTATAGGCTATCGCATTTTTCAGAATGTTATTGAACACACGGGCCAGTTTGTCTGCATCTCCCCACAGAGTGAGTCCGTCAGGCACATTGACAGACATCTTCTTTCCTTGTGGAGTCAGCATTGGATAGAATTCATCTGTCATCTGCTGGAGCATGAAAAGTAAATTGATTTCTTCTTTACTCAAAACGATAGTTTGAAGATTAAATCTTGTGATATCAAAAAACTCATTTATAAGCTGCTCTAGCCGATAAGCTTTATCCAAGGTAATACCGACATATTTTGCCTTCTGTTCGGGAGGCATATCAGGAGCTTCATCCAGAAGACTTAAGTATCCTATAACGGAGGTCAGAGGTGTCTTTATATCATGAGCCAGGTAAACGACCAAGTCATTCTTGCGCTGCTCGGCATCAAGAGCAGCCTTCTTTTGTTTTTCCAAGTTGTTTTTTATCTGATTCAGCTTGTTTTCCATAAAATCCAATTCCGGTGATAATATAAATTCTTCATCGGATTCCTCCGTAAGCTTATCCATTCCAGTGCTGATTTCATCAAAATATTTTGTGAACCAGGAAACAGAAAAGCGAAAAAGGATAACTAGAAATATCAGGATTACAACAAAAAGGACTATATCCATATTGTTGCGAATCAACACCTGATAGATTGTCCTTGCGTCCGAATTTTCCAGAGTAAAGGTGTTGACTAAAAATTGAACGATACGATCTCCGATCTGTCCACGCAGGATATTACGCAACAGATAAACAGTCACTGCGGCAGCAATTGTAATCAGAAGCATTTGAAAATATACTTTTCTTTTTATTTTTGTATAATCATTTCTTCTTTTATCTCTTTTACTTTTCAATTTTATAGCCAACCCCCCACACCGTTTTGATATATTTGGGATGTTCTGCGTTGTCGTGCATTTTTTCTCTTAAATGCCGGATATGAACCATTACCGTATTGTTATTGTTGGTGAAATACTTATCTCCCCATACCTCATGAAACAATTCTTCCGAACAGACCACCCGTCCGCGATTGGAACAAAGAACCCAAAGAATTGAAAATTCCGTAGGTGTAAGAGATAGTTTTTTCTCATTCAGTGTACATTCATGGGTGTCCATGTCCAATACCACGCCAGAAAATACGATCTGGTGTTCTTCCTGGTTTGGCTCTGCAGAATTATACTTGGTAAACCTTCGGAGCTGCGCCTTTACACGAGCAATCAGCTCCAATGGACGGAACGGCTTGGTGATATAGTCATCCGCGCCTAATGTCAGTCCGGTAATCTTATCGATTTCCTCTTCTTTGGCTGTCAGCATGATAACCGGAAATTTATGCTTTTCCCGGATTTGCTGACAGATTGAAAAACCATCTATATCCGGGAGCATGACATCCAAAAGGGCGAGGTCCAGTTTTTCATTTTCAATACAGTTAAGAGCATCCTTGCCATTATAAAATTTAAAGATATTATAATTCTCGTTTTTCAGATAAACTTCAACCAAATCAGCAATAGCCTGTTCATCATCAACGATTAAAATATTTGCAGCCAAAAGCATCCTCTTCTTTCTATTAAGTATATATCCCCGTAATTATTGTACTGTAAAACAATAATCCATTTATAACTTTTTGTTTATGAAAATCTTAAGACTTTCTAAATATCACGATACTGACCTTGCCTCGCTCCTCCTATACTATGCTTTCTTAACCAACATCTCATGCATAACAAACATAAAAACGAGTAATATAAGCAAATAGACCGGTAATAATGCAACTGCAATATAGTTTGCTATTAAGCCGAATATTAGAGGCATGATACAGGTTCCTACATAAGCACTCGCCATCTGGACGCCAATCACTGCCTGAGATCTGTCTGCCCCAAAGTATTTCGGTGTAGAATGAATAATGCAAGGATAAATCGGGGCACATCCAAGACCAATTATTATCAATCCTGCCAGCGAAATATTCTCTCCCGCAGGTAAAAACATTGTAATAATTCCAATGAAAATAATGATTTGACCTAGCCTTATCATCTGTGTATCATTTAATTTCATCGTTACAAATCCACTGATTGCTCTTCCGACTGTAATACCTATAAAGAACATACTGGCATAACCGGCTGCTTTTTCCGCCGTTATTCCCTTGAAAAAAACCAAATAACTGCTTGCCCAAAGACCACATGTCTGTTCGACCGCACAATAGCAAAAGAACGTAACCATTATTTCCTTGGCTCCTGGAATAGCAAGAATTTCTTTTAGAGAAAGTACTTTTTTTGATACTTCATCCTGAGCAGCTTGCCTCTCCTTGCTTCTATTTTTCCATAATGGAAGGCTGATGAACAGAATAAAGGTAAGAATCACCTGTAAAATACCTATATATCGATATCCCATATTCCAATGCTGTCCGCCTGTCAATACGTATCCCATAATATAGGGGCCAACCGATGCTCCTACTCCCCACATGCAATGCAGCCAGCTCATATGTCGGCTTTTATAATGTAAAGCTACATAGCTGTTCAATGCCGCATCCACACTTCCTGCACCTAAACCATAAGGGATAGACCAAATAATCAGCACCCAGAAGGAATGACTAAAGGAAAATCCAAATAGTGCTGCCGCTGTCATGGCAACGCTTATCGCAGTCACCTTTCCAGCACCTAGCTTCTTTGTGAGTCGGTCACTCTGAAGACTGGAGATAATGGTTCCAAGAACAATTACCATAGAAATGATACCTACATATGAAAACGGAACATGAAACTCTGTATACATAGTTGGCCAGGCAGATCCCAGTAATGAATCTGGAAGACCAAGGCTAATAAAGGAAAGATAAATAACAACTAATAGCAATTGAAACATATTGAACACCTCCTCGTTATATGATAGTATAATACGATCGTATTGTACTGTTTTATATAATATATTTCGCATAATCATATATCAAAACCGTTATTTAGGAGGTTATATGGCATTATTATCATGTACAGTAACAGTCAATTCAAAAGGTGAAGAATTAGAGAAGCATGGTACATCAGAATTTCCAATTGCATGTTATGAAGATATATCAGAGTATACTGTTCCCTGGCACTGGCATGAAGATTTAGAGATCATCCTGATCATTTCCGGTTCTGCCAGAGTATCTATTGATACTGAAGAATATCTTTTAAAAGAAAACGAGGGTATTTTTATCAATGCCGGTATTCTTCACGCAGTTCATACAGACTTTGATACGAAATATATTTTGAAGTCCATTGTATTCCATCCAAGGTTGATTGGCAGTATAGATAGCATTTATTGGCGAAAATATCTTGAACCAATTATTCAGAACAAATGCTTACAACACATTTTTCTGGTGCGTACCAATCCCTGGCATGATGAAATATTGAATAAGTTTATATCCGTTTGGAACAGGCTTTATCGTGAAGACAATGGTTTTGAGATCTATGTTAGAAATGAACTGACTGAAATCATTCTTACTATTATTTCTAACCATACCATATGCGAATCAAGGCCTGATGTTCGAAGCCTTCGGAATGCTGAAAGAATTAAGACTATGCTCCAATACATTCAGCTTCATTTTTCAGAAGAAATTACAATTGCTATTCTATCAAGAGAGGCATTACTCTGTGAAAGTGAAGTTCTTCGCTGCTTTCACAATACAGTTCACACAACACCAAATCAGTATCTCAAACAATATCGTATTCAAAAAGCCTGCAGCATGTTAACGGATACTGATTATACTTCTCTTGAAATCGCTCTCGAATGTGGCTTTCAGAGTAGCAGCTACTTTGCGAAAACATTTAAAGAGCAAAGGGGTTGCACCCCTCTTGAATACAGAAAAGCCAAGAAACAGTGATATGCTGCCCGAAGAGAACATCGCAGCAGCAAAACGTTCCTTATTCCAGAGTACCAGCAGATAAAAGCCAGAGCTGTTACAAATATACCGTACCAAAGAAGAGCCGTCCATTCCATTATCGCTTTTATTGTGCCTCTTATGTCCTACTATAATTTTTAAAGCAATCGAGTAAATCTGTTTATTTACTATTCAGCATTATTGTTTTCAATCTCTGTATGAATCAAGTCAATTGTTTTTTCCCTGATTTCAGCAGAATGTGCTATGTCTCTATTTTTTTGGCCCCTTATTCAATTGTACGAAACCTATTGGGCCTTATCATTCCCGTAAACCTTATTCATCTGATTTTCCACTCGTCCATTTCCTCACTCACAGGAACAAACCCGAACTTTTCGTACATATTAACCGCTTTGTCGTTGCAAGCGGCAACCGTCAAAATAATCGGTGTACGATAAGTTTGTTGAAGTTTCGCAACAACAAAATTCAATAGCTTTTTCCCGTACCCTTTGCCCTGAGACTGCGGAGCGACCATCACTCTCTCGACTTCATAGCAGTTTTCCTCTTTGTTGTGATAAATCCGGATGCTTCCGACAAGCTCATCGTTTTCGAACCAAAGATACGTTTCACGGTTTTGAACTTCGTCAAACGGGAAAAATTGGTGAATATTGCTGTGCATTTTACTAAATAAATCAACGAAAATTTTATTCCCGACCTTTTGATAGATATCGTAATATTTATCTTCAAACAAAATCAACTTCGACTCTAAATCTGAAGTGACAGCTCCGCCTCTATACTCCATTCTTGTAAACCAGGCGTAAACAATACCGTTTGCTTCATCGATTTGTAATGGATAATTTGCTTTCATAATTTTTTCCTTTTCTCATCCCGTGACATCGCAACAACTGTTTTCTAAAGAATACGTCATCGCGTTATTAAAGTGACACATTCTCAATGAATGCTTATAAGTCAAGTGGGGCATTCTATATGAATGCCTATTTTTTATATTGCATTCTAGCGGAAGGGTATTTAATTATATTATTTCAGAGCTTTTCATATAAAAAATTTTATCATTTGATATCTCTTGTATAATTACATTCCATCTATTATATACAGGTATCGGCTGGCGAGACTTTTGTTATACAGTTCCATTCCCGTCATATCTTCCTTAAGCTTTTGCTCATACAGATCTTTATTCCCTTCGCCCTCAAATACCCTTTTATACTTTTGTAGTACTCTCAAAGAATTTTCATATAACAAGCGCTCGTTTTCACTATAGTCAATCGTTTTGAAAGGAATCTTGTTTTTGTTAAGAACATCAGCAATTTTCGTATTATGGCTATGAAGGATGCTCTTGTCTCCAGAAACTTCATCAAATATATATTGTGAATAGAACAAATACATTTTGTTGTTTTCGATGCTATTTAATTGCTGCACCAGTTTGTCCAAATCTTTGCTAAAATAGAGACTGTCAATGGATAGTGTGACTGTAGGTCTTACACTATAATCGGAGATTCTGTCAATATCACCGTTGATATATGTGATGGCCTTGCCAGTTCTTTCTAATATATCACTATCCAGTTGATCAACTCCAATTCCTCGGCATCCATATTTTGTAACTAACAGGTTTAAAATGCTTCCTGAACCGCACCCCAAATCCACAAGGGCATCTTCTGCCGATACCGGAATGGAATTTAAAACAAAATCGATTTGCTGTTTATCCATCATATTGAAGAGATATACTCTATATCCGTATACCTCTTCACAAAAATCTAAATAAGCGCTGCTTCTCGTCAATCGGTCAATTTTTTTACTAAATTCATCTTTTACCATGGCTTTACTTATTCCAGCCGCTTCCATCCTGCCGTTATTTGTCAATACCAATCCATTATCTTCTTTTAAAAAATAGCCTTTTTCAATCAAGCGCTTCATTTTGTCCTCGAATATAACTGATTTATCTGTCGCCCAAATCAAATTTTGTCTTAATAAATCTACACTGATCTTCTGTTTTTGATTTTCCAGGTTATAAGCTACATGTAAAATCATTTCACAATAATTATGCAATAATATCAGCCTCCTTTTAATTGAGGAAATTGCATAATTCCTCATACATTGAAATTTAAATAAAAAATAGTAGTGAACAATAAGGATTTTACCCCTTTATATCAAATATAGTAAGTGACAAAACAAACAATCCGAAAGGAACAAAATCTCTCATTATGTATATTCGACAGCAAACGCTGTTTTCCTTTGAAGAAATTTTAGAATTTCAAAAAGAAACTCAACTTGAATTGATTTTTTTACATCTGGATCTTTCCAAGATAGCAAAGGCACTTGGCAAATCCAGCACCAAGATTCATCCTGTCATTGCTTAACTCTTTAACATTTTGCATAATTTCATATCCATGCATCAGGGAATAAAGTGATAATAAAATACTGCCTCTGCTAAAGCACCTCTATCAGAGCTCTCTGGCAAAACAGCCACTTCCGCATATTACGCTATCCGTTATATCGGTATCCATAATACAATTATATCGCCAGCCGATATTTGTCACGAGATTTTTGAATAATTTTAAACGAAAACTATTGAGCTTAGTAAATAATTATTATACAATTAACAAAGGTAGACAGTCCATGTAATAAGGTGTCGAATGTCGCCGTCGTTGAGGTCGTCGTTGAGGAGAATGTTTACAAACATGATAAATAAAAACTCGATTGTACAAAAAAACGAGAGCATAATCACAGCAGAGCTTGACAGGAAGGCCGTTATGATGAGTATAGCGAATGGCCAGTATTACGGATTTAATGAAATCGCTACGGATATTTGGGAGAGCCTTGACGGGGCTTTGACAGTTAGCGAACTTGTTTCAAGGCTGACGGGGAAATATGACGTTTCAAAAGAGCGGTGCGAAGAATCGGTCATTGCCTTTTTAACAAAGCTTAATAGTGAAAACCTGATTGAAGTAAACTGATTTTGAGAGGAGAAAGCGGATATGAAAGAAAATGGAATAAAGAAAGAATGGAAAGATCCGGAGATTACTGTTTTGTCGGTTAATGAAAATACTGAATCCGGCAGCGGAGGTTCGAATTTGGATGGTGATTATGAGAACAGTTAATTATTCAGTGCTTATTCTTATATAAATGGTCACGATAATGGTAGCTGACAGCAATATCAAAAATCATTACAAGCAAGCGTATAACGGATTGGGGTTATTTTTACAGGCTATTTTAAAATTAGATTTTAGGAGGGCGAGAATATGCAAGAAACAAAGAGAGAATGGAAAGACCCGGAGATTACTGTTTTGTCGGTAAATGAAGATACTGAACTGGGGGGTAACGCAGGCGAAGATGATCTTGAACGAATGTCATAAGTTTTATTTGAGGTAGTAAAGCCTAACCCCAATTAGATGAAGAGAACATAATTTATTCTTATTGGATGGCTATGTAGATAGGGAGCGCGAGCTTGAAAGAGAAGTGATATTTTGAGCGCAATCTGTGGCATTTATACAAAAAACAAGTCTGTAAATACTGAGGGAACTCAATTTGTGATGGGACAGTTTGGCAGATATCATTTTGATAAAGCGGGGAGCTTCACTGAAGGCCCCGTTTTTTTAGGTTGTCATCAAAACTGCGTAACGCCCGAATCCCTAAAGGAGACATTACCTTATGAGGATAAAGAAGCTTCGCTTGTCATTACGGCGGACGCGATAATCGATAACCGTCCTGATCTTCTCGAGATATTTGCCATCCCGGTTGAAGAACATAACATACCAGACAGCATTTTGATATTGAAAGCTTATAAAAAGTGGGGGATAAAATGCCCGGAGTACCTGGTAGGCGATTTTGCTTTCGCAATCTGGGATAAACAGAAGAACGAGCTGTTCTGCGCGCGCGATCATGTCGGGAAAAGATCGCTCTATTATTATCATTCACCGGACATATTCGCTTTTTCAACACTGATGGAACCGTTATTTAAAATCAATGGGATAAGTAAACATTTGAACGAGACTTATATTGCTGATTTCCTCGCGATTACCAGTGTACGTCATGAACTTGGCGATGAGATTACAATCTTTGAGGAAATTTTCAACCTGCCTCCTGCCTGTGCCATGCTTGTCAACATGAATGGCATAAATAAATGGCGCTACTGGGAGATAAAAAAGACAAAAGAGATACATTATGATACAGACACGGAATATGAGGCAGCTTTCAGAAAGGTCTACTCCGAGGCAGTCAACAGCCGTTTACGGAGCATTAAAAAAATCGGTATTCTACTGAGTGGCGGACTGGATTCCGGTTCAGTCGCCTGTCTTGCGGTGCCGGAACTGAAGAAACGAAACGAAAAGCTATATAGCTTCACTCAGGTGCCTATGGAATGCTACCAGGAATGGCTGCCTAAGGGTAAGCTGGCCGATGAGCGGGAATATGTGGATGAGATTTGTGCCTATATGGGCAATATCGAACCGCGCTATATAGCATCGGAGGGGAAAAGCCCATTAACTGAAATTAATGAAAGACTCGGTACATTGGAGCAGCCGTATAAAACACTTGAAAATGCTTATTGGGGTAATACGTGCTATAAAACAGCTAAAGACATGGGAATAGGCATACTGCTGAGCGGACAGACCGGCAACGCCACTGTTTCATGGGGAGGTTTCAGTCCTTATATGATATATTTGCTCAAAAACGGGCGTATTCGGACATTTTTTAAAGAAATAAAGGCATACTCAGAACGAAAAAAAATTAATCCGCTGCGACTGATTCTCGCCGTCGTGTTTAATTTCATGCCACACGGAATAAAAAAGTTCAGATACAAGAAAAGGAGCGGACAGGATTTTACAGAGCTTCTTTCTCCGATTAATCCACAGTTTGCTAAAGCTATGAAAGTTAAAAAAAGGTTTAAAATGTATAAAGATGACCGATTGTTCCTCGAACACGGAGATTCGTTTGATGAGCGCATGAAGATGCTGGGAACTTCCGGATTTTCGCATTTAGGCGCGATTGAAACAAAAAGCGCGCTTGCATTTGGCGTGGAAAAGCGTGACCCGACAAGAGACAAAAGAGTGATCGAATTCTGCATAAATCTACCCGAAAACCAGTGGGTGCGCGATGGAGAAGAACGTAGGTTTATCCGCCATGCCATGGAGGGCTGCATGCCGGACAAGGTTCGGCTGAATACGACTGTGCGCGGAAGACAGGCGGCGGACTGGATGCAGCGGATAGCCCCTGAATGGGCTGCGGTTTACAAGGAAATGGTAACAATCGGCGATAACGAGCTTGAAAGAAAATATCTTGACATACCAAGAATCAAGCGTTTTTTAGCCGCAAACAAAGAGCTTTCTCCCGACGATCATGACGGAACAGAAAGCGGGGTAAGACTGCTTATAAGAGCGCTGATATTCACAAGGTTTTTGCGAAGCTACCAAGGACAAAAATGAAGCATTCTTGATGATTACCGGGGGATATCCATTCTTCTCGACAATTTTTACATATTGGTAATAATGCTTCCAGAAAACGAAAGCCTCGGGATGTTTTATTTGATAGAACTTTAACACCCGAGGCTTTTACTATTATAATAGAATGTCGTTGACAGTATATTCTTCTATCTATTGACAGGCAACTCCGTCAATAAAAAACGATTTGCACACCCGAAATCACTGCTTCTGAAAGACGAGCGTAAATACCGTCCTGTCACCGCCGCCAATGCCAGATCCTGCGGCAACCGTTGTTGTCATCGTAGATAGTGTCCATCCGTTAACTGCATACCTGTTGAGCATGTCATCAAGTAACGCCAGATTTTTCGCATCATGACCAATGAATTTTTCTTTTAAGACTACCTGTTCGCTTTTATACTGCATAATCTTTAGCTCCTTCAATAATTATTCTTCCTGACACTTCTTAACCGCTGCAGTGTCTTCTACCGTTTTAGGTAGAATAGTGCTGAAGCCGTTAAATCAAACGCCAGAACTATACTAGCATTATTATTCACAATTAACAACTACAATGAAGTCATTTCTGTCAATTATATGTCCTGTTTATGACAAAAGTGGATCAGTTTTCATTGCCAGACGGCAAAGTTTGCATAAGGGCAAAGAAAGATTCAGGCTCACCGGTACTAAAATATTCATACCAAGATTCCAGTGTGTCTGACTGAAAAACACCTAAATGCTCAATAATTTGTTTCGCCCACAGCAAAGCTCCGGTGGAACTTGCAGTAATAAGGTTGTTATCCGCTACAGATGGCTTGTCTATATAAAAACTTTGCCCTTTATAACCAGGAGAAACCATTTCAAGAAATCCCGGCCCATTACTGGTATGCGGACGCTTATCCAATAGTCCAAAGTTGGCAAGCGCAGCGGTAGCCCCGCAGATTGCACACACCGTAGCGCCTGAAGAGAGAAATTCGCTTGCTTTTTTGATGATAGCGCCATGCTTTGGGTCGTTCCATGCATCTGCGCCCGGTAATAGCAATATGCTTGTTTCACTCACCACAATATCGTCAATTAGGCAATTGGGCACGATTGTCATCCCGCCCATTGTATTGATTGGCTCTTGAGAATAACTAACCGTTTTGAGCGATACACGCTGCTCGCCCTTTTTGAAAAATCGACCAGAATTCAGCTCCGAAATAACATACCCCAGTTCCCA
>CAZJXH010000030.1:0-20981 GCA_964549475.1 uncultured Oscillospiraceae bacterium
CGATCAGCGCAGGCCGGATCAGTGGCAGTATAATGCTGGTAAATATGCGCATATGACCGGCGCCATCAATCCGTGCCGCCTCATCCATCTCAACAGGTATAGTCATCATGAATTGCCTGAGCATGAATACAAAATACGCATTTCCCGATGCACAGAAAAAAGCAGGCAAGATAAGCGGCAGCCGTCCGCCGAAAATGGCATCAGTACCTACGAGACCCATTTGGGTGTACATAGCGTACTGTGGAAGCAGCGTCACCGCACTGGGCAGCATCATAGTGCTGATAACCAGTGCAAACCACATTCCCCGCAGAGGAAATCGGATCCGCGCAAACGCATAGGCAGAGACGCTCGTCGTCAACAGATTTCCCAGCACATAGGGGATGGTGATCATGACGGAATTCCATAACTGCTGAAGAAAATTGATACGTTCCATGCCCAAGGTATAGTTAAACCATTGAATTGCCTTTGGGAAAATACTGGGAGGATCCGAAAAGTATTCTGGAACGGTCAGAGCCGATTTGGACACCAGGGAGCACCTAATCATCCAATAAAGAGGAAAAGCGACTAGTATCGCGAGCAAAAAGGCCGATATGATCAAGGCGATATTGATGATCCTTCTGCGCCTCTTGAGACGGCTTATTCTGTTCGAAGTCAAGGCCATGACAGTATTGTTCTGCATAATCATTTGATGCGACCACCTTTGCTTTTTCTCGGCATGCAGCGATCCGGGCGCAATGCACCCTGGAAGTAAAACAGCACACCGGTGATGATCAGTATGATAAAAAAGACGACCCATGCTTCCGCCGCCGCGATTCCCCTCATCCCGCTCTGTTTAAAGGAATGATCGTATATCATTATATTCACAAAATACGTCATGCGGTTAGGCGCGCCATTGCTGGACAGGACCATGCTCTGGGTAAAAACCTGAATCGACGTGATCATACACATAATTAATTGAAAAAACAAAACCGGCTTAATGGTTGGGTAAGTAATATACCGAAACTTATGCCACGCATTTCCTCCATCAATATCCACCGCTTCGATGAGTTCACGTGGGACGTCCTGCAAAGAAGCGAGCAAAACTACAACCGTGCCACCGCAGGTCCAAAGTCCCATTGCAAAAAGAGTGATGAAAACCAATCGAATATCCGTGAGAAAATTCAATTGAGACAGATGGAGCACTTTCATAATAAATTGATTAATAAGCCCGCCTCCTGCTGCATTCTGCAAAAGCAGTTTCCATAGGATGGCGGTAGAAATCATGGGGATAACGGCAGGCAGGTAAAATATCGCCCGCAACAAATTACGCAGATGGAATTTTCGATTTAAGAGCAGTGCGACAATTAAGCAGAATATAATAATTAGAAAAGTATTGATAGAAGCGTACACCATCGTCACTCGCATGGATTTTAGAAAGCCAATACTGGAATCATTTAAAATCTGTACAAAATTTTGGAGTCCGACCCATTCCATATCACCCTGCAAATCGATTTTATTAAAGCTGTAAAACAAGCTGGCTGCCATAGGATACAGCGTTAGCAGCAAAAAACCGATAATGGCAGGAGAAGCAAATAAATAGCCTGTCATCCCTTCTCGCCTGGTCTGGTTGTTTTTCTTGCCGACGGCTCGTTTTTTTAGCACCAATGTCCGCATAACGCAGCCTCCCCCTTTGCTCCTGTAAATAGATAATAGTAGAAATCTCCCGGCAGAAAGGTCGTTTCTGCCGGGAGCATATAGATTACTTTACCGTGCCGGATTTAAAAAGAGTCTTAATATTCGGCATGCTCTTGTCGAACAATTGTTGAGCAGTGATTTTACCGGCCCACGCCTTATCAATATCCGATGCGGCATAAGCGACATCCATCTTGCCGTAGGCCGGCACATAGTAAGCTGGCCATTGCACGATAGCGCCCGGAGTCGTAGAATAGCTCATGATCGTTGACACAGCATCCTTCGGCAGCTTGGCTGTCCATTTTGTGATAATAGTCTCATCTTTATACCAGGATACATCATTAGGCAGCCATGCACCGCTCTGGATCAAAGGCAAGTTGTTAGCGGGGTCAAGCATATACTTGGCAAATGCCATTGCTGCTTCGACATGTTTGGACGTCTTGTATACCACCATGGGTGCCCCACAGTTCATCGTAACAGCCTTTTTAAATTTAGGCAATACAGCGACGCCAATATTGTTCGGCTTGCTGCAGGCGGGGATACTCGCCAAATCCCAAGACCCGTTAAACATCATGGCTGCACCGCCGGCATCCACTGTAGCGATATTGCCAAGATCGGTCCACCATGTATTTGTCGCAGCATTGGCAACATGATCCACATTAATCATATCCATAAACTCTTGCATCGCCTCGATGGATTCCGGTTTATCCCAGAGAAATTCGCTGCCGTCGGCCGATACTACGCCACCACCATTGGAATATAGTGCCCAGAAATGATGAAATGCCATCGTTGCACTTAATCCCAAACCATACGTTTGGATCATCTTAGGATTAAAGCTCGCTTCCGTAGCATTATGACCGCTAGTGTCTTTGGTCAGCTTTTTCGCAACGTCTAAGAATTCTTTCCATGTCCATGCATTCGCCACATTGGTAGGAGGATATGCGATACCTGCATCGTCGAAAAGTTTTTTATTATAGTACAATAATTCAAGTTGGTTGGAAAGCCCGATACCCAAGATATGGCCTTCTTTATCCCGGATCGTGATTGCATCCAGCTTCTCTGGCGCATTTGCCCCTTTAAGCAGCGGGCTGATATCTGCAAGAATGCCCATTTCGTTATATTTCATGATGTCCCCTTCGCCCATATAGCTGACATCTGGCAGGGTATTACTCTGCTTCCGCGTCTCTATGATGCCTGGGAACTCTCCGCTTGCCGGCAATGCCTCGGCCGTAATCGTAATATTCTTGTTAGCCTTCTCGTAAGCTGCGACCGCAGCCTCAACCAATTCTTTCTGTACACCGTCTGCCCAATACACAAAGCTCAATGAGATGGGTTCGGCCTGTGACGGAGACGCTTTTTCATCACCCGCGGGGGTTGATGACGTCTCGACTTTTGTTTGCTGACCGCAACCGGCCAATACAGCAACCATCATAATTACTCCAAGAATCAATGTGAGGGTTTTTTTTAGTTTCATCTTTTTTTCTCCTTTCAAAACGTTAACCAATTTTAATAATAGAATTGAAGATCGTTGTAAACGGCTACTCATATATGGATATTAAACGTTTACTATAAGGTATATTATACTACTTCATCAACCATGGTCAACCCATTTCATGCATTTTAACCAATTTTATCTTGATTAATTTGATTAATATTTTACTGATTTTAGTATAATTCATTACTTTGTTTAAGCAAATGTGCTATAATTCAATGATTAATAGTGATAGGAGGTAATCAATTGACATTATACGAGCTTTCAAAGCATCTGGAGGTATCCGTAGCAACAATTTCTAACGCTATAAACGGCAAAGGACGTATGACTCCCGAGCTGCGTCAACAGATTGTCAAAATGGCGAAAGAAGCCGGTTACATATCCAAACGAAGCAAAATGACGATCCGGCGCAAGATATGCGTCGTGACCGAACAAATCGGGGTGGAGTTTTGTGATCGCATATTGTCGGGAATATGCCAAGTTGCAGAAAAGAACAATTATAGTGTAATTATTTATAATATGAATATTATGCATAAACAATATAATATGAGGCCACCTCGTGAACAGCTTGATGCCTGGGTGACAGAATTACTTCAAGATATCGACTATGCAGCAGCCGGGCTTATCTATGTCGCTCAGTTTCCGCGCGATGTGACAGGGATACTTAAAAATCTTCCCTTTCCCGTTGTATATGCATATTGCACCATAACAGACGATGGTTTTACCGTTAATTATGATGACGAACAAGGTGCTTTTCTTGCTACATCACACTTACTCGATCTTGGACGCAACCACCCCGCCATGATCAGCGGACCCATCAATTCCATCCCGATGAGCAACCGGTTAACTGGTTTTCAACGAGCCATCATCAGCCGGCATATGAGTTTTGATCCGAATATGCTTCGAATCGGTAATTGGACGATGGAGGATGGCTATCAGTTGATGAAAGATCTGCTCAAGCAGCACAAGAATTTGGATGCCGTTTTCGCCCACAACGACTTAATGGCAATAGGTGCCGTTCATGCTGCAATTGACGAGGGGCTCAGTGTGCCACGGGATATTGTCGTCGTTGGTTTTGATAATCTTTTTGCCAAGTATTCGATTCCATCCCTTACCAGTGTTGACCCAAACCTTTTCCAAATTGGCTGTACGGCAATGCAGCTCATCATAGATATAATACAGAAAAAAGCCCCTTCATCCTATTACCAGAAACTACCATGTTTCCTTATCGTCAGATCCTCAAGTGACGTTGATGGATCCTTCGCTTCGAATAAAGAGTTCGCATACTCGGAATTGGATGAATAGGGTGAGTTATGAGTGATACGAATCAATGCAGTCATAATAGGATGTCAGGTATTTACCAATTGAAACAAACGCATGATCGTGTGTTTGAAGATTAAACGTTTACCTTTATAATATGAATACAATTAGTAAATTTGTAAAAGAAGAAAGAAAAAAAGCAGGATTGACGCAGGAAGAATTTGCGATGCGATCGGGTCTGGGGTTACGCTTTGTCAGAGAACTGGAACAAGGAAAGAAAACCATGCGTCTCGATAAAGTCAGCCAAGCGCTGGCAATGTTCGGAATGGAAGCTGTTCCTGGGAAAAAAGAGGAGTAAATAAGGCAAAAGCCACTCGACTTAGGCGAGTGGCTTTTAAAAATTCAATTCTTAAAGCAATGGTTCCAATTTTTGAAGAAAATGCAATGCCTCTGTATCGGCAGTTCTGCATTTATCAATCAACTCCGCAATCTTACGGCGATTTTCTATTTTAGCCAACGCACGTAACTGTTTTTCATTTCTCTGCCAACCGCCAAGTACCTGATACATACTATATGCGTTTTGTGTGACCATTTGGAATCTGCTCGCTATTTCCTTGAATAAAGGTTGATCGGGATTTTGATTAGCCAGTTTCTCAAAATATTTCCTGGCATTATCCCGTCCGTCAGCAAGACAATCCATTGCATCACCCTGACACATTAGTCGTTCAACAAGAATCGGCATAATAGGTTCTTTTGGAAACTGGTTTTCATCTGTAATCGCTTTTTCCCACGCATCATATGCCATAATCCCTTTTGTATAATTTCCATGCTTGCGGCTGGAAAGGACAGCGACAGCATTCTGCACCAGCCTCTTTAAAAGCATTGGCTCAGAAATTTTTTCACCCATTGACATGACAGCTATTGTTTCTTCATTTTCCCACCAAGAATCGGTGACAAAATATCCCGAATCATCAAACTTTACACTGGAAGCAAATTCGGGGCTGTCCTGAAAAAAATTCCATCCAAGCAGTGTTTGTCCGCCATCACGGTACCCCGCAATAAGGCAGGCTTCCGGGGGGCCGATAAAACCAAGCCCGATACAAGGATATCCTTTGTCTATCTGCTCTTTAATAAAACTGATAAAATCTTCTTTCGTTGCGCTTGATTCGACAGATGAAAATTTTGCAGGATCGCTGCGTGTCAAATGATTTTCTCTTCCTAATAGCTTGAATTCACGGCCAAGCGCTTCGATACCGTTTTTATAAACCAAAATCGGATCGTCAAACGTATGCAGCACATCAACATTGCCACCGTTCCAGCAGGTCTCATCCCATGTTAAACGGAATGCCGAACCGCTGGAAACCATAGCATAATCATAATCAACATCTTCGCCGAGATAGTTAGCTGCACCCTTTAAACAAATAGGGAAAGGCGTACATCCATAGACATCATATCCGACTCTTGGAACCCCGTATAAAATTGTACTTCCTGTTGCTGTTATTTTCTCGTGATCCACTGACTCCTTCCTTTCTGACACACCGTAAACTCCTGCACAAAGCTTTATTCGACCAACCTGTTGCCTTTGCTTTCGGAATTCCTGCGGTGTAACTCCTGTAATACGATTAAATGCTCGGGTAAATGTATCAGGATTATTAAAGCCGTATGTAGCAGAAATATTTAGTATGCTTTCTTCGCTATGGATAATATCAAAAGCTGCGTGTGCAATTTTTCGGCTTAAAACATATCGTGCAAGAGATTTGCCTGTTAGTTTAGCGAAAAGCGAACGAATATGAGGAAGTGAAAAACCGGTTGCTTTTTCAAGCTCTGCATATTCAAAATCGGTTTGAAGCCGATTTTCTACAAACACCACTACTGACCATATGACAATAAAGTAGTCCATCCTATCCCCTATCAATTAAAAATGCTTCATGAAGCATTTTTACTATATCATAACTTTTTATAGAGTTCTCGACTTTTTTAATGGTTATGATTCCAATAAATTAAATTTGTAATCAGGGATAAATGGTTTAGCTCCGAGATTTTCGAAAGGATAGCAGCATAAAAGTCATGCATAATATTATTGACCATATTATAATGAATATGTTTTCACTCATCATCATTTTCCCATAATCTGATACGCCTAAATTATTTACTACAAAAACGCGTAATATATTGAAGCCTGCAGAATTAATAATAATAAACACAAGGAAAAGTAACATTAAAAGCCGTTTTTTAAAAGCAAATAAATAGTTAAAAGCAGATTGAATTTTTGATAGCAGCTGGTACCTTGGAATTAATAGAAAATATAGAAATATTATTGAAATAATTATACTAATTACCAGATTGAAATAGAATAATGTGTCTGTATCAAATGTATTTATAGTATCTATATAGCTTGTTAAAAAGATAGAAAAAGCGGCTATAAGCTGTTGAATAAAAGAAATTAGTATATATCCGCCAAGAAGCCATGCTACTCTTTTAAGATAGATCGATTTTGTATTGATTTTAGAAAACTCACTGCTCAGTAATTCTACTGAGCCAAGTCTACTGGAAGCAATATAAAAAGCTTCTTCTTCTGTTAACTCTTTTTTCTTTAGAATGTCTATTTCCTCTAATAAGTGACTTTCCAATTCTTCAATATCAGAATTTGTAAAGGAATTGCTATTCGATAATTTTTGTTTCCAGTTGTCTATGGAATCTTTTAATCGAAACATAAAGAATACCTCCAAATATTATTTAAAGTGGTATTAACTATTTCCCATTGGGATTTTTCAGTTTCTAAGGCTTCTAGCCCTAAAGCTGTTATTTTATAATATTTTCTCTTTCTCCCATCAACCATCTTCCATTCACATTCAACCAATTTATTCTCACATAACTTCTTTAACACAGGATAGAGCATCCCATCTTTCCATATTATTTCACTGTCCGAAAGTTCTTGGATGTTTTTTATTATTTCATAACCATAGCTTTCTTTTTTAGATAATAATGAAAGGATAAACGGTCTTGATGATGCAGCTACTAAATCTTTAGAAATCAAAAATCACACCTCCTTACATATAACTTCTATGTAAACAGTATACCTATAGCTTCTATGTAAGTCAAGCAATAAATTAATAAATAATAGCTTACTTATTTCATACTTAATTTCATATTAATAAAAATCTTTACAGTTATAGCTTGATTTCCTTTTGTTTCAATTTTTATGAAAAATGGGTGCAATATGGGTGCAACATGGGGACGGTTCTTATATTGCATTTTATTCTGTTTATGCAATATAAGAACCGTCCCCATATTGCACAAGAACCGTCCCTATGTTTCGCGCATGTTTCGCGCATATTTCGCGCATGTTTCCACTTGGAATTTCTATTCTGCTTATGTATACTGCTTTACAAGCACTAATATGCCGATGATCACCAGCCCGATCGCAATCGCAATCAATACGCGCAGCGGAGAAACCGGCGCTTTGCCGCCAACCTTGCCCGTCTGTCCGTTTACCATGAACTGATAGACTTTGCCATTGAATTTGAATGACGACAGGAAAACCGGAAGAAGTAAATATTTATACGTAACATTGTCGAAAACAGGCGTAAAGTTGACACGGTCCACGCTGTCAGCATGGTTCTCATGTCTGACCTTCTCCTTGATTTTGTCTGTTAAGTGACGTTTGATAAAATCCTTTGCTTTCGTCCATGCATCGTTAAGGCCTGTCGAATAGCGTTCGGATGCAAAGCCCGCAAGGTATTCCGGCTTGTACGCAACATTATCCTCCGTGTCGAATGGTTCGATGCGGGAAAGGATATCCGCGTTGTGTTTTGTTGTTCCAATCACCAGCTGGTCATTGATGTTTTCTAAATAGATACCATGGGTCGAGTACCAGTCGGTGGTTGTATGGCTGTTGCCGTCCTTGTCGGTTGTGGTTCTGTCAATCCCGTAACGTGCGGAATATTCCGAGAACGTCTCCGCGTCAAATGTCCAATAAGGGAGATAGACTCCGGTAAACGAATCGGGCTTTGCCTTTTCTTTCGCAGCTTTCGGGCAAAAGAGCTTTCTTCCAAGCCATGATTTAAAATTAGCGCCTGCCTGTTTCTTGTCAATTTTGAACGGGCAGACTCCGCCGGGGGCCAGTGTATCCTGATCCTGCACTTCCGTTACCTGGTTGGATCCGCAGTAGGGGCATTCCCCGGAAGTTTGCAGTGCATCATAGACGGTTTCGCCGCCGCAGGACTTGCAGATAATGGTTTTCGTTTTGACACCCCAGTCGCAATTGCCTGTCTGTTCAGCCGACTCCAGACTGAGTTCCTGCGCTTTGTTATTGGTGGTATCCGCTGCGATTATCTCTTCCGTGTGGCCGCAGAAAGGGCAAAGAAGGCCGCCCGTCCTGGGATCATAATCCATAATGCCGCCGCAGGCAGAACATTTTTTGTCGGTTTCTTTCTTGGTCTCTGTGATATTGATCTCCTCTTCATTCCAATGATCATTTGTTGTTTCACTCATGATATTCTAGCCTCCATCAAGCAATCGTTATTTTTTTACATCATTGTCATCAAAAGGGTCGGAACATTCCGGACAGAATTTAGGCGGATTGGCGGGATCCTTCGGCTCGTATCCGCATTTGTCGCAACGGTAAAGCAGTGCGCCCGCAGGTTTCGGTGTACCGCAGTCCACGCAGAATTTGCCTTTGTTGATGGTGCCGCAGGAACAGGTCCAGCCGACTTCGGCCGGTTTTGGCTTTGCACATTCCGCACAGAACCTGCCGGTATTTTTCGTTCCGCAGGAGCAGGTCCATTCTACTGACGGTTCCGGTTTTGGCTTTGCGCATTCCGCACAGAATTTGCCGGTATTTACCGCACCGCATACGCAGGTCCAGCCATTTTTCAGTGTCTGCTGCTGTTGAGCCTGCTGTTGCTGAGGCTGCTGCTGGCCCATGGCAAAAAGGTTCTGTGCGTTCATTCCGCCGGCCTGGGACGCCATGCCCATTCCCATGAAGCCCATCATCGCTCCATTTTCGTTGGAAGCAGCCGCTCTCATCGCATCGGATTGAGCGCCGACAAGATTGGCGGCAGCCATGGTCGGATCGCGCATGACCGCGCTCTTCTGGAGCTGTTTGATCATATCTTCGTCTTCTTTGGATGCGGTGACGGAATTGACACCGAAGGATGCTACAGCGATTCCGCGAAGATCGGTCCATTTTTTTGACAACACTTCGTTCAGTGCATCGGCAAGCTCAACGGTATGGCCGGGTATCGCGCTGTAACGGATACCCATCTCTGAAATTTTAGCAAATGCGGGCTGAAGCGCTGTAAGCAGTTCGGTTTTTAGCATGCTGTCAATATTTTCCCGGTTGTATTCTTCTTCCACATTGCCGGCCACATTCGTATAAAACAGGATCGGATTGATGATTTTATACGAATATTCCCCGTTGCAGCGAACAGAAATGTCGATATCCAGACCGATGTTCCGGTCAACCACCCGGAACGGAATCGGATTGGCCGTGCCATATTTGTTTCCCAGGATCTCCTTGGTGTTAAAGAAATAAATCCGCTGGTCCTTGCCGGTGTCGCCCCCCATGGTGAAGCGCTTGCCGACCTGTGCAAAGGTCTTCTTGATGCTTTCTCCCAGATTGCCGGAAAAAACGCTCGGCTCCGTCGAGGTGTCATAAACAAATTCGCCTGGTTGCGCACAAATGTCAACCACCTTGCCCTGCTCGATAATCACCATGCACTGCCCGTCGTTTACCGCAATGATGGAACCGTTTGATATGATGTTTTCTTCCCCTCTGGTATTCGAACTGCGCTTCGATGTGCGCTTTTTGCCTTTTACCACCAGGATATCGGTTTCAAGGGCCTCACAGTAAAAATATTCTCTCCACGTATCGGCCAGAACGCCGGAAAGCGCCCCAATGCCAGCTTGTAATAAACCCATCTTGCTATCTCCTTTACAAGTAAATTATTAATTTGTAATTATCAATATGTTACTACATATTATTGCTGTTTTCAATGGAAATAAAACGTCAGACAATAATTTATTCCACGTTTTTTCAAGAGTGCGTTTTTGTGTTTTCCAAAGTACATTTTGTATTTATAAAAAGATTTATTGTTTTAGGCCGGTTAAATAATCGTTTTTCAAAATAACGGCAGCATTATTTCTCAAATCGGTTCAGAAACAATTTTGTTCGATCCTGCTGCGGATTGCGAATAAGAGACAAGGCCTCTCCCTGCTCGACAATGACACCCTCGTCCATGAAAATGATATGGTCGGAGACATCACGGGCAAAGCTCATTTCATGCGTTACAATCACCATTGTCATATGCATGGCGGCAAGATCCCGGATGATTTTCAAAATATCACCTGTCAGTTCAGGATCAAGCGCGCTTGTCGGCTCATCGAAAAACAGAATATCCGGCGAAAGCGCCAAAGCGCGTGCAATGGAAACCCTCTGCTGTTGTCCGCCGGAAAGCTGACATGGATATGCATTGGCTTTATCCGTCAGTCCCATTTGTTCCAGCAGCCGCATGGCATTGGCTTTTGCCTGCTCCGGGCTTTGCTTTGCCACATGGATCGGGGCTTCTGTGATGTTTCGCAGGACTGTAAAGTGCGGAAAAAGATGAAAATTCTGGAATACCAGTCCGAAATAAGAGCGTATTTCCTTAAGCAGTGCGGGCGGTGCGTAAAGAACCCCCTCGTCCCCTGTTTTCACCATTGCTTCGCCATTGTAGGAAATGCTGCCGCTGTCTATCCGGTCAAGCAGAGTCGCGCAACGCAATAATGTCGACTTGCCCGAGCCGGACGGTCCGATGATGGACAGCACCTGCCCTTTTTCTACCGAGAGGGTGATATCCTTCAGCACTTGCAGGCTGCCGAAGGATTTATTGATATTCCTGATTTCAAGTAAGCTCATCACAATCTCCTATCGATAATAATCAAAGCTTTTTTCACATCTTTCCAAAATAAAAGCAACTGCATAATTGAATATGTAATAAAATATTCCTGCGATTAAAAAAGGCACCACAGACGACTGGGCCGATGCAAGAGAGCTTGCAGCGGTGAACATCTCGCTTACTGCGATGACATAAGCCAGGGAGGTGTCCTTGACAAGAGTAATAATTTCATTTGTGATCGGAGGCAAAATACGTTTTACAACCTGCGGAAGAATGATGCGGAAAAAGGTCTGTGATCTGCTAAACCCCAATACCTGAGAGGATTCGTACTGGGAAAGAGGCATCGATTCGATGCCCCCTCGGTAAATCTCGGCGAAATAAGCAGCATAGTTCAGGACAAAGGCAATGATAACCGCATAAAACCGGTACGTATTGCTGATTTTAATTCCAAAAATGAAATACGGTCCAAAATAGACGAACATGATCTGTAAAATAAGCGGAGTTCCGCGCATAATCGAAATATAGACCTTGACAATCCATCGCAAAACAACATTTTTCGACATTCGGCCAAAAGCAATAATTAGACCGAACGGCAGGGAAAATACAAGTGTAAGCACGAATATTTCAATCGTAGTCAACAGCCCTGTTAAAAGCTGAACATATATAGCGGTCATCTGAGGAGAAACCAGATTTTCAAAAACTGCTGGCATCTGTAATGCAACGATCATGGACCCGATCAAAGTAATCACTCCTCTTTACTGAATAAATCTTATTCTTTTCTTTTTTATTTATTGGTTTGCCTATTTGCTTGTTTATTTACTTGTTTATTTACTTGTTTATTTGCTTGTTTATTGGTTTGCTTGTTTGTTTGTTTGTTTATTTGTTTGATTTTCTTATTCTTCACAAAATCCGGATCTTGCCGTTTAGAAAATCCGGATCTTGTAATTATCGGATTCGAATCCTTCTGGTTTAAATTTGATTTTATTCACTGATTCGATTTTATTCACTGATTTGATTTTGTTCACTGATTCGATTTTATTTATCGATTTGAATTTATTTACCGATTTGAATTTATTTACCGATTGTTGTGATATCTTTTGCAAACCAGCTGGTAGAAATTTCTTTCAATTTCCCGTCTTTCGCCATTGCAAGAAGAGTTGTTTCGACTTTGTCGCGCAGTGTGGTATTCCCCAGCTTGAAACCGACTCCGAACTTTTCAGAACCGACAATCTCCTCCAATACTTTGAATTTTCCGCCTTTTTTCTCGATATTGTAGCGGGCAACACATTCATCCATGACCACTGCATCAACAGAGCCCGATTCCAGTTCCATCAGGGCGTTGAGATTGGTAGAGGTCTTGACAAGTTTGGCGATTGACGTTTTGAAATCAGCGCGGGCTTCAATGGCGTCAAGCGCGCTCGAGTCATCCTGAACCGCGACTGTTTTCCCCTTAAGATCAGCAAGAGAGGCCAGTTTCGAGTCTTTTGGCACGACAACGATCTGATTGTTGTTCATATACGGGGAGGTCCATGTGTATGTTGTCTCCCGTGCGGTGGTTATAGTGAATCCATTCCATACGCAGTCGATATTGCCTGATTCCAGTTCCATATCTTTTGCAGCCCAGTCAATTGGCTGAAGTTTGATCTCCAGATTCAACCGTTTTGCAACTTCTTTTGCAAGATCAATGTCAAATCCGACATAAGAGCCGTCGTCCGCAACAAATCCCATTGGCGGGAATTCCTTGTCAAAGCCGATTGTAAAAGTTCCTTTTGTGGTTTTCCCGGCACAGGATGCAAGGACAAAAATTGTAGCAACAGATAAAATAAGCGCGATGATTCGTTTCATTCCGTGTTTCCTCCAAAATTATTAATAAAATTGACAGCCTTTCAGTATTGTAATACATTAGCTTAATAAAGTGAAGACTTTTTTCCTTATTTTCGCCTGTTTTCACTTGTTTTTTTATTTTTTATTTATTCTCATTTACATATATTCATAATACTGCAATTTTAAGGAGCTGCGCTGCAAACCAGAACGGACTGGCACTAGCAAAACGGGATATGCTAAATAACATATCCCGTTTTCTTCTCAGGCACAGATAAAAAACCATCCACAGTGTCCGTGTCTCAAGCATTTCGTAGCGGATACCGCACCTGTTGTCATCATTTTGTGACTGTCACGGAGGAGGCGGGTACGAACGTTCCGTCAGGATCCATGCCGAAGCTTGAATACGGTGTGCCGGCAGCTGCGTCGTCAAAGACACCAATCACTGTTCCTCCCAGATCATATCCATCGGCACCGACCTCCGTCCCGCTCTCCTCGAATTGAATACCGCCAAATGCCTTGACGGCGATGCCCGGAGAGGCTGAATGGGTACTGCGAACGCGGAAGCTTCCGGTAAAGCTGTCAAAAATCAATGTATCAACACTCAATGCCGCAGCACCATCTCCAATGGCTGTTATATCAACTATGGATGTACCCGATACCAGCATATTCCCCATGACAATCGCACCATTTTCACCGATGGCAGTCATACTGGAATTCTCCAGGTGGATTCCCGACATGATTGCACATGCAGTACCTTCCGAATCAAAGCGGATGGCAGAATCCTTGAACAGCCAGTCGCCGCTTGAACCATCATTGGCAATCGTAGTAACATTGAAGCCTTCAATTCCCTCCCGTTTTTGAGCGGCGATTATTAGCTCCAGGGAATCCGTATTGAGGATGTTCCCGCAATAAACAGTTTCACTGCAGCCTTTTGCGCTGATTGAAAGCTTTGCGCCTGTCCCCGCGCCTGCCAGCAGGACAGGGCGTTCAAAGCGGACAGCCTGTTCGCCGTTCTGGGTGTTGTGGATGGTGCAGCTTCCGGAAATATTGATCGTGAGGAATGTGCTTGTCTCTTCCATATTCAGAACGGCGCTTATTCCCGAATACGCGCCCGAAAGCGTCAGATCATTGAATGTGACATCTGTGACACCGGATTCTATGCGCACACACACCTCGCTGCTGAAGCCGCTGAACGTCAGTCCGTTGCCCGTTATCGTCAGCGTGGGAATCGTATCGCCAACCAGTTCATACGAATAGCCCTCTATACTGCCAACATTGATGTCCTCGTAATTGCTGCCGTCTGAGACGATAATCCCAGTTGCATCCAGCGTCCCATCCTGACGGATGGCCCTGTAGGCGGCCGTATAGGTGCGGTTTCCGGTGACCGTCGTACCGACAGACAGCGCAGGCTGCCAGCCGATGAATGAATATCGGTAAACCTCCGTCTCATCCCGCAGCGGTCCGTCTGGCGGTGATATAAGAATGCCGTAATTGTAACTTTGCGTAACAATCGATTTTCCATCTTTGAAATAGCCTTTCCCTGCGTCAAACGTGACCGTATAGTCCCTCAGCGTCTTAGTATAAGTCGCATAAAGCGTTTTGTCGCCATTGATCACAAAATGGTTGAAACTGCTGCCGGACGTCGCATCTTTCTCGAAAGACCATCCGGCAAATTCATAACGATACTCGTCATCATCGGATTTTACAGGCGCTTCACTGAAAGACGCTATGGTCGCATAAGGCGCGGTTACGGTTTTCACCGTTCCATTGTCCACAAATTTTCCGCCGTTTGCATCAAAAGCAAACGTTTTACTCACGCCTACCGACTTGAATTTTGCCACCACGCCTATATACTCAGCGGGCAACCCGTCTGCATTTTTTACCGTTCCAAACCGGTACGGCAGCATCAGCCCATAATCGCCCAACTCATAAAAATAATTATCAATCATCGAGGTTTTCTTCAGACCGGTCAGCATGTCCGAAGTGATGAACGTTCCGTAATGTCCCGAAAGGTATATTGTTTCGTCACCGCCGTCAAAACGGACCGTGTACACGATCGGCTCCCCTTTTTTAAATACCGGAGTAAATGTAAGATTATATTTATAATCAGTATGAATATTACTCATGTATAATTTGACATATGAACCATTCCTCTTTTCTGTCGACTGCCAGTAATCAACCGTGTAGGTGTTTTCATTATCCCGATACATCAATTGTGGAAGATAAAGAAAATGATTATCCGCATAGGTGCCTTTGTATTCTTTTATACTTGTTCCATCCGAAAAGGGCTGTTCGCCGGCATCGAAGATTGTTGTCACTTCAAAGCAGTGCTTTTCATATACCGGCGAATACACGGTATCTTTGTATACACGGCCTAATTTCGACCCGTCATCAGACACCCAGCAGCTGAAATGATTCTCATAATAATCCTCTTCTCCTTTGATGATGTTCTCGGTCTTTGGCCCCTCCGGCGTTGTTCCGGCCACAATCCGCTGTTCTGAGAGGATCTTTCCATTCCGGTCCTTGAATGTCACATGCAAATACGGCCTGAATACAGCGTAGTATCTTTCCGAGTTGTTCGCTGAGGCATGCAAAGACGGCCACCATCCAACGAATTGCTGGTTGTCGGCAGTATATCGGCTCATATCCGGTGCTTCAGGCATGGTTCCTTTCTCTACAAAATCTGCTGATATTCGATGAGCATCATCCAGATAAAAACTGGTCCAGCACATATCATCTCGTTGTCTGTACACAGCGCAATAACTATAATCAGCATTAACCGTGCGCAGCAAAGGACTCCAGCTGTCGAACGCCCACCCCCGTTCCATATCCATGTCCGCCGATGCTGGCGGAACCGGCAGCTCCCTGACCAGCGTCGGGGCAGTCTTTATCACTCCATATTTATATCTGCCTGTTTTTTCATCATATACAGTCCCCGTGAAGGTGATATTTTTATAGTTCAATTCACAGTCCAAATGATAGTCTGTATCCTTGTATATGGCCGCGAAATCCTCTTTCCACGGATTCGCCCAGTCTTTTATCTTGTACTTTGTATATACCAGCAACCCCTCATATGCATCTTCAGCCGGCGGAACTGGAATCTGCCCGGTATAATATTCATTCTCTCTCAATACTGTACCATCCGGCATGTAGAATGTGGCTTTATATTTTTTAGTACTGTCGTCAACTTTATATTTCATATACGTAAAGTTAATATTCTTGGTTATCAGCGTTAATTCTTTGGAAAACAGCGAACAACCCTTCCGATATTGAACGACAATCGTAAAATCAAGGCGTTCGGGTGCGTTGTCCTTTATTGTAATCATTCCGCTATCCTTATCGAGGGTTACATGCTTCAAATCGCTTTTACTGCCTTTCCCGGACTTATCTTGTGCCAGAAAAAACATATAATCGCCATTCGAGGCTGCAGGCTTGACTTCAACGGTTACCCCACCGGTATCGCCTGCAATGTCAATGTATTTCAGATCCAGCAGATCTGCATTCCCGCTGTTTTTAACGTTATAGGAATTTGTATTGAATGTGATCGCATTTGCTTCTTCCTTAAATTCAGATGCAAACTCAAGGGCGCCTATGGTTAAAATTGGAAATTTCATTTCCGCAATAATCACGTTGTCCTCATATCCAAATACATTCCAGGAAAATCCAAGCTCCACGTATATGCCGGTTTCGCTTTTCAGCCCGCCGGCCAAAGACATGTTTGAGTCTGATTTACCGGAGGAATTCAAATAATCATATTCAAATCTCATATACCCCTTGATTTCTTCATAAACGCCTATTTCTGCTGAAAATCCAAAATTCAAATAATCATTCAAATGAAATACGCTGAAATTGACGCCTGCTTGAAATCCTGCGCGGATACCCATCTGTCCCTTTAGAATAGCGGTAAAATGAACCTCGGACCTCATTCTTCCGCTGTAATAATTCATTTTAGCAGTTTTTAGCTGGCCACTTGAATAATCAACATTGCACATACCGATCTTTCGCAGCTCCGCACTGCTGAAGTTCAAATTCAATCCCGCGCGCATTCCCAGACTGACCTTGAAATCCAATGTGAACTGAATGGACAGTGTGTCATATATATCAACCGTTTTTTCACCCAGCTCTTTGGATAAGATTTCAACATAATCGAGATCCTCCCCGAATAGATTTTCTTTATTCAGGCTATCCACAATCGAAGAGGTCTTATCATCACTTTGAGAATCAATCAGCTTTTGTATTTCCTCGGTGATATTCACCGTGCCGCTATCGGTGGCAATTACCGCACTGAACGACAGACTGAATGCATTGTTTATATAAACGCCATTATCAAAATATAGTTTTGTCCCATCCAGTTTCTGCCATCCATAGGCTGTTGCGGTGATATCTTCCCTCACGGACAGATTTATCGTCAGGCTGATATTATCCGCCAGCTCTATGCCGATATCCCCCGTTGTAAAGCCAATTCTGCCGTAGCATCCATTATCCTTGTTCGTTATGTCTTGCGTTTTTCCAAATGATATGTCAAACTGGACGTTTTTTATCAGATCCGTCAAAGTGCCTATGCTGATCTGCTCAAACCGTTTCTGGCTATTGATGTCCAAAGTGCTTACCTTGTTCAGTAATGTCGGACTTGCTTTAATACTGCGTGCAATTGTTTTACACAGATAATCGTACCCTTCACTTTCTTTAAGTGAAGTTTGTAAGGTTTGTACAAGCTCTTCTGTATTCTCTTCATCCTCGATAAAGCCGGCCGCTTCCCCGCGGTAATATAATTCATATTCTGAATAGATCTCATCCATATTCGGCGCGATCAAACGCAGATGGATGCCCGTATTATCCCTTTTGACTTTCAATACTTTGTAGTATTTATTCTCCTTGACATCCTCCTCCCCGTTCCCAAGGCTGATAATATCTCCCGCCTGATAATCTCCGTTATCTTTAATCAACGCTGCAAGATAGATGGTTTTACCATTATCCTTTGCATTCCCCGTCTCCCCGTCAGCCACTGCTCCTGCCACTTCAAGATTCGATACGTCAGCGGAGGAAAGAAGCTTGGGCTTTGCTTTCATCACAACATTATTCTTATTTTCTTTATATATTGTAAAGCTATAACTCGTTATCCCTGAATCCGATACCTCTTCCTCGCCCGCTTTCATAAAGCATACCGTCTTGGTGTCGGCTATCCCGATAGAATAGGTGGACCCCGGCGTAAAACCGTCTTTCGAATACATCAGGTACCCATTATCCTGCTGCTTGACAGACAGTGTTTTTCCATCTTCCATGCCCATACTGGAAAAACGGATATAATCAGCCAGATTATTTTCTGTAAGCACAACTTCAGAATGGACTGTAAAAGATATGTTTTTGTCACAGTCATTGATATATTCTGCTTTGTCAACCTCCATGTCCGGTTCATACCACCCGGCATAAAGCATTGTGTCCTGAGAAAATACGTCGTCTTTACTATATGCGTTGACGGGCGCTTCTTCATAATACCATCCGGCAAAAACATAGCCGCTGCGGAAAGGGGAATCAACTTCAATCAGTTTTTCGCCTGCTGGTACAGTCCGGTTTTTCACTTCGCTGCCGCCGGTGCTGTCAAACGTGACCGTCACCTGCATATTCGAGGAGAAGACCCCTTTCCATGAATTTAAAAAGAAAACACTTCCCATGCCGATACAAATCAGTAGTACGGCAGCAAGAGGATACATTGCTATTCTTCTTTTCTTCCTGTTACTCTTCTTGTTTTCGGAAGCTTCCGCGAGATCTTCCGTATAGTCCTGTTTCGTAGAGTTGTTTCTATCATGAGCCTTCTCAGCCATTTTTCTTCCCCCCGTTTTTCTCTTTCTACCACAACTGCATGTCATTGGTTCAAATAAACAGTGCATCCTTAAAGCCATCATGTAGCCAGTTCTTCATAGTCTGTTCGCAAATTGTTTTTTTCTTCTGCTGTCAGTCCTTTTTACGTCGCAGAGCGTCGCACATGCATATGCCGATGGGGTCGTAAGGCGTATGCTCCCGGTAAAGCCAGCCACAGCTGCCACAGTCGCCAGGCGGCCGTTTTCCCGGGGCATTCGGCTTGCAGCAGGAGCAGCTCTCCTGTTCCGCTGTGGCAAAAGGCCGGCCGTCGTCGGTATACTCCGGGTACTGCTCAAAGTCCGGATATACAGGGTAGCTCTCTTTCAGCTCTTCGTCATATTCCAAGAATATCAAGAAACGGCGGCCTCCCGCCTGGCAGATCTTGTACGGATACTTTCCCTCAAAGCGCATTCCTTCACGCCCTCTCCCCTTGAATATAAAAAATAATCCTATGATAGTCTTTCTTACACTATCATAGGAGAAAATCCAAGTTTCGGATAGTAACTTTTTGTTCCTGAAAAGTCACTTTTTTTACACTAGTACTTTGTGAACTCTAAAACTTATGTTATCCGACGAGGAAAATTTCTGTAGGGCAAGGCGGTGGATAATTGACACCAACGCAGCCATACTGGAATTTAACCGGCGGTATCCTATGGAATTAGAGGTAACAAAGTACTAGAATATATATTTTGAAAGTTCGTCCCTGCCGGATATGAACAGCTTGCCATAAATCTCCAGCATGATATTCTTAAGTCTTCCGACCGATATGCAATTCTGTCTGGCAATTTTCAAGTAAGGGACATGGTGTGCTGCAAGCAAAGCGATATGATATTCCCGCAAGGAAAGGATGAGGGTGATGTTCTCTTTTGCAAACTGATTATGAAAGGTAATCCAATTTTTCCAAGTACGTTCCCATTGTCTGATGACGACATTGTAATAATCGGGGAAAACCTGCTCCAAGCACTGTTCGACAAGACCGCCCAGCGCGGTTATCGATTCCGCGAAGGGGGTGATAAAGCCATGGGGCAGACCGATGCGCATGGCCTCCAGCAACCAGCGGCGGGCTTCCTCCACGCGTTCGAGAGAGTAGCAGGCGATGGCGCACGTCACCCGCAGATAAATGTCGGGCAGCGTGATTCCCTGTTCAGACGCACAAAGGATCAGCGCGGTTTGTGCCACGGCCAGCATGGCTTCAATGTTGCCCACACAATGAAAATATTTTGCCCGCAGATAAAGTGCGTCCGGCTTCGCCTGTACCGGAAGGGCGCTGAAATCTCCCTCCTTGATCCAGTCAGACGCCATGTTAGGGGCAATCACGCTCACCGCGGCAGTGGCAAGCGCCAGCTCCGCGATAGCGGCTGCGTTGCTGCCTTTTCCTATATTCGCATATCGTTTGAGATAAGATTCAATCTCTGTATAAGCACGGTAGTCGCCCATGCTGATAGCCGCCGCGATCGCCACCGGACAGGCGCGGAGCCTCGCCGCATCGTCCCTTTCGGTTTTATGGTAGCAGAACATCGTCCGATCAAAGTCGCCCCGCAGATAAGCGAGTTCTCCCTCATATTGAAGCCGCAGCCTTTCGTCTTTTATCGTATCCAAAATCGAGTCAGGATTATTCCCCGGCATGGGAATGGTGGTGGAGGCAATTATTCGAGACAAATCGGATGATAATGATTTTTGAGGAAGCTTTTCTTCTCTTCGCAGGTCGATGGGTTTTTCCGCATCATCCGGAATCATCCACGATCTTCCGTATTTTTTGGCATGGGATATCCTGCTCGAGGCTAAAAGCCGTTGAACCTGTCTAGGAGAGATATCCCACTTTTCAGAAGCCTCCGCGACGGATATGTATTTCATCCTGGAGTCGTCCTTTCTCTGTGATAGGGTCCTTTAATTATAGTCGTTTATGCGACGTGTTTCAATGAGCAATTATAACTGCAACATCGGGACGGTTCTTGTGCAATATGGGGACGGTTCTTGTGTTGCATAAACAAAATAAA
>CAZJXH010000031.1:0-20971 GCA_964549475.1 uncultured Oscillospiraceae bacterium
ATTAATAAAAAGAAGCTACTTGTTGCCAAGCAGCTTCTCTCTTGAATTTATCATTTGTTCAAAGGAAATCTTTAAGGAAATCTTATTCGATAATCTTTGATACGGTTCCTGATCCAACGGTTTTGCCGCCTTCACGGATAGCAAACTTCAATCCTTCGTCCATGGCGATGGGTGTGATGAGTTTGATTGTCATGGTGATATGATCACCAGGCATAACCATCTCAACCCCTGCCGGAAGTTCTGCAACCCCGGTAACGTCGGTTGTACGGAAATAGAATTGCGGTCTATAACCAGTGAAGAAAGGCTTATGACGGCCGCCTTCTGCTTGAATCAACACATAAACCTGGCCTTCGAAATGAGTATGGGGTTTGATGGAGCCGGGTTTACAGATAACTTGTCCGCGCTCCACTTCGTTTCTTTGGACACCGCGAAGAAGAACACCGATGTTGTCTCCGGCTTGTGCCTGGTCAAGAAGCTTACGGAACATTTCAACGCCGGTAACCACGGAATTCCTTGGCTCGTCCTGCAATCCGACAATTTCTACCGCGTCGCCCACTTTAACAACGCCACGCTCTACACGGCCTGTTGCAACTGTGCCACGGCCTGTGATAGAGAATACATCTTCAACAGGCATAAGAAAGGGTTTGTCGATCGGTCTTAAAGGTGTCGGGATATAGCTGTCAACAGCGTCCATCAACTCATGGATGCACTTGTAAGCAGGATCATTCGGATCTTTGCTTGTGCATTCAAGAACGTCCAGAGCCGAACCTCTGATAAACGGTGTGTCATCTCCTGGGAATTCATAGGCATTCAAAATTTCACGAACTTCCATTTCGGTCAGTTCAATCAATTCCGGATCTGCCATGTCGCACTTGTTCAAGAAGACAACGATGGAAGGAACACCAACCTGACGGGCAAGAAGAACGTGCTCACGGGTCTGAGGCATCGGGCCATCAGCAGCGGAAACAACAAGGATCGCGCCATCCATCTGGGCAGCGCCGGTGATCATGTTCTTGATATAGTCGGCATGGCCGGGGCAGTCAACATGTGCATAGTGCCGGGCGGCTGTTTGATATTCAACGTGTGCGGTATTGATTGTGATACCACGCGCTCTTTCTTCTGGCGCTTTGTCAATGTGTGCATAATCAACATAGTCTGCAGCACCGGTCATTGCGAGAACCTTGGTGATTCCAGCGGTCAAGGAAGTCTTGCCGTGATCGACGTGACCAATTGTGCCAATGTTAACGTGCAGTTTGGTTCTTTCATATTTTGCCTTACCCATTTAAATTTTCCTCCTTTTTTAGCAATCAATGCTGAATACTTTTTTATTTTTGTTAAATAATAAATTTTAATTTCTCACTGGCTTTTTGCCATTAAAGCTATTGTACTATATTTATCAGATTTATCAATATACAAAGCACAATATCTCTTTGAAATTTGTGGCATTTTTGGATTATTCCCTTATTTCTTCAGGATTTCTTCCATAATGTTCTTGGGAACTTCTTCAAAATGATCGATTTGCATAACAAAAGTCCCGCGTCCTTGTGTCGAGGAACGCAAAACTGTCGCATATCCGAACATCTGAGAGAGTGGAACCTTTGCTGTAATCTGCTGGGCCCCGCCCCGTGCTTCCATTCCTTCGATACGGCCGCGCCTTGAGCTGAGTCCGCCGATCACATCCCCCATATAATCTTCGGGAACAATCACGTCCACTCTCATAATTGGTTCGAGTAAAACAGGATCCGCCTTGCGGCAGCCTTCCTTGAATCCCATGGAACCAGCTATTTTGAATGCCATTTCGCTTGAGTCGACATCATGGAAAGAACCGTCAACAACGGTGACTTTAATGTCTACACAAGGGTACCCGCCTAAAACGCCGTTATTCATCGCTTCCTGGATCCCTGCGTCAATCGGGGCGATAAACTCTTTTGGAATCGTACCTCCGACAACTTTGTTCACAAATTCATATCCAGATCCAGGTGCGCTTGGTTCAATCTCCAGCCAGCAATGCCCATATTGGCCATGTCCACCGGATTGGCGGATAAACTTGCCTTCAGACCGGACTGCTTTGCGAATGGTTTCTTTGTATGCGACTTGCGGTTCTCCGACATTTGCCTCCACTTTGAATTCACGGAACAGACGATCAACAATAATATCAAGATGCAGCTCACCCATCCCGGCAATAATTGTCTGACCGGTTTCCTGATTGGTGAATGTCCGGAATGTCGGATCCTCTTCCGATAGTTTCTGGAGGGCAGCCATCATTTTTTCCTGGCTTGCTTTTGATTTTGGTTCAATGGCCACTTCGATAACAGGCTCCGGGAAATCCATCGACTCCAGAATAATGGGATGGTCTTCATCGCAGAGAGTGTCTCCGGTCGTGGTATCTTTCAGCCCTACCACTGCGGCGATATCTCCCGAATAAACCTTGTCGATTTCTTCACGGTGGTTTGCGTGCATCTGGATCAGTCTTCCGACACGTTCCTTTTTCTTCTTGGCTGCATTCAATACATAGGAACCCGCATCCAGACAACCGGAATACACCCGGAAGAAACAAAGCTTCCCGACAAAAGGATCTACCGCGATTTTAAATGCCAGCGCAGCGAAAGGCTGCTCATCGGAGGAAGGTCTGTCTTCCTCTTCGTCGGTATCGGGATTGATTCCCCGGATCGCCGGAACGTCCAGTGGGGACGGCATATAGGCGATGATCGCATCCAGAAGCATTTGAACGCCCTTGTTTTTATAAGATGATCCGCACATAACCGGAGTAATCTTGCAAGCAATGGTTGCTCTGCGAAGTGCGGCAACAATCTCTTCCTTGCTGATTTCTTCGCCTTCCAGGAATTTCATGGTAAGCTCATCATCGGTTTCGACGACCGATTCAATAAGGGCCTCTCTCCACTTCTTCGCTTCTTCAAGCATGTCGGCGGGAACTTCGGTTTCCTTGAATTCCTTGCCGTCGTCAGAAATATAGTTCTCGGCCTTCATTTCCAAAAGATCGATAATCCCTGAAAACGAACTTTCTTTGCCTATGGGTAACTGAATGGGTACCGCATTGGTTCTCAACCGGTCTTTCATCATTTCGATCGCTCGAAAATAGTCCGCTCCCATAATATCCATCTTGTTAACATAGGCGATTCTCGGAACGCCATAATGGTCAGCTTGACGCCAAACGGTTTCCGTTTGTGGTTCAACACCACCTTTAGCACAAAAAAGTGTGACAGCTCCATCCAATACACGCAGGGATCTTTCAACCTCGACTGTAAAGTCGACGTGTCCGGGAGTATCAATAATATTAATTCTCGTACCTTTCCACTGTGCTGTTGTAGCAGCAGAGGTTATGGTAATGCCACGCTCCTGCTCCTGAACCATCCAGTCCATCGTGGCAGCACCGTCGTGAACTTCTCCTATTTTATGGGTTTTCCCTGTATAGTAAAGGATACGCTCGGTGGTGGTTGTTTTACCAGCGTCAATATGGGCCATTATGCCGATATTTCTTGTATTCTCTAAAGAGAATTCTCTTGGCATAAATTATGCTCCTTCCGTTGGATTTACCATCTGTAATGAGCAAACGCCCTGTTGGCATCTGCCATTTTATGGATATCTTCCTTTTTCTTATAGGCTCCGCCGGCTGAATTCGCGGCATCCAGCAGTTCATTCGCCAGACGCTCTTTCATAGTCCGGTCATTACGCGCTCTTGCGAACTGTACCAACCAACGCAGTCCCAGTGTCTGTCTTCTCTCAGGCCTAACTTCGATAGGAACCTGATAATTCGCTCCACCGACTCTTCTTGCCTTGACTTCAAGCATGGGCATGACATTTTCCAGCCCTTTGGTGAAGAATTCAAGCGGGTCTTGTGAAGTGCGCTCTTTGATGATATCAAAGGCGTCATAAACGATTTTTTGGGCAACTCCCTTTTTTCCGTCCTGCATGATATTGTTGATCAATTTTGTGACAACAACACTATTATAGATGGGATCTGGAAGCACCTCTCTTATTGCAACATGGCCTTTTCTTGGCACTTGTCTTCCCTCCTCTCATGATATACGGATTTTAAATAATCCGATCTCATAGGTACTCACGTTTTGGACCGTGTCAGTGCAGTATACTTTGCCATATGCTTGCATATATATGAAAGTGTACTGAACATTCCTTGTCCAACCTTATTTACAGCGATTATTTCTTGACCTTAGCTGCTTTCGGTCTCTTGGCTCCGTACTTTGAACGGGATTGTAAACGGTTGTTTACACCGGCTGTGTCCAAAGTTCCTCTTACGATATGATAACGCACACCAGGAAGATCTTTCACTTTACCACCTCTGATCAGAACAACGGAGTGTTCCTGCAGATTGTGGCCAATACCAGGAATGTAGGCTGTGACTTCCATTCCATTTGTCAGACGGACTCTTGCCACTTTACGCAGAGCGGAATTCGGTTTCTTAGGGGTGGTTGTCTTAACAACAGTGCACACGCCACGTTTCTGTGGTGCTGTGATCTCTGTTGATACTTTATCCAGAGTATTCATTCCTCTTAATAAAGCAGGAGAACCAGACTTGTAAATTTTTGAAGTTCTTCCGGATTTAACCAATTGGTTGAACGTAGGCATCAATACACCTCCTTTCTTTCATTATAAATTTTTAAATATTGTTCATCGCAGCATTCGAAGTACATGCATACGACAAGCCGTATTATTATAACACCGGTTTCATCGTTTGGCAATTATTATTTTGGATATTATTGCCTAGATTATTGCCTAAAAGCCCTTAAGCCCCTAAACAACCTTAAAAGCCTGAAAACATTACCCGTAACTGCCTAATTGAGTCCATTGAGACTTGCTTCAACAAGTGTCGCGTCTTCTAGATATTCTACGGATAAATTTCCAGTGAAGTATGATAATTAAAAAGCTTCGTCTTCTGCACATTATGAAAAGAAGAGTCTTTCGACTCCTCTTTTGTACTGCTATGATATTATTCAGAAGGCAAAATGCCAGCTCCGATGTCTATTGTCCGATGTCTATTGGTTCAATACTTCCCTGTTTTCTTCGACATTCGGTACCGGAGTCACATTGCGGTATTTTGCCATTCCTGTTCCGGCAGGAATCAATTTACCGATGATGACATTCTCTTTCAGTCCGAGCAATGGGTCGATTTTTCCTTTTACTGCCGCATCGGTCAATACACGGGTGGTTTCTTGGAATGATGCTGCTGACAGGAAGGAGTCTGTCGCAAGGGAAGCCTTTGTTATACCAAGTAATACTTTCTTCCCGGTCGCCTCTACGGTTTCATTGTTTCTTGCTTTGACATTTGCTTCTTCAAAATCAAACATGTCAATCAGACTGCCTGTCATGAGTTCAGTATCGCCTGGGTCATCCACACGGACTTTACGCATCATTTGTCTTGTGATGATCTCGATATGCTTGTCATTGATCTCAACTCCGTTGTTCTTATAAACTTTGACAACCTCGCTGATGATATAGTTCTGAACCCCGCGGACCCCTTTGACTTTCATGATGTCATGCGGATTGACGGAACCTTCTGTGATAAGATCTCCGGCTTCGACAAAATCTCCTTCCTTCACCAGCAAATGGGAACCATAGGAAATCGGGTATGTCTGGGCTTCCACTTCACTGCCTTCGGATGGGGTGATGACGATATCTCTTCTTCTTTTATTATTTTCTTCGATACGCACGATACCGGAAACTTCCGCCAGAATCGCCTGCCCTTTTGGTTTTCGGGCTTCAAACAATTCTTCGACACGAGGCAGACCCTGTGTGATGTCATCTTCGTATGCAGCGATACCACCGGTATGGAACGTACGCATGGTAAGCTGTGTTCCAGGTTCTCCGATGGATTGAGCGGCCATGATTCCCACTGATTCTCCTGTGCTTGCCGGCTCATTCGTCGCCAGATTCAATCCATAGCACTTGGAGCAGACGCCATACTTCGAATGGCAGGTCAAGACCGAGCGAATGGCTACTTTTCTGATTCCAGCCGCTAAAATCCTGCTGATCGCTGCGTCGTTGATCACTTCACCAAGCATGAGAATGACTTCGCCTGTTTTCGGATCCGTAATGTCTTTTGCCGCGAAACGTCCTGCGATACGGTCCTGGAGAGACTTGACAACTCTCTTGTTCACACCGCCTGAAGTGATTTCGGAAACCTCCATATACTCTGTTGTGCCGCAATCCTCGTCACGGATGATCACATCCTGGGAAACATCGACCAGACGTCTTGTAAGGTATCCGGAGTCAGCCGTCTTAAGAGCGGTATCGGAAAGGGCTTTACGGGCTCCATGAGAAGAAATGAAGAATTCCAACACGTTCATGCCTTCTCTAAGGTTTGATTTGATTGGAATTTCAATCGTCTTACCGGATGTGTCGGACATGTTTCCGCGCATACCGGCAAGCTGTTTGATCTGGTTGATATTTCCACGGGCACCGGAATGGGACATCATATAGACCGGGTTGAACTTGCCAAGGCTGTCTTTCAATGCGTTGGTGATGGTATCGGTTGTTTTTCTCCATGTGTCAACAACAGCCTGGTATCTCCCGTCTTCATTCAACAGGCCGCGTTCAAAGTTCTTTGTGATAAATTCAACGCGCTCTTCTGCATCCGCGATATGCTTTTTCTTCACATCCGGAACAATCATGTCAAAGATGCTGATCGAAATTCCGCCTTTTGTCGAGAATTTGAATCCAAGCGCTTTGATCAAGTCCAGAATGGCGGCTGTTGCCGACACTCCCTGTGTTTTGATACATTTCTCGATGATCGCGCCGAGTTCTTTCTTTCCAACCAGGAAATCGCATTCCAGTTTGAACATGCTCTCCAAGTCTTTCCGTTCGACATACCCCAGATTCTGAGGAATGATTTCATTGAAAATAAACCGGCCCAATGTGCTTTCGATCAATCCGACGTGTTTCTTTCCGTTGAATTCTCTTGTGCAGCGGATCTTGATCTTTGCATGGAGATCCAGCTCATGCTCATCCGAGGCCATGATCGCCTCATCGATCGACGAGAAGATTTTGCCTTCGCCTTTGACATTCACATCGTCAATTGTAAGATAATAGCACCCGAGGACCATGTCCTGGGTAGGAACCGTAACCGGTTTGCCGTCCTGCGGCTTCAGCAGGTTGTTCGCAGAAAGCATCAAAAATCTCGCTTCCGCCTGCGCTTCTGCGGAAAGCGGAACGTGGACAGCCATCTGGTCTCCATCGAAGTCGGCATTATATGCGGTACAGACCAATGGGTGAAGCTTGATTGCGCGGCCTTCCACCAATACAGGTTCAAAAGCCTGTATCCCCAGGCGATGCAATGTCGGCGCACGGTTCAACAGAACCGGATGGTCCTTGATAACCTGCTCGAGAATGTCCCAAACCTCGTCTCTTGTACGCTCGACCAGCTTGCGCGCGGTTTTGATATTATGGGCGTACCCGTCTTGTACAATCCGCTTCATCACAAAAGGTTTGAACAACTCCAGCGCCATTTCCTTCGGCAGACCACATTGATGCAATTTCAACTCAGGACCGACAACAATAACAGAACGTCCGGAATAGTCGACACGTTTGCCAAGCAGATTCTGGCGGAAACGGCCCTGTTTGCCTTTCAGCATGTCAGACAGCGATTTGAGTGCGCGGTTCCCCGCTCCTGTAACCGCTCTTCCGCGGCGGCCGTTGTCAATCAGTGCATCGACGGCTTCCTGAAGCATTCTCTTCTCGTTGCGGATAATGATCTCAGGCGCCCCCAGCTGGAGCAATTTGTTCAAACGGTTGTTCCGATTAATGACACGTCTGTACAGGTCATTCAAATCGGAGGTTGCGAACCGTCCGCCATCCAGCTGCACCATGGGACGAAGTTCCGGCGGCAGGACAGGAATGACATCGAGCACCATCCATTCCGGACGGTTTCCGGATTTCTTGAATGCTTCTACAACTTCAAGGCGCTTGATGATGCGAACCCGCTTCTGTCCGCTGGAAACACGGAATTCCTCTCTGAGCTGCTTTGCCATTTCGTCGACATCGATATCCGCCAGGAGCTGTTTGACCGCTTCCGCACCCATTCTTGCTGTAAACGCTTTTTTGCCGAAGCGCTCCACCGCTTCGCGGTATTCTCTTTCGGATAATACTTGTTTTTTTGACAGGGTTGTCTCACCGGGATTCGTTACAATATAGGAAGCAAAATACAATACCTTTTCAAGTGCTCGCGGGGACATGTCCAAGATAAGCCCCATTCTGCTTGGGATCCCTCTGAAATACCAGATGTGGGAAACCGGCGCTGCAAGCTTGATGTGTCCCAGGCGCTCTCTGCGCACTTTGGATTTTGTCACTTCCACTCCGCAGCGGTCGCAGACAATTCCCTTATACCGGATCTTCTTATATTTTCCGCAATGGCACTCCCAGTCCTTGGTAGGCCCGAAGATCTTCTCGCAGAACAATCCGTCCCGTTCCGGTTTGAGTGTCCTATAATTGATTGTTTCCGGTTTTTTGACCTCTCCTCTGGACCATTCCAGAATTTTCTCCGGAGAGGCAAGACTTATTCCTATTGCTTCGAAATTATTCATTTCAAACATTTTTTATCGCTCCTTCCACACCTTGCATACAATACTTCAGATGTGATCAATTTAAATCATCCGTGTCGTCCAGTAAATCATCCTCGGGACTTGAAAGATCTAAATCCTCGAATATTCCAAGCATATCCTCTTCAATGATGTTGCCATCCTCATCCAAAATGCCTTCAGAGAATCCTGCGTTTTTCAATTCATCCGTATCTTCCTGCATATTCAGTAAATCAGCAAGCATCGCCTTATCGATTACCGGAACGTCATTCTCTTCTTCAACGGATTCTTTGATCGCAATAATCTTGTTTTCTTCCGAGAAGATGTTGACATCCAGGCCAAGGCTCTGCAGTTCTTTTACGAGGACTTTGAAGGATTCCGGCACTCCCGCTTCCGGGACGCTCTCCCCTTTGACAATCGCTTCATAGGTCTTTGTTCTGCCGCTGATGTCATCGGATTTGACGGTCAGGATTTCTTGCAAAGTGTATGCCGCTCCATAAGCTTCCAGTGCCCAGACTTCCATTTCTCCGAAGCGCTGTCCTCCGAATTGCGCCTTGCCTCCGAGAGGCTGCTGGGTGACAAGGGAATATGGCCCGATGGATCTTGCATGGATCTTATCATCGACAAGATGCATCAATTTAAGAATGTACATGTACCCGACTGTGATTCTGTTCTCGAAGCGCTCTCCGGTTCTTCCGTCATACAGGACGGTCTTGCCGTCATCATCCATGCCCGCTGCTTTAAACGCAAGCTTTAGATCCTCTTCCGTCGCTCCATCGAATACCGGCGTTGCAATCTTCCATCCGAGCAGATTGGCCGCGCGTCCAAGATGCACTTCCAGCAATTGTCCGATGTTCATACGGGAAGGAACGCCCAGAGGATTCAGTACGATATCCAATGTTGTGCCATCCGGTAAGAACGGCATGTCCTCCTCTGGTAAAATTCTTGAAATAACACCCTTGTTTCCATGCCGGCCGGCGATCTTGTCTCCAACCGAGATTTTTCTCTTCTGGGCGATATAGACACGAACCAGCTTGTTGACGCCATGTTTCAAATCATCATCGTTCTCACGGGTAAAGACTTTCACATCGACGATGATTCCGGATTCTCCATGAGGAACACGCACCGAAGTATCTCTCACCTCGCGGATTTTCTCACCGAAAATCGCCCGATAAAGCCGTTCTTCGGCAGTAAGCTCCGTCTCCCCCTTTGGTGTGACTTTACCGACCAGAATGTCCCCGGATCTTACTTCCGCACCGACCCGGATGACTCCATCCTCGTCAAGATCCTTCAGTACATCGTCTCCGACATTTGGAATCTCACGGGTGATTTCTTCCGGCCCGAGCTTCGTGTCTCTGGCTTCGCACTCATATTCTTCGATATGGATCGAGGTATAGACGTCATCCCGGACAAGCCGCTCGTTAAGAAGAATGGCATCTTCATAATTATAGCCTTCCCACGCCATGAATCCGATCAATACATTCTTACCAAGAGCCATTTCTCCGTTATCGGTGGAAGGGCCGTCCGCAAGAATATCTCCTGCCTTGACTTCGTCGCCCGCACGCACCAGCGGACGCTGGTTGATGCAGGTTCCCTGGTTGGATCTCATGTATTTTGAAAGATCATAGGTGTCTTTCGATGTTCTTCCTGTCTTGATGACAATTTTGTCGGCGGCGACAAATTCAACTACTCCGTCATGCTCCGCGACCTTGCATACTCCGGAGTCTTTAGCGGCGCGATATTCCATTCCTGTTCCAATGATCGGTGATTCTGTTTTGATCAAAGGTACAGCCTGGCGCTGCATGTTCGAGCCCATCAGCGCACGGTTCGCATCATCATTCCCAAGAAAAGGAATCAGGGATGTCGCGACCGATACAAGCTGTTTCGGAGAAACGTCCATCAAATCCACCTTGATGGTTTCCAGTTCCAAAAATTTATCCAGATAGCGGCATATGACTTTCTTTGCCTGGAATCGGCCATCGGCGTCAAGCGGTTCGTTGGCCTGGGCGATATTGTAATAATCCTCTTCATCGGCGGTTAAGTAAACCACTTCTCTTGTAACAATTCCTTTTTCTTTGTCGTAAATGCGGTACGGCGTCTCAATAAATCCGTAATTGTTGACCTTGGCAAAAGTCGCAAGAGAGTTGATCAGTCCGATGTTGGGTCCTTCGGGTGTTTCAATCGGACACATACGGCCGTAATGAGAGGAATGAACATCGCGGACTTCAAAGTTTGCGCGCTCTCTGCTCAAGCCACCCGGCCCCAGTGCGGAAAGCCTCCTCTTATGAGTCAGCTCAGCCAGAGGATTGGGCTGGTCCATGAATTGGGAAAGCTGGGAGGATCCAAAAAATTCTTTGATCGCGGCACTGATCGGTCTTGTGTTGACAAGCTGCTGCGGTGTTGTCGTCTCCATGTCTGTAACCGTTCCCATGCGTTCACGAACGACACGTTCCATACGGGCGAATCCCACACGGATTTGGTTCTGGAGCAGTTCTCCTACAGAGCGGATACGGCGGTTTCCTAAATGATCGATATCATCCACTTCGCCGATTCCATATTCGATCCCGATGATGTAATTAATGGATGCGATAATGTCTTCAATCGTCAGGTGTTTTGGCATCAGTGCGTTCAAACTGGATCGCAATGCTTCTTCAAGTGTTTCGAGCATGTCGTTCTTTGATACTTTTACCTGGGCGATAATCTCCCTCAGTACCGCAGTTCTGACTTTTTCGTTCACACCAAGGGCGGACAGGTCAATTCCATCGATTTCTCCCGGTTTGAAATTCGCTTTTAAAAAGGTCAACGCATCCACACGGCTGTTCCCGATAATTTTTACCGGGGTCTCATGGATTGTCACGGTATCTCCCACGATAACGATAGGATATACCGATACTTCATTCACGCCGGATTCCTGGATCAATTTCGCATGTTCTTTTGTTATGACCTCGTTGACTTTGACAAGGACTTCGCCATCATCGTTTACAACAGTCTGTGCCGCTTTGTGTCCCACAAGCCTTGATTCGATGGCCAGTTTCTTGTTCAGCTTGAAAATACCCACTCTTGCAAGATCGTATCTTTTGGGGTCAAAAAACATGTTCTTTAATAATGTCTCGGCACCTTCAACGGAAATCGGCTCACCAGGCCTCAGTTTTTTATAAAGCTCCTGCAATCCTTCTTCACGGTTCTTGCAGGTATCTTTTGCCAAAGTCGCTGTCAGCAGGCGTTCTTCTCCGAACATATTTAGAATTTCTTCGTTCGTTCCCAATCCGATCGATCTTAAAAAGATCGTAATGGGGAACTTTCTTGTACGATCAATGCGGACAGAAAGAATGTCGTTCGCATCGGTCTCATATTCCAGCCATGCCCCGCGGTTCGGAATAATCTGGGAAGAATACACTTCCTTGTCTGTTTTATCGTTGTGCAAAGAGAAATAAGCACCGGGGGAACGAACCAGCTGGCTGATGATAACTCTTTCTGCGCCATTGATGATAAAGGTTCCGGTCGGAGTCATGATCGGAAATTCTCCGATGTAAATAAACTGTTCTTTGATTATATCGTCTCTTTTGTTGTGAAGCCTGACTTTCACTCTGAGTGGAGCTGAAAAATTCGCATCTCTTTCTTTGCATTCGGGAATATTATAGGTTGGACTATTGCTGTCGAACTCCTTGTCTATAAAAGATAATTCTATTTCTCCCGAGTAGTCTGTGATTGGCGATACATCGCGCAATACTTCCATTAGACCTTCATCAAGAAACCATTGATAAGAATTCTTCTGAATTTCAATTAAATCCGGCATTTCAATGACTTCATCGATTTTGGAATAAGTCATTCTCTCGGCTCTTCCCAATTTGACGGGACGCACCATTAATGATCACCTCGCGTATTTACGGCTAGGCCGTTTTCTTTTGTAAACTCACTTCATAAGCAAGTTCCGTTGCTTCTGTTATTTTGTTTATGATCTCTGCTATTTTCCCCGTCAAGTTAGAATACCCCTGACTGCGTTGTGAATGGGCATAGCTATCCCTTTACCCTTATAACGCGTTATAACATGTTATCACTGGTTTCTTGTTATGTCAAGAAAATTTTCTATCATCATTTCAATCATTCCGAAAATATTTATTATTTCTGATAAATATTTTTTAAATATTATTCAACATCAAAGAAGACCGGATAAGACAATGAAGGGTGGACGGCATTTCTGCTTTCCACCCTCTTTCCTGTTTGATATTCCTGACTCCCGATATGCATTGAAATCCTGGCGATATCCGACAGTTCTTCAATAAACCATTCTTCGTTATTTGGAAGAAGCAGCGGTGCTGGTATCTGCCACTTTTGGCAGGCCCATGGTAAACAGTCTTATTCCAAAATCGCTGATTTTATATGTATAGGAAGTGGATGTTTTCTTTTCGTCCAGTTGGGCGGTATATTTTGTTTGTGCAAGGGTTGTCTTGATGGTTGCTGAATTCCTTGAAAGAGCAGTAGTGGCTTTATTTTCGATAAAACGCATAATGTGGTAACCGTAATCTGTACGCACAATCGCCTGGTCGCCGGCTTTTCTGCTGGAGTCATAACACCAGTCATTGAATTCCTGCTTCATGGAGTCGCGTTTGACATTCTCATATAAACCACCGGTTGTAGTCGTTGCGGTATCGGATGAATTGTCTGCTACCAATGCGATAAACGCATCAAGCGACGTGCATTTTGTTAATAATTCCTGTGCTTTAGTTCTTGCCGCAGTCCATTCTTCAACGGTGAATACAGCACCGGAAGTAGTATCCTTATCCTTGTTGGGAGTGATCAGGATATGCCGTACGGTCGGTAATGTCTCCTGGGCATCGCGGGTGATGAAATAAACCGCATAGTACCCGCCATTCGAGGAAAATACCTTCTTGTCACCCAGCTTGCGGGCTGCGTCGAAAAACCATGTTCCCATATCCGTGCTGGCGCTGTCGATGTTTGTTTTTGCAAGGCTGCGCAATATGGAGGTGTCTTCGTTCAATCGTGCAGAATCGTATGCGGCTTTTTCTGCCGCCGTCATTGCTGCCAGCACATCCGCTTTTGCTTTTTCTGCGGCTTTTGTGGTCTCGGCTTCTGTCGCTCTTGTCTTATCTTCTGTCGCTTTTTCTGCATCGGTCATTTTTGCATAGGCAGCTGCTTTTGCAGCTTCTGTCGCTGCGGTTTCGGCTGATTTTTCTGCGGCTTCCTTTTCGCTGACTAATTTTTTAAAGGAGGCTTCATCGGTAACCTTGGTCAGAAATGCTTCTGCTGCAGCTTTTGATTTTGCATCGAATGCCGCGGTCTCTTCTGTTGTTTCGCCGGTTTTTGTCTCTGTTTTAAAGTATGTCAGACGGAATGTCACAGTGTCGTATTTGTCTTTGTTACTATTGTATTGATCCGCAATTTCCTGATCGGCCACTTCAACGGCTGCCAAGGTTGCGTTCGCATATTTTGTCGCCAGGGACTGTTTCATGAAAATGGGTTTCAGCGAGTCTATTGTGACCCCTTTCCCAAACATGTTGATCAAATATTGATCCGCTTTCACCTGGTCTCCCGTCTGGGTGATCAGGTTATCGAACATATCGGTTATTTCTTTCTGTTCATCCGCTGTCAGTGCCATGTTCGACGCTTTGGCAAGATCATATTGTATTTGAATTTCAACAATCGATTTGGCAGCCATATCATAAGTGTAATCCTGCCACGTCTTATCGGTAAAACCCGTTTCTGTGCATTTCGCAGCTAATTGTGCTTTCCCTGCCGCTGTTGCATTGTCGATTTCCAATTGCTGCAATGCGCTTGCATAATAGTAACTGAATTCAACACTGGAAACTTTGTTCCCGCCAATTGTCATCGGAGTAAATATTTTTTGTGGAATCGCAAAATAAATCATCGCCCATATTCCTATTGATAAAACAAGAATCACTGCGATAATCGGTGTAAAGATACGCAGAAACCTACTGCTTTTTTTAATGGGTTTCTTGCCACCATCTTTTGATTTCAGGCTGTTCAGTCGTTCTTTTCTTTCGAGGCGCTTCTCCTCGGAATTCCATTTTTCCGAATTATCCATGTTCGCTCCATCCTTTTTATCAAAAATTTATTAAGTCATTCCATGCAACAAAAAGTATTATACACACAACTTCTAATATTGTACAACATAATTAAAAATATTAATTGGAATTAAATAAATATATACATTTTTGTACTTCTATTTCCACAATTTCGCCTTATTTCTTCCTGGAATACCCGATTTCAGCGGCTTTCTTGTAGAAAGAAGTACTTTTCATTCCGCTTTTCCGAATCGCTTCAACCCCTGTTATCCGGCCTTGCTCCCACTCTTTGCAGATCTCGCGGAATCCGACCGGAATGCTTACAGGCGGGCGTCCGATTCTTCTTCCTTCCCTTCTTGCCGCCCGGATCCCTTCTTTTTTACGGGTTGACATCGTCTGTCGGTCAAGGGACTCCAGTGATTTTATCATCCTCATCGTGCTTTTGCTGGAAGCGGAGCGAGTATCGAAAGATTCGTCGAGAGCGATAAAATCCGCTCCTTTCGAGAGAATCATCTCCACCCTTTCGATAAAATCCCTGATCTGATAGCAGAACCGGTCCAGGGATGCGACATAGAACAAATCTCCGGGCTGCAAGAGACTCAGCGCTTTTTCGAGCTGCTCCGGTGCCGGATTTGCAGCATCGTTTCTCTTTTGCTGCTCGACAAACAACTTGTCGAAACCGCCGATACTATCCAGTTGTGAAGCCTGTCTCGCCACATCGGGATCTCTTTTATCCAGTCGAATATATCCGTATCTCGGCATTTGGAAATCTCCTTTGATCCATTGAAAAAGATTCTGGGAATAAAGCCGTTCTGCTGTCTTTTATTTTAGCAATGTTACTTTTTATCCGGAACAGAATCAGTATGTTCGATTTCGTTCTCTGGATGGTTTATAGTAATTTTAATTTTTGCAATACGCTTTTCTTCCATTTCGAGAACGGTAAATGTCATTCGGTAAAAATTCACTTCAGGATGTTCGTCCTCATCCGGTATTCTCCCCAGCAAATCGATGACCATCCCGGCAATGGTATCGTAGTCTCGATCCTGGGGAAGATCGATCTCCAGCGCATCGGAAATTTCGTCCAGGCTTGTCATTCCATCGACAATCAAGGTGTCTTCATCCTGGCGGATAATCTCATCGTCTTCTTCATCGTATTCATCCTGCATGTTTCCGACAATCTCTTCCAGCAGGTCTTCCATCGTGATGATTCCGGCGGTCCCGCCATATTCATCAATAACAACCGCGATCTGTTCGTGCTCTTTCTGCATTTCATGAAACGTTTCGTCAATGGTTTTTGTTTCAGGAACGATAAAAGGTTCCCGGATCATTTTCTCCAGGTTGAACGGCTGCTCCAGCCCTTCCACTGCAATGGATAGAAGATCCTTGATATGTAAAATTCCGATGATGTTGTCGATTGACTCGCGATATACCGGGATTCTGGTGAATTTTTCGTTGACCGCGATTGCCAGAACCTCTTGAAAATCCGCCTTGGAATCCAACGAAACAATATGGGTGCGATGGGTCATGATCTCGGACACCTGGGTATCATTGAATTCAAAAATATTTTCGATCATCTCTTTTTCGTTTTCGTGGATCGAACCGGATTCCCGCCCGACGTCCACCATCATGCGGATCTCTTCTTCTGTGACGGTTTTCTCATGTTCTTCGGGATTGATTCCGATGATACGCAGGCTTAGATTTGTCGCAAAGGTTAAAAAATAGACAAATGGTCTCAGCAGGGCTGAAGTGAATGTCAGTAAGCCAATCGTATATTTTATTACTGTGTAGGGGGAGCGCATGGCAATTCTTTTTGGTACCAGTTCGCCGTATACCAGGGAGAAAAAGGACAGCGCCATTGTAATAACGATGACACTGACCGTTCCAAGCCAGGGCATTGTGCCGCCCGGATCGATCGCCGCTGTCAGCGGAGCGGCAAATTGACCTGCCGCAAAAGCACTGGCAAAAAAGCCGGCAAAGGTGATCCCGACTTGAATGGTTGAAAGGAACCGGGTCGGGTGATCGATGAATTTCAGGATTTTCCTGGAGTTTTTGTCGCCCTCTTCCGCCATTTTCCTTACTTTATTGTCGTTCAGGGTAATGACGGCCATTTCTGATGCCGCATAGGCTGCATTGAAAAAAATAAGTAATAATAGAATGATAATATTAAAAACGATAATTAGCCTCGATTCATTCAACTGCGTTGCCGCATTTCCAATCTGGATCCATAGTCGGGTGCCACTGTCCGCATCCACGTTATGTGTTCTCTCCTTTTCTCTGATACCGATTCATTGACCTTCGTCAATCATTTTTTGTATGTTGATTAGTACGCGGATTCGTGCTAATCATTTTTGCTCCCTAATTTTCTTTTATTTTACCACAAATTGAATGGATTATTTAAAAAAATCGAAAATTGTTGAAAAATCCCTTGTTATCCTGTTGTCGACTCCTGTGGTTTTTCTCCCGGGAGCGGTATTCCGGTAAAAAATGCCGGGAAAGCAACACTCTCCCGGCATCTGTTCTGATTCACATTTGTTCGATCATGACTGGATCCAATTCTTATTTCGCGGCGTCTTTCTTTGCCATGAATTTGACAAGGTCCACTACTCGATTGGAATAACCCCATTCATTGTCATACCAGGAAACCACTTTGAAGAATCTCTTCTCGCCTTTTAAATTGTTCTGCAGAGTCGCTTTGGAATCATAAATCGACGATCTTTGATCATGGATGAAATCCGTCGAAACAAGTTCTTCGTCCGTAAATCCAAGGATTCCGCTCATGTAGGTGTTGGAAGCGTTCTTAAGCAATGCGTCGATCTCTTCGATCGATGTGTCTTTTTCTGTTCTGAAAGTCAGATCCACCACAGAAACGTCCGGTGTCGGTACGCGGAAAGACATTCCAGTGAGTTTGCCTTTGGTTATCGGAAGGACTTCTCCAACCGCCTTGGCCGCTCCGGTAGTGGAAGGAATAATGTTGATGGCAGCTGCGCGCCCGCCTCTCCAGTCTTTCATAGAAGGACCGTCGACGGTTTTCTGTGTTGCTGTATAGGAGTGGATGGTGGTCATCAGTCCGGTCTCGATGCCAAGACCTTCCTTTAGGATGACGTGCACAAGGGGAGCCAGGCAGTTTGTTGTGCAGGATGCATTGGATACGATGTTGTGTTCAGCCGGGCTGTATTCGTTCTGGTTCACGCCCATGACGATGGTCTTGACGCCACCCTTGCCTGGTGCGGAAATAATCACTTTTTTCGCGCCGGCTGCAAGATGTCCGCCAGCTTTCTCTGCATCCGTAAATAATCCGGTTGATTCGATAACATAATCAACGCCCATTTTCCCCCATGGAAGATCGGCTGGATTTCTTTGTGCCATGACACATTTCATTTCATTTCCATTGACAATGATAATGTCGTTTTTCTCAATTTCAGGGGAGCTTTTCTTCGTGGATACGGAATGCTTGAATTTTCCTTGGACAGAATCATACTTCATTTGATAAGCAAAATAATCCGCATCTGTTGAAATATCAACAACTGCTACAACGTCGATCTCTTTCCCGAGCAGGCCCTGGTCACAGATTGCCTGGAAGACCATGCGTCCAATACGCCCAAAACCATTTATACCAACTTTAATCGCCATGTTTATTTCCTCCTGCTAAATTAACCCTTGGGTTATTATTTCTTATTCAACGTAATTTTATCTTAAATGCCCCGATTTTGCAAACTTTTCTCTATGTATCAATTGTTCAACAATCTTTCATGGATTGGATTGGAATTTGTGAAAAGTGAAATCAGCCCTTTTTAAATGGTATTCTCAAAAACTATAAAGTCCGGAATGGAGTAAACTTCGATTCCAGCCCGGAATCGAGCATTAAAAGAAGTGAAAAAGCTTTTAAAATCTGCTATACTTTATTTTAACTTACTTGAGAGAATATTGATCGAACTCTAAATTTGCTAATATGTACACGGAGATTGCTCACCATGCTTTTGACGAAACTATGCTCACCAAGAATAAATAAAAACATCGTACGCAGAAAAGACGTAGAAGAGAAACTAGAAACTTTACCCGATAATAAGATCGCTTTAATCTCTGCACCAGCCGGATACGGCAAAACAACAGCCGTGGCAAGCTTTCTGATAAAGGAAAAATTTGAATATGCGTGGTTTTCCATAGACGATGCCGATAACGATCCCGTGAGATTCTGGCGATATGTAACTACGGCTGTTTCTGATCGCCTTAAAAGCGAAAGTTTAAAAGAAATTTCAATAAATGTGGAGCTTGTAACGTCCAATATCACAACTGATTTATTCATAAATGCTTTCAGAGACATTCCTGACGAAATCGTACTTGTTCTTGACGATTACCACCTGATATACAATGAAACGATTCTGAACAGTATTGAATATCTTGCGAAATATTTACCGAACAAGCTTCGGTTGATTATAATAAGCCGAAACGAACCGGAGGGAACGCTTGCGAAACTGGTCGCACGAGAATTGGCAATCCACATCGGAACCAAGGATCTCGCCTTTAATGCCGATGAAACAGCCGAACTTTTTTTGCTAAAAGAAATTTGGCTTACAAGCGTTCAGATTAATACACTGGGGCAATACACGGAAGGATGGGTTGCCGGACTGATCGCAGCGTCTTTTTCTATCAGAGAGGGGGGCAATATCGAAGAGACCCTTGAATCCTTTTCGGGGAAAGACCGTTACGTCGAAAAAGTGCTGGGAAATGAGGTCTTTAGCAGGTGGGACGATAAAATTAAAGAGTTCCTGGTGAACACCTCTTTTTTAGACAAGCTTTCAGGCTCACTCTGTCAGAAAGTCACAGGAGAAGAAAACAGCCGGGAGTTTCTAAAGATGCTCGCAGAAAGCAATGGTTTTGTCATTCCATTGGATCACGAGAATAAATGGTTTAGATATCACCATCTATTCCAGGAGTTTTTACATGAAAGACTGGAAAAGAAGGATGCCGCACTGCAGCGCAGCCTTTTCCATCGTGCGGGAAAGTGGTACCTGGAGAACGGATATAGCCAGGATTCTGTTACCTGTTTTATAAAAGCAAAGGACTATAAAACCGCCTTTTCGCTTGCATGCGATTACGATATTTACATGTCAATGGCTCAAAGCGGAGAGTATTCATTATGGCGCAAGTGGATGGACTGCATGCCGGAAAAGCTTTGCGAAAGCAATATACAGGCTTGTGCGTCTTACTCATGGATATGCTCTATGGAAAACAGAGCTGAAAAGGCAATCATTTGGGCGGATAAGGCACAGGCAGGCTTTGACCGGATAAAATCCAGTCTTGGCGTAAAAGAGAAAGAATATCTTGCTGCTCATATCGCTCTTACCTATGCCAATATTGCAATACTGCAAATGGATACAGCCCGGATGGTTGCTTATTACAAAAAGGCCGGCGAATGTGAAATGTATACCCCCATTGTGATTGGCGAAATGAATCCGGGGGAACCGGGCTTACTAAATACGGCTTATGGTTTTCGAGGAAGGCTTAATAAAATTGTAGAAGCTTATGGCTCTTTTGTCACAGATCTGCCAAGGCTTATCGGAGATTTCTCAGCCTATTTTGTTGTCGCTCTTGCTGAGTGCCAATACGAGCGGAACAATCTGAAAGTTGTTAATAATACCTTGGTCGGAAACATGGGAAAAATAACAGGATTAAGGAATCCCGGCATTATTGTTCCCTGCTTTATAATTCTTGCCAAGGAGAAAAAGGCCAAGGGAGACCTGTCGGGCGCTTTGCGTACCATTGAGTCAGGTAAAGCTTTACTGGTTCGGAATAACAATGTGTGGCATTACTTTTTCGAAATTTTTACGGCAAGTGTTTACATTGCTATGGGAAAAGCGGAAGAAGCAATGAAACATATAAAAATAGACCGCATGAGCATATATGACGGCTTATCTTCTTCGAGGGAGTTCGAATACATTGTTTTTGCACGATACCTGATGCTTGAAAACAGAATTGACGATGCTCTCATCATGCTTAACAGACTGGAAGATTTCGCGCAAAAAGAAAACCGTTTACGAAGTCGAATCGAAATACTTTGTCTGACAGCACAGATCCATCATATTCGGGGAGATGCCGCAAATGCCATGACCGCGCTGCATAGGGCCCTTCAGCTTGGAAAAGAAGATCGTTATGCACGGGTTTTTATCGATGAAGGCGAGTCCATGGTTCAACTCCTCGAAAAATTCAGGTCGTGGGGGAAAAGCACTGAAACCAAAGACTGCGCGGAATATGCCGGAAGTCTGCTAAAGCTGGCAAAGGAGGATTTCCGGATAAAAAGCGCACAAACGCTTCTATCCATGTCACCCGCTGATAATGAGGCGAGAACTCATCTCCTGAGCAAAAGAGAATTCGAGGTTT
>CAZJXH010000032.1:0-20647 GCA_964549475.1 uncultured Oscillospiraceae bacterium
GTTTGATTCCATCACCGTTACAGGAGAAGTAAATGCAAGCAAGTCCCTGCCGGATGTTTTTTTGCTTACAGCGGCGAAACATCATATCCGCCCGGAGCGGTGTGTCGTTTTCGAGGACTCCTATTTTGCGGTACAAGGGGCCAAAGCTGCCGGGATGAGCGTGATCGGAGTTTATGACCGATTTGCGGAACATACCGAAAAGGATATCCGGCAACTGGCGGATACCTATATTTACTCCTTTGAAGAATTGAACGAACACCATCTGTTTACCGCCGACGTCTGACAGCAGTCGAAAATCGACAGAATAAAAAAGAAGAATAAATGAAGAATGAAAACAAAGAATGAAAACAAAGAATGAAAACAAAGAATGAAGGAGGACAGACAATTGAATGAATTACAAGACAATCATCTGGCCGTACTGATTGATGCGGACAATATCTCCGCGAAGAATATCAAGAACATGCTGATTGAGATATCAAGATACGGAACACCAACCATCAAGCGCATTTACGGGGACTGGACAAAGCCGGACCTGGGGGGATGGAAAAACTCCCTTCTGGAACATGCAATCACACCAATGCAGCAATATGGATATACAAGCGGGAAGAACTCAACTGATTCCGCCATGATTATTGACGCGATGGACATTTTATACACCGGAGCGGTGGATGGATTCTGTATTGTTTCGAGTGACAGCGATTTCACCCGTCTGGCGATCCGTTTGAGGGAAGCCGGGAAGATGGTCTATGGAATCGGAGAGAAAAAGACACCGGTTTCTTTTATCGCTGCCTGCAGCAAATTTATCTATGTAGAGATTCTGGGCCAGGCGGTTCCACAAAATCTGGAAGCGGGAAAAGAAGGGACCGATGACCTTGCTGAAGGAGAAAAAGAGAAAGTGATGAATCCCAAATCCGACTCGGTGATCCAGAAGATTCCGGATAAACTGGTCCGCGATGATCTGATCAATCTGATCTCCTCTTCGGTATCCGATCTGGCGGACGAGGACGGGTGGGCTTATCTGGCAGTGGTCGGCGCTCATATCAGCAAGAAAAAGCCGGACTTTGATCCCAGAAACTATGGGTTTCAGCGATTGACCCCTTTATTGCGCTCCCTGAAAGCCTTTGAACTGGAAGAACGGATCACCGGCAATTCAAAAACGAAACATATCTATATTAGAAATATGAACGAAGAAACCATCATACTAAGAAGAAAGAAAAAGAGAGCAAAATCTTCATGATGAACAAAAATCAAACCGGTGAGGTGCTGTATCTGACATTTCCTTCCTTTGACAGGATCCCTTCCCTTTATCATGCGTTTTCTACCCGGAAGGGAGGCGTGAGCGGCGGAATCTATTCCTCGATGAACCTGAATTTCGATCGGGGGGATGAAGTGATCCATGTCCTGCAGAATTATACGATCCTATGCGATGCGCTGGGGATTGATCCGATTACCCTGGTTTTTTCCGACCAGACCCATACCTCGAACATTGTCGCTGCAGCCAGGGAGGACTGCGGGAAAGGACTGGTCCGCCCGAAAACATGGAAAGACGTGGACGGGCTTGTTACGAAAGATCCGGAAGTCTCTCTGGTGACCCTTTACGCGGATTGTGTCCCTCTTTTTTTCGCCGATCCGGTCAAACGGGTTGTCGCAACCGCTCATGCGGGATGGAAAGGCACCGTTCTTGCGATTGCATCCAAAATGGTTGATGTGATGAAAACCCGCTTTTTATGCGACCCGAAAGATATTCTCGTTGGAATCGGTCCCTCCATTGGCATTTGCTGTTTCGAAGTGGATGAAACGACTGCTGACGCTTTCCAATCTCTTCCGGCGTCTGTCACGGAAGGCTGTATCCGCAAAAGGCCCGGCAGCGCCGGTTCATCTGGCTCAAAATATGATATCAGCCTGCAGGAGATCAATCGGAATCTTTTACTGCAAGCCGGGGTGACCATGGACCACATCGAAATCGCCGATATTTGTACAAAATGCAATCACGAATGGCTGTTCTCCCATCGTGCGACAAATGGACAGCGCGGCGGCATGGCGGCGATCATCGGCCTTAAGAAATGACATGGGTCCGTGGAGATTGAAGCATATAGAAATTTATACCACTTTTATTTATTGATTTTCCTATTTATTGGATACGAAAATTCGGATTGATGTGATTTTAATCAGAAAAGAGGTGGATATCAATTGAAAGCGGATAAATTAGCAAGATATATTTTAGAAAATGAAGAGGTTCTTGTTAACAAAATTTTAAAATATGCAATTGAACGGAATTATGCAAAATACACTTCCACTTTGAAAGAAGCCTGGCGGGTATCCATCGAAGGGTTCTCGGCCGCTCTTGCCAAAGTCATTGCACAAAGCAGCTCCATTCCGGAAATGGGACCGGATGATGATTTTACAAAAAAAGAATCGGCTCAGTTTGGAATCGTCGAAGCGCAGAAACACCGGTCAAGAGGGGTCACTTTGGCGATGTTCCTGAGCTTTATGAAATATTACCAGCAGGCATATATTGATCTTGTTGTAGAGAGCAAATTCTCCGATAATGAAAAAAACTACTTTATGCAATACATCAAGCGATTTTATGACAATGTCGAACTGGGGTTCATCGTCGAATGGGCAGGGCAATCCGAAAAGCAGCTATTAACGGATCTTCAAGAATCGAACCGACTGATGCAGAATGAGAAAAATAAATATCTCACTGTTTTCGAAAGCATTTACGATCCGGTGATCCTGGTAAACAAGAATAATGTTATTGAAAACATCAACAGCAAAGCCACCGAGACCTTTCTTAATAAATCTTCTTCAGGATCCAAGTATTACGGCACGATGGATACGGACAGGGATTTGGGCTGGCTGGGCGAAGAAATCAATCAATTTATCGATTTGAAATTGAATGAGGTTCTGAAGGAAAAAACAGTCGAAATCAGGGGGGTTCAGAAGACCTTTCTGGTAAAATTCAAAAAAATGCTTGATGTCAGTCAAAAATACAGCGGTACGGTGGTTATATTCGATGACATCACCAAAAGACTTGAAATGGAAGGAATCTTAAGAAAACAGCGGGATCTGCTCGAAACCTATGCGTTCACTGATATTATGACCGGTCTGTCCAATCGCCGGACTGGCCTTTTAATTCTGGGGAAAGAGCTTGAACGAGCGCATAAGGAGAATATCCCGTTATCTATATGTTATATTGATGTGGACAATTTGAAAAAAGTAAATGACACTTTTGGCCATCTGGAGGGAGACCATCTGATCAACTGTGTCGCATCATGCATCAAATCATCGGTGAGAGAGATGGATGCGGTCAGCCGGATGGGCGGAGATGAGTTCCTGATCATTTTTCCGGGATACAAGGAACCGGATGCCGAGGGGGTCGTTCAGAAAATATGTTCCAGTCTGAATGAGAAGAATCAGGCAGATCAAAAAACATATCCTTATTCCTTCAGCTATGGAATAATGGATATGACAAGAAAAAGCAAAGACAGTGTGAACGAGGCGATCAGCGCCGCCGACGAAAAAATGTATAAAAACAAAATATTGAAGAAGCAGCATGAACCCGGATGAGTTTGCTGCCGACAAATTGTAAATGAAATGAGCGACAGCCATACACTACATGTAAACAGCAATGCAAATAATGATAACAACAATTGTGATGCAAAAAGTACTAAAAAAATACAATAAATATAAACATATTGACAAGAAATTATCATCAGAGTAAGATGGAAATGTTACTGATTTAAAATCTACTTAACACGCTATTCGAACAGAATCTCGCTTTCAAGCCGTAATCAATGAAAAATGCTTTATTATTTAATGGGTTGTCAAGTCCGGATTCTTTGATGAACAAGAAACTGCCGCACGAAATAGAAACGAATTATGTAAACAAACCATATGAAAACCTCCGGAAGAAAAGTCAGGAAGGAGCTTATGGAAAGAAAAGCACGCGATCAACGCGCAGCAGAGCTGATTGCTGCCAATAAAGAGCTGGCGTTTCAAAATGAAGAGAAAGAAAAGCGCGCAGCAGAGCTGATTGCTGCCAATAAAGAACTGGCGTTTCAAAATGAAGAGAAAGAAAAACGCGCAGCGGAGTTGATTATTGCCAATAAGGAGCTTGTCTTTCAAAATGAAGAGAAAGAAAAGCGCGCAGCGGAGCTGATTATTGCCAATAAGGAGCTTGCCTTTCAAAACAAAGAGAAGAAAAGACGCACAATACAGACAAATAAGCTGAAAGAAAAGAATATCGAACTGGAGACCCAAAAAAAAATCCTTGCAGAAGCAAGTCAACTCAAGAGCTCTTTTCTTTCCAATATGAGCCATGAGCTTCGAACCCCGCTCAATGCCATTATCGGATTTACGGAACTGGCTCTTAAAACCGATCTGGACGCAAGACAGCAGAATTACCTGAATAAAATAAAAATGTCGTCCTACACGCTGCTTGGTCTTATCAGCGATATCCTGGATTTGTCCAAAATCGAAACGGGAAAGATGGAATTGGAAACCTTGCATTTTAATCTTGAAGAGGTGCTTCAAAATGCAATCAGCCTGGTTGAAGGGAAAAGCAAAGAAAAAGGATTAAAATTGGCAATCTCCATCGACGGGGATGTTCCTGTGAATTTAACCGGGGATTCTCTGCGCTTAGGACAGATTATTATCAACTTATTAAGCAATTCTATAAAATTCACTGATAAAGGGAATATCGCCATCCAGGTGGAAATGCTCGAGAATGCGGGAGACACTGCCTTGATTCGATTTTCTGTTAAAGATACAGGGATTGGAATAAGCGGGGAGGAGCTGGAAAAACTATTTCAGCCGTTTACCCAGGCAGACGCCTCTACGACTCGCCGTTACGGTGGAACCGGTCTTGGTCTTGCCATTTCTAAAAATCTGGTCAGCATGATGAACGGGCAGATCTGGGCCGAGAGCAAACCAGGCGAAGGCAGCACTTTTTTCTTTACAATCAGAATCAGAATCGATGATAAGGAGTGCTTTGACGATTATAGAAAATCATTTATAAAGAGTGGTATGAAGGCACTGGTGGTGGATGACAAAGAGGAAAGCCGGGAAGCCATTGTGAAAATGCTGACGGATATGTCGATTGAAGTGACCGTGTGCAGCTCCGGAGAAGAAGCAATCGCTATTTTAAAAAATAAAAAAAATAAAAATCATTACAAGCTGATGATTATGAATTGGAAAATGGCGGGGATGGATGGAATAGAGACCTCCATACAAATTAAAAAAATATTTGCGTCGGATAAAGCTCCTGCTATTATCCTAATGACTGCATATGGCGGCGAAGGACTGCAAAAAAAAGCGGAGGCGATTGGATTGACGGAGGTCGTTCTTTATAAACCCGTGACCTCGTCACTGCTTTATAATACAATATTGCATGCCTGTGGCAAAGAAGGATATGAACAAATCAGAAAAGGTTCACATAGAACGGATAATTCTGCGTATGCTCTTTCTCTTTACGGTATCCACGCTTTGCTGGTGGAAGACAATGAAATCAATCGTGAAGTGGCCAGAGAGATCCTCGAGCAGGCGGGGATGCTTGTGACAACCGCCAATAATGGCGGGGAAGCGGTTGATCAAGTAAGAAAGAACCATTATGATATTGTCTTGATGGACATACAGATGCCGGTCATGGATGGATATGATGCCACACGGGAGATCCGCAAAGATCCGGATTTTGCTGATTTACCCATCGTTGCAATGACAGCCAATGCATTGCCTTGCGATCAGGAACGGTGTTTACAGGCGGGAATGAACGATCATATTTCGAAACCGATTGACACAATCCATCTTTTCCAAACAATTGATCATTGGGTGAGAAAGCGCCAGAAAGCTCTCAAAAAGACAACCGTGAATGCTACTGCGGCAATTCCGCTGCCGGCAGGAGAGAAACCGGCGGGCAATAGAAAGAATATTCCGGCTCTTTCCGGGGTGGATGTGCAGACAAGCCTTATTCGCTTGGGCGGCAATCTGAATCTTTTTAATCGACTGCTTCGATTATTCTATAATAATTACAAAGATTCAGTCAAAGAAGTGAGGAACGCATTAGGACAAGGAGAGCAAAGGACTGCTGAAATACTGGTGCACAACATCAAGGGGGCATCCGGCAATGTGGGAGCGCAAGATGTTTACAAAGCAGCAAGTGCCGTTGAAATCTGTCTGCATGAGGATAAAAAGCTTGACAGTAAATTTTATTCCCTGCTGGAACATCTTGAACAAAAACTGGAACAGGTTTTTCTCTCTGTTTCAAAATATAGTGAAAGCATGGAGGATATGCAAAGCCCGGCTGCGGATGGAATCGATCGAAGCTTATTGAAACCGGAATTTGATATTCTTGCAAAATTATTGAATGATAATGACATGGATGCAGTCGAATGTGCGGAAAACATCTGCAGACAAGTAAAAAACACCGCTTATGAAAAAAAGCTGGAGGAGATCAATGATTGTGTGAAACAGTATGATTTCGAAAATGCATATGCAATTCTTGCCAAAATTCTCAATCCTGTCCCCGAGGTATCCGCAGATGAAAAATCATAACGATAATAAATGTAGAAAAATACTGATTGTCGATGACAGCCCCGAGGCAATCGATGTCCTTGCCAATGCACTCCCGAAATACTATAAATGCCAGGCTGCTCTGAGCGGCGAGAAGGCGATTCATCTCCTGAATAAAAGCAAGGTGCTTCCGGATTTGATCCTGCTGGATGTCATAATGCCCGGCATGGATGGATACGAGGTATGCAGCTGTCTTAAGAGCGACGAAAGGCTGAAGGATATTCCCGTGATTTATTTAAGCTCCCTGACGGATACAAAAAATAAAGTAAGAGCATTCGATCAGGGCGGAGTGGACTACATTGAAAAGCCTTTTCAATTAGAGGAAGTTCGAGCCCGTGTGGACACCCACTTGAAGCTTCACTTCTTTCAAAAGGAGCTTGAGGATTACAACAATAATCTAAAACAAATGGTCGAAGAGAAAGTGGAAGAAATCTCCGAATCACAAATCGCCACCATTTTTGCCATGGCGAAACTGGCAGAATCCCGAGATCATGATACAGGCGACCATTTAAAGCGGGTACAGACATTTTGCCAGCTGCTTGCCAAGGAGCTTAGCATCTATTCAAAATATAAAAAGAAAATCAATACAGACTTTATTGACAACCTTCAGAAAGCAAGCCCCCTGCATGATATCGGCAAGGTTGGAATCAGGGATGCTATTTTGCTGAAGCCGGGCAAACTGACACCGGAGGAATTCGAGGAAATGAAACAACATACGGTAATCGGAGCCAGCACATTGGAAGAGGTCTATCAAAAGTATCCCAGTAATTATTTTATTAAAATCGGTATTGAAATAGCAAAATCCCATCATGAAAAATGGGATGGCAGCGGTTACCCGGAAGGATTGTACGGAGATGCGATCCCTTTGTCGGCACAGATTGTCGCACTCATTGATGTATATGACGCCTTGCGGTCGAAACGCGTTTATAAAGAAGCGTATTCCAGCGAAAAAACACGGGAAATTATTATCCAGGGAAGTGGAACGCATTTTGATTCGCGGATGGTAGAAACATTTCTTAAACTTGAAAACGAATTTGACAAGGCCTATACTGATCAGAAATATTTCCCGGGATAACTCCTGCTTGTGATTGCCCTGGCTGTGCAAAACGAATCCGAATTTTTGGAACAAAAGTGATATAATTCCAGTATATGAATATCATAATGACGCAAGGAAATTTTATAGAAAAATAGAAGGAAGAACCCGTACACTTATACACAAAAGAATGAGGAGGGATGCTTTTTGTTCGGAATCGATATTCTGGAATGGATCGGCTATCTTGCATCGGCATTGATACTGGTTTCTTTATTGATGAGCTCGATTATCAAGCTAAGGTGGATCAATCTTTTAGGATGTGTTGTATTTTCAACTTATGGATTCATGATCGGCGCACTCCCGGTCGGAATATCCAATCTGATCATCGGGATGATCAACATCTACTATCTGGTCAAGATCTACACCGCGAAAGAGTACTTTAAAATTCTGCCGGTTGAGACCGACTCGGAATATTTAAAATACTTTCTGGCTTTCTACCGGGAAGACATCCATAAATTTTTCCCGCAAAAAAGCTTTACAGTAAAAAAAGAGACCATCGGATTTTTTATCGTACGAAACGCAATCCCGGCAGGCGTTTTTCTAGCATCGAAAAAAGGGGAGGATTCCTTGCTGATCGAGCTGGACTATGCCGTTCCCGAGTATCGGGATTTAAAGACCGGAAGATATGTATATGAGAAACAAAAACAATTTTTTTTAGACAAAGGATATGACAAATTATACAGTTATGCGTATAATAAGGAGCATGCAGCCTATCTGGAGAAAATGGGATTCTTCGAAGAACAGGAGGCAGATCAAAAAATATTCATCAAAAAATACACATGATGTGTCATGAGAACAAAAAAATACACATGATGTGTCATGAGAACAAAATCTCACTAGAGACAGACCGTTCAACCGATTCAGGCGCAAATAACCCGGAGGCAGAATGAATATATTCTCATTTCTAATGACCGTCTCTTTCATCATTTATCTTTTCCTGGGGGTATATGCCATATACCTGAACAAAAAGGCGTCTCTTAATCGAATCTTTCTTGAATTGAATCTGAGCTTCGCCATATGGTCCCTTGCCAGTGCTTTCTTGATTTCCGCAGTGGACAAACAGGGCAGCATGATGTGGAACAGGATCGGGTCCATTGGATATTGTTCCTTTGCAAGCCTTGTCCTGCATTTTTTTCTGGTATTTACCCATAAAGACAAACTGATGAAGAAATGGTGGATGTATGTTTTGATTTACCTGCCGCCTGCTGTTTTTATATTCCAGATTTTCATGTGGGATTTATTTACAAAAGACTACATTCTTGGAAAATATGGATGGACATTGGTTGCCCGTATCGATTCCATATGGTACGGGGCCTTTACTGCCCAGCCCATATTATATGTCGGGATCGGGCTCCTGATATGCTACCGGTGGCAGAAAAAAGCGGCTTCCATAAGAGAGCGGAAACAGGCCAGGGTTATCCTGATCTCAGGCTTGACAAGCTTTATTCTGGGTAATATCGCCAACATGCTTTCCCAATTTTCAACAATGCACATTCTGGATGTGTCTTCTATGATGATCATGATCTGGTCTGTAGGCATCATGCATGGCATCGCCCGATACAAATTCATGGTGCTTACTCCGTCGATCGCCGCAGAAAACGTCCTGAAGACCATTATTGATTCGGTTATTCTGGTAAATCCGGAAGGCATGATTTTAAGTATCAATACCGAAACGGAGAAATTGTTGAAATACAGGAACGATGAATTGACCGGAAAACCACTGGCGAAGCTTTTTACTGAGGACAACCGGCTGGAGGCGTATAATATTGTCAAAGTACTAAAAACGTGCCCGATTCAAAATATGGAGACCTTGTTCGTTTCAAAAGACAACTTCAAAATTCCGATTATTGTTTCTGCTTCCGAATGCAAGGACCATGACAATAATCTGATCGGATATGTCGTTGCATCAAGAGATATCACGAAGCTGAAAGATATGGAAGAACGTCTGAAGTATCTCGCTCATCATGATGTACTGACCAATCTGCCGAACCGGCTTCTCTTCAATGACCGGCTGGAGCAGGCGATATCCCGTGCGAAGCGGTTCAATACATTCGTTGCGATCATCCTCCTTGACCTGGACCGTTTTAAGGAAGTCAATGATTTCCTGGGACATGATATCGGCGATCTGCTCCTGGTTGATGTGGCAAAAAGATTGACAGCATCCGTCAGAGAAAGCGATACCGTTGTCCGACTGGGGGGAGATGAATTTATTATTCTGCTGAATGATATGGCGGATCCGGATGATTATAGAGAAACCGTACAGGATATTTTAAAAAATGTCGCCAAGCAGTACATGCTTTCCGGCAATAAAATCAATATTACCGCAAGTGCGGGCATATGTGTCTATCCGATGAATGCGACGGACAGGGAAAGTCTGATGAAAAATGCGGATCTGGCGATGTATTCTGCAAAGAACCAGGGGCGGAACAGCTTTCAGCTTTTTACGCCGTCTATGAGCAAAGCGATGATCAATAAAGTGAATCTCGAAATCAATCTGCGTGAAGCCATTCGAAAAGATGAACTGCTGCTGTTTTATCAGCCGGTGATCGATATTTCCAAAGGAACGATTATCGGAATTGAAGCACTGATTCGCTGGAATCACGTTGATTACGGGATTATTCCCCCCGCGAAATTCATCCCCCTTGCAGAAGAGAACGGACTTATCCTTCCAATCGGCGAATGGGTTTTACGGACAGCCTGTTTACAAGCCGCCATGTGGCAAAAAGCCGGATACCCGCTGATACAGATTTCGGTCAATCTTTCCAAACGGCAATTCCAGCAAAAAAACATGGTGGACCATATCCTTTCGATCCTGGGAGAAACCGGTCTTGCTCCGGAATGTCTTTTGCTGGAGATCAATGAAAGCACGATCCTGTATGACATGGAATATACAATGGATACGCTAAAAAAACTGAACAACCATGGAATCATGATCATCATCGATGATTTCGGAACAGGATATTCGTCGTTGTTATACCTGCGCAAGCTTCCTATTTACGCGATTAAAATCGACCGCTTTTTCATAACGGATATCGCCAATGACCCCGAATGCGCTGCAATCGCTTCTTCGATCATCGCCATGGCGCACAACTTGAAATTCAAGGTCATAGCCGAAGGAATCGAAAGCGATGAGCAATTGGAATCCTTGCGGTCGCTTGACGGGCATTTCACCGGTTCTGCAATCTGCGATGGCGCACAAGGGTATTTATTCAGCAAGCCTGTTTCGAATGATGTTATGTCAGACCTGTTCGAAAAGCAGAAAAGGGGAGAAAGAATTTTTTCATAAAATGCGAAAAATGGGTTCGGAACATATTGGATAGAATATACCTCTTGCAAAGCAAAAAAAAATGTGATATCATCAGTTCAATTATTCAAAGGCAATGAAAGAGACTGCATCTGATACGCTGATACAGGGATTTGAAGCCGGCAGACTGAGAGCTTCAATAAAAAAACGGCAGATTCGCGGAACACTCCGGAGCTGACATACGGAACGATTGTACTCCGATTCTACGTATGTACGTAGCACGCGTTAAGTGCGAATGAGTGGGTGTAGCCGTCAATGAGGATGTGCTGTCATCAAAATGGGTGGTACCGCGAAATGAACTTTCGTCCCAGAGATTCTAATCGATCTCTGGGATTTTTTATATCCCGGAGAGAAATGGCAGGGGTAGAAAAATGAGACAATGCACCGGAATCATAGAAAAAAAAGACTGGCAGATATCGGACATCAAGCAATGGGTTTTCGATGGCACCAGGGCTGCAAGTGCCAAGAATAAAAGCGATAAGCAGAAATCGGACACTCCGGCAGAGGATTTTGAAAAACAGGAAATCGTCCTGGCCGGCACGATTCATACCATCCGGGATTTCGGCGATTTTTCCTTTCTGATTTTACGGACAAGGCAGGGGATCATCCAATGCTTTGTCGAAAAAAATTCACCGGATTACGATTATGAAAGTTTTATTGAAAATTCCAGCGTCGAATTGACCGGATTCATCCGCTTTGAAGAGCGAGCGCCCAACCAATTCGAAATGGTGGTCAAAAAAGTCCGGATTTTATCGACCCCGTATTCGCCGGCACCGGTCACCTTAAGCAAATGGAAATTGAATGTCTCTTTGGATAAAAATCTGGAATTGCGGCCTGTCACGCTTCGTCACCTGCACCAGCGGGCGATTTTTAAAATCCAGGAGGGAATTGTCCGGGGATTCCGGGATTTCTTGCATTCCCAGGATTTTACTGAAATAAGGACTCCGAAAATCGTCGCAGCCGGCGCGGAAGGCGGCTCGAATATTTTCAAACTGGATTATTTCGGACAAAAGGCCTTTTTAGCGCAAAGCCCGCAATTTTACAAACAGACCATGGTGGGCGTGTACGATCGCGTTTTTGAAGTCGGCCCGGTTTTCAGAGCGGAAAAGCACAACACGGCAAGACATCTGAATGAATATACGAGCCTTGATTTCGAAATGGGATTCATCGAAGGCTTTGTCGACATCATGAACATGGAAACGGCGGCATTGAAGTATATCTTTTCTATGCTTGAAAAAGAATATGCAGATGATCTTGCCATTCTCAAGGTGGAAGTGCCTTCCTTTGATTCGATTCCGGCGGTCCGCTTTGATGAGGCGAAGGAAATGGTCAGCAAAAAATACAACCGGAAAATCAAGGATCCTTACGACCTGGAACCCGAGGAAGAAATCCTGATCGGAAAGCTTTTCAAAGAAGAATACCAAAGCGAATTTGTTTTTATCACACACTATCCTTCCAAGAAACGTCCGTTTTATGCCATGGATGATCCGGAGAACAAGAAATTCACGCTGAGCTTCGACCTCCTGTTCCGCGGAATGGAAATCACAACGGGCGGACAGCGTATTCATCAATACGAGGAGCAAATCGCCAAAATGCAAAGCAAAGGCATGAATCCGGATGATTTCATTTCCTATCTGATGATCCACAAACATGGGATGCCACCGCACGGAGGGCTTGGCATCGGGCTGGAACGCCTTACGATGAAGCTTTTAAATGAAACCAATATCCGGACCACCACAATGTTCCCGAGGGACCAGACAAGACTCGACCCTTAAGGGCGCCATAGAAAATAAACAAGCGTATAATAATAAATAAAAAATGATAAATGATAAATAATAAATAATAAATAATGAATAATGAATTACAATTTCTGAATGATAACAAACAAAATATTATCGATGAATTATAAATCGAAAATAGCAGACGGTAATAGACTTTTTTAACAGGAGGGAACAGAAATGGAAATTTCAGATGAAATGATCGAGTATATCGCCACACTGGCAAGATTGAATCTTTCCGAGAAAAGAGCGCATGAGCTGAAGAAAGACCTGGAAGGGATTCTCAATTATGTTGAAATATTAAAAGAGCTCGATTTGACCGGAGAAGAACCGCTTTCCCACGCTTTCAGCGATATCAACCGATTCCGGGAGGATGTCATCCTGCCGCCCATGGACCGCGATCTCCTGCTGGCAAACGCACCGCAGAAGAAGGACGGCTGCTTCCAGGTGCCGAAAACAGTGGAATAAGCTGCGCATCGGAATGGGAAAGAATGTAAACGGAAAGGATATACCATGGATACAACGAAATTGCCAATCAATTCAGCGGTTGAAATCAGTAAACAGATTAAAACGAGGCAGATCTCCGTCGAAGAGGTCGTAAAACATATCATTGATCGAAAAGAACAGCAGGATCCGACACTGCAGGCCTACCTGCAATTCGATCCATGCCGGCTGCTTGAACAGGCCGGAAAGATCCAGAAAAAAATCGATGACGGGTCTCTGACAGGCATTCTTGCCGGAATTCCCATTGCGATCAAAGACAATATTTGCACAAAAGGCATTCCAACCACTTGCGCATCTAAAATGCTGGAACACTTCATCCCGCCCTATTCCGCTTCCGTGATCGATCAGCTTGAGCAAAACGGAATGCTGATCGCCGGCAAATGCAATATGGACGAATTTGCAATGGGCAGTACGACCGAGACTTCGTATTTCATGCAAACAAAAAATCCATGGAATCATTCTTTTTCTCCAGGTGGTTCAAGCGGCGGGAGCGCAGTGAGCATCGCATCCGGCAGTGCTTATTGCGCACTGGGATCGGATACCGGCGGGTCGATCCGCCTTCCTGCATCCTTTTGCGGAGTCACCGGATTGAAACCAACCTATGGAGCCGTGTCCCGCTATGGACTGATCGCCCATGCATCCTCGCTGGACCAGATCGGGCCCTTGGCACGGAATGTCGGGGATTGCGCGGCCATATTGGATTTGATCCAGGGTCCGGATGAAAAAGACAGCACCTGTATCATAAAGGAAAAATCCGGACATTATGAAAAGCTGGAATCGTTTCTGACCCAAAACAGCCAGAACAGCCATCCGCTGAAAGGAATGCGCCTTGGCATCCCGAATGAATATCTGGTAGAGGGAATTTCACCGGAGATCAAGCAGGCGGTCCTGCTGGCCGCAAAAACACTGGAATCTCTAGGGGCGATATGTGATAATTTTTCCATGCCAATGGTACGATATGCGGTTCCCACTTATTATATCCTGGCAAGCGCCGAGGCAAGTTCGAATCTGTCCCGGTACGACGGAGTAAAGTATGGGACAAGAGCCGAAAATGTCAATGATCTGATGGAACTTTACTATAAATCCCGGTCGGAAAATTTCGGAGACGAGGTGGCCAGAAGAATCCTTCTGGGATCATTCGTCTTAAGCTCCGGGTATTTCGACGCTTACTATCAGACCGCACTGAAAGCAAAAGGAAAAATCAAAAAAGAATTTGACGCAGCTTTCACAAAATACGACGCCATTATCGGACCCACTTCCCCGGACACCGCGCCATTGTTGGGAGAAAGCCTTTCAGACCCGCTCAAGATGTATTTGAATGACATTTACACGGTATCGGTCAATCTGGCTGGAATCCCTGCTATGTCGATTCCATGCGGATTTGATTCGAACCATATGCCGATCGGTCTGCAGCTGATTGGAAATTCTTTCATGGAAGACCGGCTGTTCAAACTGGGAGCAATGTACCAGAAGGCGACGGCACACCACTTGAAAAAACCAAAATGATCCGTCAGGAAGAAGCAAACAGGAATATCTCATCCTATAAAACCAGGATACAGGAGAACCATTATGACACAATATGAAACAGTAATCGGACTTGAAGTCCATGTAGAATTATCCACCCAGTCAAAAATATTCTGCTCCTGTCCCACTTCGTTCGGAGGGGAGCCCAACACGCATTGCTGCCCTGTTTGTACAGGAATGCCGGGGACGCTGCCGGTATTGAACAAAACTGTATTGGAAAGCGCGATTCTAACCGGTCTTGCGACGCATTGCTCGATCACGCCGAACCCGAAATTCGACCGGAAAAATTATTTCTATCCGGATCTGCCGAAAGCCTACCAGATTTCTCAATTGTATCTTCCCATCTGCAGGAATGGTTTTTTGGATATTTCCATTCCGGCCGGCGGAATGAAACGGATCGGCATCCATGAGATCCACATGGAAGAGGATGCAGGCAAACTGATCCATGATCCGTGGGATGACTGTACACTTATTGACTATAACCGCTGTGGAGTCCCGCTTTTGGAAATTGTCAGCGAACCGGATTTGAGAAGTGCCAGGGAAGCAGTCGATTATTTGACGAAACTGAAATCCATCCTGCAATATCTGGGGGTCTCGGACTGTAAAATGCAGGAAGGGTCGTTCAGGGCTGACATCAACCTGTCAGTACGACCGGTCAACCAGGAACAACTGGGCACACGTACAGAAATGAAGAACATGAATTCGATGAAAGCCATTGGCAGAGCCATTGAGAAAGAAGCCGAACGGCAGATCGACCTGCTGGAGCACGGGAAAAAAATCAGCCAGGAAACCAGACGCTGGGATGAAAACAAAGATGCCTCCTTCGCGATGCGATCGAAAGAAAATGCCCAGGACTACCGATATTTCCCGGATCCGGATCTGCTGCCCTGTTTTATTTCAGAGGAATGGATCGAATCTTTAAAAAGCAGACTTCCGGAACTGATCGATCAGAAAAAAGAGCGGTATCACCGGGAATACGCGTTACCGGAGCTGGATGTCGAAATCCTTACTTCGACGAAAAAAATCGCGGATCTCTTTGAATATACCCTGTCTTTTGGCTGCTCTCCCAAAGAGGTGTCCAACTGGATCATGGGCGACCTGATGAAACAGATGAAAGACAGCCAGATGGAAATCGACGACATCACGATGGATCCCGAATCATTCGCCCGCATGATCCAATTGCAGCAAAACGGAAAAATCAACCGCAACGCGGCCAGAACCCTTTTAGCTGAAATTCTGCAAAATCCAACCGATCCGGATGCCTACATCAAAGCGCACCACCTGGAAATGGTCACGGATGATGAAGGGATCCGCCGATGCATTACAGAAACCCTTCTTGCCAGCCGCCAATCCGTCCAGGATTATCAAAACGGGAAAGAGAAGGCGTTCGGATTTCTTGTAGGACAGGTCATGCGCCAGATGAAAGGGAAAGCGGATCCTTCTGCCGTCAATGCGATCTTGAAAGAGGAGCTGGAAAAAATCAATCCGGAATAAAAATTTAGCAGTTTCCTTTATTTGCATTCACAAAAAAATCAACATAGGGTATAATAAAAAGAGAAGAACCAAACCAGTGGCATAACCAGCCGAAATGATGGGAGGGAAATCGTATGAACATTCAAGTCGTACAGAATTATGAGCAAATGAGTCGGATCGCAGCGTTTATGATCGCTTCACAGGTTGTTTCAAAACCAAAATCCATCATCGGAACCGCACCGGGGGACACAACCCTGGGGACATATGCCCGTCTTGCAGAGTATTACGAGGCGGGAGACGTTGATTTCAGCAAAATACAGATTTTCAATCTGGATGAGTATTGGGGACTTGACAAAGACCATGTCCAAAGCCATTACAATTATATGAAAACGAATCTTGTCGACCGGATCAATATGTCACCGGATGCTTTCTATATACCGAATGGCGCGGCTGTCGACATATTCCCCGAATGCAAGCGGTATGAGAAATTCATTGATTCCTGCGGCGGGATCGATATCCAGCTTTTAGGAATTGGAATCAATGGACATATCGGATTCAATGAACCATCGGACTATTTTTCACCCTATACCTATTTAGTGGAATTAAGCGAAGTCACCCGGGAATCCAACGCACACTTTTTCCGCAGCATCGACGAAGTTCCGCGCGAGGCGAGCAGCATGGGAATCGGAACCATTATGAGGGCCCGGAAGATCCTGCTCGTCGCATCCGGCTATGAGAAAGCCTCCGCAGTCCGTGAAATGATCGCCAAGAAAGTGACACCATGCTGTCCCGCATCCATTCTGCAGTTCCATCCGGACACCACCATCCTGATTGACGAAGCGGCTGCTTCTCTTTTATAAGGAATGGTATAGGGACAGATGAATTGAGCATGGAATGGAACATGGGGGAACATGGGGACGGTTCTTTTGTTTCATAAGCGAAATAAAATGAAATAAAAGAACCGTCCCCATGTTCTCTTATTTCCGGGTGAAATAGGCGAAAGATGCTTTCGCAGGCGATTCTACGAGAGTGTTCATTATTGTTTTTTTATAGAGAAAGGAACCTACTGAAAATGAATGAAATGCAACTGGTTCGAAGAGTGTTTGTCGAGAAACGCGAGGAGTTTTCCATTGAATCCAAAGAAATTCTTCGGGATTTACAGCAGAACCTCGGGATGAGAAAGCTTGCGAAGCTTCGTCTGTTCATCCGATATGACATCTCCGGTGTGACAAAAGAAGAATTCGAGGAGGCACTGCCTCTTGTTTTTTCAGAACCGCCAGTTGATCGGATTTATTTAGAAACCATTGATCTGTCATAGGCAGATTCTGTTTTCGCCATACAGTCCCTGCCCGGACAATATGACCAGCGCGCGGATTCGGCGGCTCAATGTGTGCAGATCCTGACTTGCGGCCCCAGACCGCTTTGCGCTGTCGCCCGGGTCATCGCGCTTTACGGCGACATAACCGAAGAGGACGAGAAGGCGATCCTTTCCTATCTGATCAATCCGGTGGAATGCTGCCGGGTCGGCCTCGGCAAGACCGATACTCTGGAACAGGAAAGCGCGGTGCCGGATGATGTGGAGGTCATCAAAAACTTCATTGGAATGACTGCTGCGGAACGGAACGCTTTTCGCGAACAATCCGGGTTTGCCATGTCGATGGAAGACTTATTATTCACACAGGTCTATTTCCAAAAAGAGAAGCGCAATCCAACCATTACCGAATTGCGTGTTTTAGACACCTATTGGTCGGATCACTGCCGGCATACGACGTTCCTTACCCATATCAAGAATGTTCAGTTTAAAAACCAGGATAATATCTCGCAAAAAATGCAAAGCATCTACCAGGATTATCAGAAAAAAAGAGAATCGCTGTATGGTGATCGGATCGCGAAAAAGCCGGTCTGTCTGATGGATCTTGCCACTCTTGCGATGAAAGAGCTGAAGAAAAACGGCTTTCTGAACGATCTGGATGAATCAGAGGAAATCAACGCCTGCAGCATCCGGGTTCCTGTTCAGATCGACGGGGAGACTCAGGAATATCTTGTCATGTTTAAAAATGAGACACACAACCATCCTACCGAGATCGAACCTTTCGGCGGAGCCGCTACTTGTCTGGGCGGAGCGATCCGTGACCCGCTGTCAGGACGTTCTTATGTCTATCAAGCGATGAGGGTGACGGGAAGTGGAGATCCAACGGTTCCGATGAACCAGACTTTGCCCGGTAAACTCTCCCAGCGAAAAATATCGACCGGAGCCGCCGCCGGATACAGTTCGTATGGAAACCAGATCGGCCTTGCCACCGGTATGGTCGAGGAGCTTTATCATCCCGGATATATCGCAAAGCGGATGGAAATCGGCGCAGTGATTGCCGCTGCTCCGGCAAGGAATGTGGTGAGGGAAGAACCCGTACCTGGAGATATTGTTATTTTACTTGGCGGAAGAACGGGAAGAGACGGATGCGGAGGAGCGACAGGATCGTCCAAAGAACACGATGAGGAATCCATCAAGAAATGCGGTTCCGAGGTACAGAAAGGAAATCCGCCGACGGAACGGAAAATACAGCGGCTGTTTCGAAATCCCGATGTATCCACGCTGATCAAGCGCTGCAACGACTTCGGCGCCGGAGGCGTTTGCGTCGCCATTGGAGAATTAGCGGACGGACTAACGATTTCCCTGGATCTTGTCCCCAAAAAATACGATGGTCTCGACGGAACCGAGCTGGCGATATCGGAATCACAGGAGCGGATGGCTGTTGTGATTTCTCCGGAGAACGAAGAACTCTTTCTATCCTTTGCCGCCAAAGAGAATCTGGAAGCGGTCAACGTGGCGACTGCGACAGAAAAACCGCAAATGGAGATGATCTGGAGAGGGAAGAAGATTGTCGACCTTTCAAGAGAATTCATCAATTCGAATGGCGCTCCACAGGAAACCGACATTCTGGTAGACTCTCCCGATATGGAGAAATCCTATTTCGAGACTCTGCCAAAAGAATACAGTACAGGAAATTTCGCCCAATCCATGGAATCCCTTCTGGGTTCCGCCTCCTGCTGCTCTAGGAAAGGCCTGGTGGAGCGATTCGACGGGTCGATCGGATCCAACAGCATCCTAATGCCATTCGGCGGGAAGACCCAGCTGTCCCCGGAAACCGGTATGGCGGCAAGGATTCCTGTATTGAACGGAACAACACAGACGGCATCTTTGATGACCTATGGATTCGATCCGGAATTATCCAGCTGGAGTCCCTTTCACGGTGCGTATTACGCTGTTCTGGAATCTCTGTCAAAGATCGCAGCCATGGGTGGCGAGCCGCTTAAAGCGCGACTGACGTTCCAGGAATATTTCGAACGGGTCGGATTCGATCCGGAAAACTGGGGAAGCCCTTTTGCCGCTTTGCTGGGAGCATATCAAGCGCAACTGGATTTCAAGACGCCTGCGATCGGCGGCAAGGACAGCATGTCCGGCACATTTAAAGATCTCCATGTGCCACCTACTCTTGTGAGTTTTGCGGTAGGAATCACGGATTCATCGAAGGTTCTTTCCGCCTGCCTGCAGAAGCCGGGCCATGCGGTTGTTCATTTCCCTGTCAAGATGGATTCTCTTTTTATTCCGATAAAAGATGAGATGATCGAACAGTACCGGATTCTGGAAGAACTGATTCGACAGAATCTTGTTTCAAGCGCATCAACAGTGAAAACAGGGGGAATTGCTGTGGCAGTAGCCAAGATGGCCTTTGGAAACCAGGTTGGATTCCATTTCAGCCCGGATTTGGATCTGGAGGATTTATTCCTGCCAAAACAGGGAAGCATTCTTGTTGAGCTTGATATGGACGAGGCATCCACCCGGAAAGCGGGCGCCATCCGGGAACTGCTGGGGAAATCGGGCGCTGTTGTTCTTGGGGAGACAAAAACACAGCAGGAAATCCGTTATCAGGACGAAAGCATTTCCCTGGCAGAATGCCTGAAGAGCTGGACATCCTTTTTAGAACATGTATTCCCGACAAAAACCGGGATGATCGGAACTCCGGAAGCATACCCGGAGAAAAAAGCAGCAAGCTGGATTTTTCCTTCGATCAAAGCAGCGAAACCCCGTGTATTTATTCCGGTATTTCCTGGTACAAACTGCGAGTATGACACAGCGAACGCATTTGAAAGAGCGGGGGCGATTCCTCATGTTGTTGTTTTTAAGAATCTTTCTCCGTCAGATATCCAGGACTCTATTCAAGAAATGAAGCAGGCGATCCGGAATGCGAATATCCTGATGATTCCCGGCGGCTTCAGCGGTGGCGATGAACCGGACGGATCCGGTAAATTTATTGCGACCGCTTTTCGGAATGCCTATGTTTCCGAACAGGTCCAGTCTTTGCTTCAAAACCGGGATGGTCTTATTCTGGGTATATGCAA
>CAZJXH010000033.1:0-20536 GCA_964549475.1 uncultured Oscillospiraceae bacterium
CAGCATCGTGCTCTTCCAAAGCGTCCGATGTTGCTGCAACAACAACCTTAAAGGTTTACACCTGGTGGGATGTGACAAAATTCGCCCACCTTCAGACGATGAAAACAGAATTCGAAAAAGCGAATATCGATATCAAACTGGAATTTGTCACCATTCCAAGCGGATATGCGGATGCGATGATCACAAAGCTTGCAGCAGGCGAGATTCCCGATGTCATGATGCTTGCGATGGACCAGGTTCCCCGCTACGCTTTACAAGGAATCCTGCTGCCGCTGGACAATCTGGCATCCCAGGCCTATAAAGATTCTCTCTATGATGTCGTAAAAAACGCATTGACTGTCAAGGGCGTTCTGTATGCAGCCGCACGCGACGTCACCCCAAAAGTCATGTACCTGAATACAAAAATGTTTACAGCCGCGAATGTCCCGATTCCTTCCGATAAATGGACCATAGAGGAATTTGTCGAGATCGCAAAAAAACTGACAAAGGGTTCCGGCGAGACCGCACAATGGGGATATTACTGGAAAAACTACACCGACCAGACTTTTGCAATGATTGCCGCTTATGGCGGAAAGCTCTATGCCGACGATGGAAAAACAAGTGTTCTCTCCACCGATGCGAACACGAAAAAAGCAACACAATTCATGTTCGACTTGTACAACACGTATAAAGTATGCCCGTCTGCAGCACAGGCCGCCCAGTTTGGCGACAATGAGTTCTCTCCATTCATGGCAAACAAAGTAGCGATGCAAATCGGCGCATTATCCACTGCGGCGACATTCGATGCGAATAAAGCGGAATATACCGTCCTTCCTATGCCTTCTATAAACGGAGTCAGCAAGACCTCTTCCTTCGTCAACACATGGGTTATTCCGAAAACAGCGAAAACTCCGGCATTGTCCTGGAGAGTCGTTGAATTCCTGTCTGGAGAAAAAGGACAGCAGATCGCACTTGATATGAATTATGGCCTGCCTGCGTCAAAACTGGTGGATACAAAAGCTTTCGAAGCAAAGAAACCCTATAATAAATATTTTGTCGAAGCACTTAAAACAGCAGTACCATACCCGACCAATCTGAACGGGTCCGCCTTCCAGACATTATACCAGAAGGAATGCGAATTCCTGTGGGCCGGCAAAGTCACACCGGATGCATTCGCAGCCAGTGTGGATAAACAAGCGGCAGCCATTCTGGGCAAATAATTCCATCAGACTTATCGAACGATAGATCAGCAATTAGAAATTGGCAATCTAAAAAATAAACCGGGAAAAAGTATTGTGAGGCATATATACAGGAATATCCCGATCAACGAATCATAGCGGGATATTCCTATGCCCTCAGTAAACGACAGGAGCGTAACTATGAACAACATATTTGTTGATGACAACACATACCTTCCTAAAATATGTGACATGCTAAGACAAATAGAGACCGATGAAATGAAAGGTATTGAAGCAGCAGCAAAAGCAGCATATAATTCAATTTGTAATGACGGCCTTTTACATGTTTTTTCATGTGGGCATTCACATATGATCGTCGATGAGATGTTTTACCGCGCAGGGGGGCTGGTTCCCATCAATCCGATTCTGGACAGCTCGCTGATGCTGCATGAGGGAGCGATGCAAAGCACGCTGAATGAACGAAAACACGGGAAAGCAAAAGAAGTATTGAGCAAAGCAAATCTGAATGCGGGCGATACGATCATTATCTCGTCGAATACAGGGATCAATAATGTACCGATCGAGGCTGCCATCTATGCAAAAGAAAAAGGACTGACCGTGATTGTGATCACATCGGTCCATGCCTCGAAAGCGCTGGAAGCCAATAACGAAAACGGCAGGAGGCTGTATGAACTCGGCGACATTGTCATTGACAACCATGTGCCGTTCGGAGACGGATTGCTGACCATCCCGGAGAATGGGCAGATAACAGGGGGAGCATCCACTTTCAGCAGCCTGTTCATCGCTCAGCGGATTGTTCTTAAAATTGAGAATCTGTATCTGGCTGACGGCAGGATTCCGCCGGTATACATGAGTGCCAATATTCCGAATGGCACGGAATATAACGAGAAACTGATTAAAAAATACGAAAACAAGGTCAAAGCACTGAGATAGGAATGGGAGTCATGATGAATTACTATTTAGTATGCGACGCAGGCGGTACGAAAGCGGATTTTCTCCTGTTCAGGAGCGATGGACGGGTACTGGCGAAATCTCGGACCACCGGTGCCAATGCCATCTTTCTGAATCCGGAAGATGCGCTGCGTGCTGTAGCGGACGGGATTTCTGACTGCCTGGGGAAAGCCGGGACCGAACTGGACAGACTTGCGCGGATCACCTTGTTTATTCCGGGGTTCAAACCATGTCTTCCAATATTAAAAGAAAAATTACAATATGAGAATATTGATTTGCAGGGCGACGAAAACGATGCTTTTTACGGTGCGCTCGGCAATGGGTACGGCATCGTTGTGCTGAGCGGCACGGGATCGTTTGCCATGGGAAAGGACTCCTGCGGGAACGAGGTGACTTGCGGAGGCTGGGGACCGCTGTTTGGCGATTACGGAAGCGGATACCACATCGGTGTTCTGTGCCTGTCTGAGCTTGCGATGCGATATGACATGGGACAGCCGGATACCATCCTTGCATCCGAAGTCCGGATGCAGATGAAGATCCATTCGATCGAGGAACTGCGGAAAGTGGCGTATCAGCCTGATTTTACAAGGAACAAGGTGGCGGAATTATCCCGTGCGGTCGCAAAAGCCGCAGCAAAAGAGGATAAAACAGCACTCGACATTCTCGATCATGCTGCAAAAGAGCTCGCCCGCCTTGCTGCGATGGCTGCCGGGAGATTGCCATCTCCATCACAGGGATTGCCTGTTTCCTTGATCGGCGGTATTACAAACATGGGGGGGATCATCACGGACCGGTTCCGCGATCACCTGGCGCTGGAGCTTCCACAGGCAGTCTATTATCCATGCAAGTATGAGCCCATCGTCGGAGCGGCATTATACGTATTAGAAAAAAAAGAAAACAAAGATATTGCGAATATGCAGATCATTAAGAACCTGACCGGGAGAGGATGAATTCTATGTTGATGGATCAATATTTCATTGAAATGAAAAAAGTACTGGATAAAATTGAAACAACCCAGAAAGCGGGTATTCTTCAAGTATCGGATGAAATCGCCGCCCGCCTTGAAAAAGGCGCCGCATGGCATATCATCGATACCGGACACATGCTGATGTTCGAAGGCGTCGGGAGAACCGGCGGGATGATGGCTTTGAAAGCGATCCGGATCAATTGCGAGATCGACAACCGGGTTCGCTACCGTCCGTCCCAGGCACGGGGCATCATCGGATACGACAGCATCCCCGGATTTGCGGACTATGTTCTTGGAAGAGCGAATATCCTGGCCGGCGACATCATCATGATCGGTTCCGTATCGGGTTATAATTATTTCCCGATCGATCTTGCGCTGAAAGCCAATGAAATGGACTGCCTGACCATCGCCATCACCTCGGTGGAGTACTCCACCCATCTGACATCAAAGCATCCGTCCGGAAAACGGCTGTTCGAAGCCTGCACTTATTGCCTGGATAATTGCACCAATTTCGGAGACACGCTGGTCGATGTTCCGGAACTGGGACAGAAGATCTGCCCGGCCAGCGGCATCGGCGCGAGCTATGTCATGTGGGCACTGCAGAGCACGGTAGTTGAAAAACTGCTGGAAAAGGGCTTGAAACCCAGTGTGTATATTTCCAATCACATGCCGGATGCAAGCGCAATCAACGGGGAAGCTCTCGCAAAATACGAGAAACTCGGGTATTAGATTTCCATTGCATCCGAAAAATGAATTCTTCTTCGCTGAATCCTGCTATTTTTTTTCGAGAGCTTCCGACAGGAAGCAATCGGCTATAAAACACAGGAATAATTTTAAATGAGGTATATGAAATGCTTTTAAAAGGGACAGGCTTTGTTGCCGATTTCGACAAGGAAATCAATAATTTCCGCAGTCTGAAAAACACGTCCACCGGGGACGATTATGTCAAGTCAAGACCATCCGCACCGATGTTCAGCATGGTCGGATTAAAAAACGGGACAAAGGACCGGGTGGATCTGCTTCCCGGGCTTCCGGACATTCTTGGCGATGAGAAGCGGCTGGTGATCCAATACACCGCGTTTTCCGGATATGACATTCAAGTCGAACTGGTCGCAGAAGCCTGCGAGGACCGGATTCTTATAAGCGGTAAGATTATAAACCAGGATCGGAACGTCGATGTGGTGGAAATCCTGTGCCCCCATATCAGCGGCATCTATCTGGGCGATGATTTCAGCGACGATTCCATCATCTACCCGCATCATGCCGGGGAGAGGACGCCTAATCCGATCCGGGAATACGCCCTTGAAAAAACGCAGGACTTCTGGCGCGCAGGCAGTGTGAGGCGCGGGGATGTTTTTGCGCGGGAGATCAATTACTGCGGGCTTGCCTCGATGAGCTGGATGTATTATTACGACAGGGAGAATGGATTTTATATCGGATCCCATGACCCGCGGTTTCCGGTGACCGGCATTATCGCCGAGTGCGGAGCGGAGCAGGTCCCCTTTATGGGCTTTGATTTCCGGAAACACCATCGCATCGGCTATGGGGAATCCTATCCGATCGGGGAATATGTCCTCGCCATCTCGAATCAGGACTGGCATTACGGCGCCGGTCTATACCGCAGCTACATTGGAAAATATCTGGATTTCGACCATACGCCAGAATTTCTAAAAAACGAATACGCGCTCAACCAGTGCTATAATTTCAAACGTTCCGGCGTCATCGAGAACCGGTTCAGGGACATTCCGCGAATGTATGAAGCGGGTGAGAAATGGGGCGTCCGGCATATGTTCATCGCCAGCTGGAACCGGACGGGATTTGATTCCTTCTACCCGGAATATTACCCGGACATGGAACTGGGGTCCGCAATGGAATTCAGACGCGGGCTTGAATCCATCCGGGAACATGGCGGATTTTCCACATTGTATATCAATGCCAGGATTTTCGATGTGAAGTCGGATTTTCACCGGCTTGTCGGAGAGAAAATGGCCATCCGGAATGAGAACGGCGACATGCTGTATGAGACGTACGGCCCGGAGCGCTTCACGGTCAGCTGCCCATCCGATGCGCTCTGGAGAGATTATCTGCTGGATACGGCCGAATTCACTGTCAAGGCGTACGGAGCGGACGGGATTTATCTGGATCAGCTGGCATCGGCGGAACCTTTCGCCTGCTATTGCAAAGAGCACACCCATGCGGACATCGGGGATTTCAACAACGGCTACCTGTATGTATTGAAGGAATTGTGGAAAAGGCTGACAAAAGACAATCCCGATGCCTATATCATGACGGAGAACTGCGGCGATATCTATGGCAGTTATACATGGGGGAATCTTACCTGGAACGAGACAGAATACGACGAGTATTTCAATGTGTTTAAATACACCTTCCCGGAATTCGTCCAGGTGAACATGGTCAATCCGCGGGCTTCCAAAAAAGAGGAGCCGGAGAGGATGAACTGGTTTCTAAAGGACATGCAGCGGGCGATCCTGCTGGGAAACATCCTTTGGATGGGCATCACCTCGCGGCTCACCGAAAACACCGGCAGATACCACACGTACGCAAAACAGGCGCTTGCCTTCCGCAAGGAAATACAACCCCTGATAAAAGACGCAAAATTCCTGGATCATGAGTTTATCGTCGAAATGACCGAAAAATGCGATGCCACGGCATGGGAGCTGCCGGATGGAAGAAACCTGTTCCTGTGCGGAAACCACAGCGGGGCAGAACAGGCCGGGATCACGATCCGGATGCCCGAACATGCCGTCCGTATGGAAAAATTCAATATGGAATGGCAGCAGGAAACAATTCTTGTGGACAAGGAAACCATCCTTGCACATGAAGGAACAACCGTGCTCGATCTCGGCAAGAGCCCGTTATGCTGCTTTATCCTGGAACATGGATAAGAAACAGATGGAAGCAAAATGAAACAAGGTGTGGATCGATGAAAAGTATTGTTCAATATTTGAAACGTAAAAATGAAGACAACGATTTTTATACAATGCTCTATAAACAATCGGAAAAAACCATGGAAGGCGTCGAATGCCTCTATCAATACATGAGCACGGGGGATGTCCAATACGGCGCCAATGTCGTCAAAAAGGAGACCGAGGCGGATGAACTGAGGCGGACACTCATCTCCTCTCTCGAACAGACGTTCATCACCCCGTTTGGCCGGGAGGACATCTATTCTCTCTCCAGAGTGATTGACGATGTTATAGACTACAGCTGTTCTACAGTGGAAGAGATGCGGCTTTTCAAACTGGAAACCAACGATGCGCTTGCGCAGATGGCGTCCATCCTGTTTGAATCCTCCAAGGCAATCAATCAGGCGGTCAAACATCTGGAAAACCATTGGGATATCTCCCGGGAACAACTGGTGAAAATCAAATATTACGAGAATGAAATGGAATCGGTTTATCGCAACGCGCTGGTGGAGCTCCTCGAAAACGATGATTGGAAATATATTCTAAAAATGCGTGAAATATACCGGCATCTGAGCAATGCCGCCGATAAAAGCGATGAGGCCGCCAATATTCTCGGACATATCATCATCAAAATGTAAACGGCCTGGGAATAAAATAGCAATATAAATATAGTGGCAGGAGCAATCATGCCACTGTATATTTTTTATCGAATATTTTCCATTATTTTCTATCATGCTTTCTATCATGACAGATAGGAGAAGTAGGAGCAGGAGGACTTGATGGTTTTACTCGTCATGGTCATTGCAATCGCTTTTATATACGCTTTTATCAACGGCTTCCATGATGGCGGGAATGTTCTGGCCACCATTGTCGCATCGCGGTCGATGCCGCCGCGGAAAGCGCTTTTCTACGCCTGCATTTCGGAATTCGCAGGACCGCTGTTTCTTGGAACCGGCGTAGCAGCGACCATGGGAACCGGAATCATCCGATGGGACTTTGTCCACACCGGCTCTCCGGAAGCCGCATTGCTGTTTTTGCTTTCCGCGATGGCGGCGGCGATCCTGTGGAATCTGGCGACCTGGTATTTCAAACTGCCCTCCAGCTCCTCGCATGCGCTGGTCGGCGGAATGCTGGGCGCAGGAATCACCGCGTATGGACTGGATTCCATGAATTGGGATACCTTTCTGTTCAAGGTCCTGCTGGTTTTGCTCCTCTCTCCGCTGGTTGGACTCGTTTTCGGGAACGTGATTCTGAAATGGCTGTCAAAATGCATGTATTACTGCAATCCGCGGATCAATAAGTATATCAAGAAAGTCCAGCTTTTCAGCATGATTCTACTCGGACTGAGCCACAGCTCCAATGATTCGCAAAAACCAATGGGACTGATCATCGTCGCTCTATTGGTGAGCGGCAATATTCCGGAATTCAAGGTGCCGCTCTGGGTGCAGATGGGCTGTGCGGTCGCGATCACCGCCGGACTATACTTAAGCGGATGGCGGATCGTCGGAACAGTCGGAAGGAAAATTTTCAAAGTCAAACCCATCCATTCGCTCAGCGCACAATTCGCCGCTGCGCTGACCATCATCGGATCGTCGCTGATCGGCGGCACGGTCAGCTCCACCCAGGTCATCAGCTCGGCCATTGTGGGGACCGGCATAGCGGAGCGAAAGAATGCTGTGAACTGGGGAACGGTGAAAAACATCGTGATTTCATGGATCACCACCATTCCCGCTTCGGCGGGGATCGCTTCGGTGCTCTATTTTCTAGCATCAAAATGGATTTAGTCTTCTCCGTTTTAAAATGGATTCAGCCCAAGTGTAATTTTACATGAATTCAGCCCAAGTGCAATTTCACCTGGTATTTGACGCATCGTGGATTTCATCCGATCCATCCGATTCTTATCCGGAATCATCGCAGTGAAAAGTCCTGCATCCATTTTTACATGCTCCTTCTATAAACTGTTACAAACTGGTATCAATAAGTATCAGTACATAGAATTGAAGATTGGTTGTCAAGAATGGATAAGAACATAAGAATATAAGGCGCCTGGTCCTATTTATCCTCATGCTTGTCTGTCAGGCAGAGTTTTGACGGGACATAGAAAGTGAAAAGGATGGTTAATGCACAGGCCGCGAAAGAGATTAAATAAAGCAGCTGGAAATTGCTGTGCTGATAGACTGCGTTCTGAAAGACCGGCAGCCGGTTCATAATAAAACTGCCCAGTAATGGGGCGATCAGAAAGCTTATTCCCAGAAATGCGCAATACCATCCTTCATAAATGGTGCGATTGTCCTCCGGAATGATCTCATATCGATATGCGAAGATCGAGATATTAAAGCCGCTATAGCCGATTCCTGAAAAGATCAGCCCGATAACCAGGAAAACAGGCGTTTCGCTGCGAAGAAAACTATTGAGAAGGTATTCGCCGAGAACAAAAATAGCGGTGATTTTCAAGACAAACATCTGCCCTTTCCTCATCTGGATTTTCGCCCAGAATTTCGTACAGACAATCATCATAATATAGGAAAGCACGGTTGTCGCAGAAATAAAGCCATAGTCAAAATTAAGATATTTGATCAGATAAAGAGGCGTATAGGACGAGGACATGGTCAGAGAAATATAAAACAGGAAGATGAAAACCAAAAAAGACAAATACTGCCTGTTCCGCAGCGGCTCGAAAAACTTGGATACCGTCAAAGCCGGCAATATTTCCTGCTTGCGGGGCGGTTCGTCAATCTTTGTCAAAATAATGATATCAATGATGGAGAGAACTAAACTGGTTACAAAAACCACAAAAAAGCCCGCATAGCTTTTATTAAAAAAGTCAAGAACAAATCCCATGACAACCGTTATCAACGTAAATGAAATCCTCAGCCAGAACATCCTGGTGTAGATATAGCCGTTCCTGGACTCTTTCGGCAGCAGGTCAATCATCCATACGGTCATGCCAATACTATAAAAGCCATAAAGCAGATTGCCGACCAGAGCCATTCCGACAGCCATATACAATACAAACGGTTGATTTTTGGAAATCAGGGGCAGAAAAATAATGGAACAAACCATCACTCTTGAAATAGTGTTCAAAGTGATCAGGACTGTCTTTCTTTTTTTCAGCCGTTCGAAGATAAGAATTGACAGGAGCGCGATGATCGAGGACATCGTGATGGAGCTGTTCAACAGACCGGTTATATAGTCGGAGCCATGAAGAAGGACGATGTAGCCGGACAGGAAAAAGCCCATGGTCAATATAAGTGCCGCGTTGTTGATAATCGCATCAAATAGGAATAGCGTCTGGTTTTTATCATACTTCCAGTTGCTTAATCCGTTTTTCAATCGAATGATTGAAGGCTTCACAAATCTTCTCATCGCTATTGCCTCAATTCTGCAGTAGAGATTTTTATTCTTTTATCTCTGAGTATAGTATCATTTCTGCCAAAGTGTTTCAACCATTTCCGCAGGGCAATCGCTTGTGAAAAGAAATGAAGTATGGGTGGAACATGGGGACGGCAGGTTGTGTAATGCAATATAGGTGCAATATAGGGACGGTTCTTATATTGCATAAACAGAAAAAATGAAATATAAGAACCGTCCCTATATTGCATCCATGTTGCCCTAATCCATTTCTTTTCACAAGCGATCGCCCTGCCATTTCCAGTTATTTCAAATGATTCGAAACAGTGTGAACACCTGGCGCGTTAATGTGGCTAAATCTATAAAAACGTCGTATTGACACAACAGAAAGAACATCGGTATAATGCTTTATACGCGGACTGGCAGAGTAAGTCCGCATCAAGAGGCAAAGGGGAATAAAATCATGAATTTGATCGGAATTGATCTGGGAACAACAGGCTGCAGAAGCATGGTCCTGTCCGAAGACCTGAAAATCCTTGGCGAGGCGTATATGGAATATCCTCTTATCTTTTTAGGACCGGACGAGATCGAGCAGGATGCAAATCTCTGGTGGACTCTGACAAAGAAAGTCATCAAGGAATCGGTTTTCAATTCAAAGACGGATCCTTCTGAAATCAAAGGCATCAGCGCCACCACCCAGGGAATTTCGTTCGTGCCGGTGGACCGGAATTGCAACCCTTTGCGCAATGCCATCACCTGGCTGGACAACCGGGCGAAAGCTCAGAAAATGCAGATCAACGAGAAAATTTCCGAACAGGAAGTTTTTAATATCACCAGCAACAAGCCCGGGGACGGGTCGAATTTTGCCAAGCTTCTGTGGCTCAAACAAAATGAGCCGGGGATTTTAGAAAAAACATATAAGATTCTGACCGCGCATGATTTTCTGGTCGCAAAACTCTGCGGAGAGTTTGTAACGGACCATACCATGGCTGGCGGCACGCTTTTGTATGATGTGAAAGAAGGCGTCTGGTCGAAAAGAATTCTTGATATTATCGGCATCCGTGCTGAAATGCTTCCGGAAATCAAACGGGGCGGCACACTGGCAGGCAGACTCCGGAAAGATGTCGCCGAAGAACTCGGCCTGAGCTGCGATACGATTGTCGCAATAGGCGGGCAGGATCAGAAATGCGCCGCACTGGGCGCGGGCATCAACAAGGATGTGATTACCATCTCTCTTGGAACCGCCGCCGCCATCACACGGCTGTGCGACCGGCCGATTCTGGATGAAACCTTGAGAATCCCATGCTATCCCTATCTGATGGACAAGACCTGGGAGTTTGAAGGATGCGTCAATACGGCAAGCTCCAGCCTGAAATGGCTGAAGGATACCCTGTTCAGGGAAAAGAGCTACAGGCAGCTGGACCAGATGGTGGAGAGCTGCTACAGCAAAGAAAGCCAGGTGTTCTTTTACCCCTATTTGTCCGGAATGGGGACTCCCCATGAGGAACGGAACGTCCGGGGGTTTTTCTACGGACTGTCCCTGTCAACCCAGCCGGAGGAAATGGTGAAAAGTGTCCTGGAGGGTATCGCCTACCAGATCAGAACCAATGTGGACAAGCTGGAATCTGTCATCAGCCCGGCAAAAGAGATCCGGATTTTCGGAGGCGGTTCCAAGAGCGGCATCTGGTGCCAGATGATCGCGGATATCACCGGGAAAAAAGTGGTGAAACCCAGTTCGCCGGAGACCGGCGGCATCGGTGCGGCGATTCTTGCAGGAATCGGATCGGGTGTCTATAAAAACTTTGATGTACCGAATCAACTGATCCAATGTACGGGCGAATACCTGCCGGATCCGGCTGCAAGCAAAATGCATGAAATTGTTTATGAAAAATACAGAACCGTCGAGAAGACCATGGCGAAGCTGGGCCAATAACCACCTGCAAGCGAAAACGGACCAGTCATACAACCGCAGGGAAAACAGCCATGAATAATTTGAAAGATGATCTCCCCTTTGTCCACCTTTTCGAAGCCGAAATACGAGATAACAAAACTAAAGCGGTTATGAAAATCATAGCCGCTTTTTTTGCGTTTTCCCTATCCCTGGGGCCTTAAAAAATGGTATAATACACTTTGGTATACGATCCATTTGGCATATCATTTGAAAGGAATCAATACTGGAGGAACGGACTGTTGGATAAATGGAATGAATTTTTCACTTTGTATAATGAAGGGCTTGCAAAGGCTTACGACAAAGCGATGGGAAACATCCTGGATGAAACGCAAATGCGGAACCCTGATTTTCAAGAGCAACTACGCAATCAAGTACTGAACAGCATGCAGTCATGGTATAAGCAACCGGCTGAATCTTTGGACAACCAGACACCGGAATTCATGATCGACAAGATCGGGACACTGGAAGAGACCATCAGCAGGATCAAGTCCGCCGCTGTTTTTTGCGATGATGACATCCCCGAATATCTCAAGATCAAGCTTGGATCGTTCGGAGAAAAGGCCATTCCATCCCTTATGCAGATTGCCATGCTTCCTTCGTGGCAAGGAGATTACAATCAAGAGGAACCTCCGACAGAAGATATTCTCGTTGCGGCCGTTTCCCTCAAGATTCTGGGCGAATGGCAGGCACAAGAACCGCTCGAAGCGATTATAACGAAATTTATCGACACCGGGACACCGAATGAATTGATCGCGGATGCATTCAAAATTTATATTTCGGGAGTTGGAGCGCCGGCCATCCCTTGGCTGATGAAAGCCCTTTCGGATGCATGCAAGGAAAACGATCCCCTGACCGGTGCATATGAATATACGATCATCGCCCTTACGCTTGTGTCACAGGAATCAAAACCGGAGGGTGCATTCACTTGCCTGCGCACCTGCTTTCGCACCATGCAGCATAAAGTCATCGGGGCCATCTGCATCGGCGATTATGGCGACCCCAGAGGCATCGCCGTATTAAAAGGACACCTGGATCGAAATACCGGCAGATTCGACCGGCAGGAATTCTACGAAATCCTCTCCTCGATCAAGCGGCTGGGAGGGACAACCAATGACATTCACGATCCGTTCCGCGATTTTGCCACGCGATGAATATAAGAGAAAGAATCCGCAGAAAATAGAGGCGGCGAGACTACATGATGGAGGAAATTATGGCACCAGTAACATTACGACATATTATCAAGGAGTTTAAACTGGAAGAAGTGGTGAAGGTCGGGAATCCGGATGAGATTTATATATCGATTGCCGATGTGACCCGACCGGGCCTGCAGCTTGCCGGACATTTCGACCATTTCGGCCCTGACCGGATCCAGCTGATCGGCAATATGGAGACCGCTTTTCTGGAGAAACTGACGCATGAAGACCGCTTGAGCAGGGTGGACGCCCTGTTTGCCAAAGGAATTCCCTGCCTGATCATGACCCGGCATCATGTGGTTTTCCCCGAGGTGGAATCCTGTGCGATAAAGTATCAGATTCCAGTATTACGTACAAACGAAATTACTTCGACTTTTATGAGCTCTCTGATTAAATTCCTCAATGTGGAGCTGGCTCCGAGATCCTCTATGCATGGGGTTCTGATCGAGGTCTACGGCGAAGGGATTCTCATTCTCGGAGAAAGCGGCGTCGGCAAATCCGAAACAGCGCTGGAAGTGGTGAAAAGAGGGCATCGGCTCATCGCAGACGACCTGGTCGAGGTCCGGCGGGTATCGGATACGACATTGCTTGGCCGTGCACCCGAAATCATCCGGCATCTGATCGAGATCCGCGGAATTGGCATTCTCGACGTGAAAGAGCTGTATGGCGTCTCATCGGTTAAAATGCAGGAAAACATCAATTTTGTCATCAACCTCGAATTGTGGGACGAGAAGAAGTCCTATGAACGATTGGGAATACAGGAAGAATCCACCGAAATTCTGGGCATCAAGGTGCCGTCCATCACCATTCCGGTTCGCCCAGGCCGCAATCTGGCCATTATCGTCGAGGTGGCGGCAATCAATTTCAGGCAGAAGCAAATGGGGTACAACGCCGCGCAGGCTTTGACGGACCGTGTATTCGGACCGGCAAAGTAGGGAATGGGATCAGTGAAAGCAAGGCATTGAATCAACGAAGGATTGAATCAGCAAGGCAGGAGAAAAATCAACAGTGAATAATGGGGAGATCAAAAAAGAAGAGGGCACTGCAACGCAACGAATGCTGAAATGCAAGGAGCGTTTGGAATCGCAATCTCCTGCAGCGACAGACCGATTGCTCTTGGACGAACCCATGGCCAGCCATTCGAGCTTCAAAGTCGGAGGCCCGGCGGATCTTGTGTTCCTGCCATGCTGCATGGAAGAACTTGTATTTGCCATCCAGACCGCGAAAGACTTACAGGTCCCTTTTACCATTATTGGGAACGGAACGAATATCCTGGTGGCGGACAAAGGAATCCGCGGGCTTACCATCCTGCTTGGAGAAAATTTTTCTTCCGTCCATTGCGAGAAGGATTCCATGCTGGTCGCAGACGCCGGCGCGCTTCTTTCCGCGGTTGCAAAAGCTGCGGCGAGAGAAGGCCTGACGGGGATGGAATTCGCCGCAGGAATTCCAGGATCGATTGGCGGCGCGGTATATATGAACGCCGGCGCGTACGATGGATGCATGGCCGATATTATCGCAAGAAGCCAGGGTTATGATTCCGAAAAAGGGGAGATCTTCCTGCTCGAAACTCCGCAAGCCCACGAATTCGCCTATCGTCAAAGCTATTATGAGAAGAGTCATTCCGTCGTAATCCGCACCTGGATAAGCCTTAAAGAGGGAAACCGGGAAGAGATCGAAAAAAAGATGGCGGAATTTTCGGCGAAACGGAAAAACTCGCAGCCTCTTGAATTTCCGTCCGCCGGGAGCACATTCAAGCGTCCGGCGGGACATTATGCAGGCAAATTGATCGAAACCGCCGGACTCAAGGGATGCCGGATCGGAGGGGCTTGCGTTTCGACGAAGCACGCGGGATTTATTATCAATGACAAAAAAGCGACAGCAAAAGACATTCTGGATTTGATCCATGTCGTGAAAGCTGGTGTTTATAAAGAGTGTGGTGTTCAAATTGATCCGGAAGTCCGGATCCTGGGGGAGTGGTAACCAATGGAAATGATTATTTTGACAGGGATGTCCGGAGCGGGGAAAAGTGTTGCAGTGAATTTTCTTGAAGACATGGGGTATTTTTGCGTCGACAATGTGCCGCCGCAGATGCTCAAATCCATGGTTCAGACTTTTTCAAAATGGGAAAGCAAAGATACCGTTTTAAGCAGCAAAATCGCGTTTGTTGTGGATATCCGAAGCGCTACAATGTTCTCCGGACTGATCCCGGCCTTGGAATCCATCGACCGTATGGGAATCCCCTATCGCATTATTTATCTCGAAGCATCCGACCAGGTGCTGATTAACCGGTACAAGCAATCCAGGCGCAACCACCCGCTGGCGAAAGGGAAAGGGATCGCCCAGGGGATCGCCCTGGAGCGCGAACTCATGAGCAAAGTCAAGGAAATGACACCCGATGTCATCAATACGACCAACAGCGAACCCGGCGAGTTAAGGGACCTTCTCCACAAGATGCTGTCCAAGGACGAGAAAGAGTCCAGAATGACCATATTAGTACAATCGTTCGGATTCAAGTACGGCATCCCGATGGATTGTGACAATGTCATTGATGTCCGCTTCATCCCTAATCCGTATTATTTGCCGGAGCTGAAAACACTCTGCGGTCTTGACGAAAAAGTACGGGACTATATTTTTTCTTTTCCGGAAACGAAGGAAATCATGAGCAAACTGGTAGACATGCTTTTATTTGCGATCCCATTCTATATCCGTGAAGGGAAAGTCCGTCTGAATATCGGAATTGGCTGTACCGGAGGAAGGCATCGTTCGGTTGCTTTAGCGGTGGAATTGGCGGATGCCTTGTCCGGCAAAGGGTTTCATGTCTCCATTGACCATCGTGATTTAGAAAACGACATCAAAAAGAAGCGCGACAGCAGCCTGAACAAAGAGGAGAGCGAAGTTTCCTCCGTCGACGGGAAGGACCCTCGACCGGCTCGACCGGGCCGGGCAGATCGACGGCCGGAAGCCGGCAAGCCACCGAAGGCGGATCGTAAAATCCGATAACGGCGGGTCTCGTCCGGAAGGGATGCAAGAAACAGATGATAGAATCAACAAGGGGCCCTGGCTGGTTTTGATGTAGAATTTTAAAATCGGTTCAATGGAGGAACAACAATCAGTGTCTTTTTCGAAAAATGTTAAAAACGAATATTGTGCCATGCCCTGGGGCGGTCTTTGCTGCACACAGGCAGAAATGATGGCTTCCCTGATGTGCTCGGCCCGTTTCCGCCAGAGCCAGGTCTTTATATCCACAGCGCATGTTGGATATTCCGAACGGCTGTCCTCCATGATCAACGAAATATACAATACAGAGGTTCTGGTCACCCATGGCCGGGAGCTGTATAATATCCTGGTGACTGACAAGCAAGCGTATGACAAGATTCTTTTCGATTTGAAAGATCTGGCCGGATTTGACGCAATCCGGGGAACGATGAGCAAAGAGAATTTTATAAATGACTGCTGCCGCCGTGCCTTTCTGAGGGGCTTGTTCCTTTCCGCCGGATCCGTCAGCGAGCCAAACAAGTCCTACCATCTGGAAATCGCTGCGAGGCGGCTTTCCGTAGCGGAAGTTGCATTGCACTTATTGAGCATGGAGGATATTCATGCCGGAGTATTGAAACGCAACGGGTATTACGTCGTGTATATGAAAGAAGGACAGCAGATATCGGATTTTTTACTGGTGACCGGAGCCCACGAGGCACTGCTCGAACTGGAATCGTTGAGAGTGGACAAGTCTGTGCGCAATTCGGTCAACCGGGTGGTCAATTGTGACAATGCCAACACGATCAAAATCGCTTTCACCGGAGCAAGGCAGCAGGAGGTTCTGGAGTATCTGTCCAAACATATCGGGCTGGGCGTATTGCCGAAAGATCTGCAGACGGCGGCACAAATGCGCCTGGAATACCCGGATCTGTCATTAAAGGAACTCGGAGAAATGATGGATCCGCCTTTGGGAAAATCCGGGATAAACCACAGGCTAAAGAAACTGGAGAAAATCGCTGAAGAGCATCAGATGAAAAGCAGAACAAGATAGCAGGATTTTTGGTGAAGACACAGGGAAATAATCACAAGAGCAAAAAACAGCAAAAAAACAAGGATCGAACAGAATACAGCAGAGCATATAGAATGGGATAGAATAAGATAAGACAGGATAGAGCAGGGTAGAATAAGAATTAGAATAAGAATAAGAATAAGATAAGATGGAATAGAATAGAATAGAATAGAGCAGAGCAGAGTAGAATTCAACAGGATAAGATAAAACAGGGAGTAGGCATGTCAATAGAAATTGTGCTCGTCGAGCCGGAAATTCCACAAAATACAGGCAATATAGCAAGGACATGTGTCGCTGCGGGAATCAAGCTGCACCTGATCGAGCCGCTGGGGTTTTCCATCACCGAAAAAGCGGTCAAACGGGCGGGCTTGGACTACTGGTTTGACACGGACATCACAATATGGGAGAATGTGGATGTATTCATGCAAAAAAATGCGGGAAGGGCCATGTTTTACGCTACAACAAAAGCAGACCGAAATTATGCATCCGTAGACTATCCCGACAATTGCATGGTACTGTTCGGGAAAGAGACAAAGGGACTTCCGGAATCCATGCTTATGGCACACAAAGAGCGCTGCATCCGGATTCCGATGCTTCATGAGACCCGGTCGCTCAACCTTTCCAATGCCGTTGCCATTGTCGCATACGAATATCTGCGGCAGAAGGATTTCTGTGGAATGGAAGAGACAAGCTCCTATATGGCGCATTCATTTTCAAATATTGACTGATCTTGAGGAAGAGCTTTGAAAGGATACCAAATCGATGAAACGATCCGAATACCATTACGATGAAATCCCCATGACACTGGAAGGACTTGAGGAAGAAGAGACCTCGAGAAGCCGAAAAGCGAAAATAGCCCATAGTGGAAATACAGGCACAGGCAGCAGAGGATCCGGGCAATATATCAAGAAGCGCCGTCGCAGAAGAAAAGGATCCATTACAATTATGGCCTTGTTGACGGTGATTGTTCTTTTGTGCGGATTTCTCGTTTATTGGGTGATGAGCGGAAAGGCATTTGCAACGCTGCCGACCAGGAAGCCGACCCAGGATCCGGCACTGGTCACTCCGACCGTGGAAGCGACGATTACGCTTGGCGAGATCCAGGCATGGGAAAATCCGACATTGAAGAGCAGCCGCTTCACAAAATTATTTCAAAGCAGCGGAGTGGACAGCCAATATCTTCCGGCTAATTTCGGCGTTGCATCCGAGATCTTCACCGGAACGGATATTCTGACAAGCTATGTGCGAAAAAGCGTGATCTCTTTCGGCGATCCGATCACGTATCAGAAAGTCGCGGGCGTATTGACTTTCCGCGGCAATAATTTCCGCAATGCCCCCACCTATGGATATACCACGATGAAAGAATTCCTTGTGGAACAGATATGGGAAAGACCTGTTGGCGGAATGAAATCCTCCAAATGGGCTTTTAGCTGGAGCGGAACCGGGTGGACAGGACAGCCGCTGATCATCCGCTGGCCGGATGAGATCAAGCAGATCATGAATATTAACGCAGAGAAAAAGGCGAAAGCGAATCTGGTCGAGGTGATTTACGCCACGATGGACGGCAATATCTATTTTTTTGATTTGGACGATGGAAAAGCCACGAGACCTTCGATCAATATCGGTGCTCCGATCAAAGGTACGCCCGCACTGGACCCGCGCGGATACCCCATCCTTTATGTGGGACAGGGAGACAAAGCTTCTCCGGGCTCCTCCATGACACAGATCGGAATGCGGATTTTCAACCTGATCGATCAATCCCTCCTGACCTTTATCAACGGCGAGGATACGATGGCCTATCGGACCGACTGGGGCGCATGTGATTCTTCTCCGATTGTGGATGCCATCACCGACACCCTGATCTGGCCCAGCGAAAACGGAATTATCTATACGGCAAAATTGAATACAAAATTCGATGCGGCGGCAAAAACCCTAAGTATTGCCCCTGAGTTCACAAACTTGCGCTACAAGGCAACAAACACAACGCTGCAAGGAGTGGAAAGCTCCCCTTCATTTTATGGAAAATACATGTATTTCAGCGACAACTCCGGTGTGCTGTACTGCCTGGACCTGAACACGATGAATTATGTCTGGGTGAAACCGCTGGATGACGATACCGACGTGACTCCGGTTATCAGTCAGGAAGAAGACGGCGTCTATCTGTATACCGGAACAGAAGTGGATTATCAGCAAAAGATAACCGGCAACTATCTGGGGGATGCTTTTGTCTATAAAATAAACGCGCTGACCGGCAAAACCATCTGGCGGAATTCCCTGAAATGCTGGACAAAAAACGATGAGGCAAACGTTGGAAACGATGTGAACGGCGGTATTCTGGCCACTCCGATTGTCGGAAAAAACAAAATCAACAATCTGGTGGTTTTCAGCTTTTGCATGACAAACGGAATCTACAGCGGGAATACGCTGGCGGCATTTGACAAAGGAACCGGACAACTCCTATGGAATTATAAATCAGCCAATTATGGATGGAGCTCACCGGTTGACGTATACAGCGAAGACGGAACCGCCTATATTATCTTCCCGGACTCTCAAAGCAAAGTGCATTTGCTGAACGGGTCAACCGGAAAGATGCTTTCCGTCGGCAAGATCACGATGAAAGGGGATGTCGGCGGGAATGTGGAATCCTCCGCTGCTGTCTATAATGACACTCTGGTCATCGGTACACGCCGCGGTGTGATCGTCGGACTGAAACTGAAGTAGGACCGGATATTCAGCAATGGGATATTCAGTAGTCGAATATTTGTTGAGGTGAATATTTTATATATGAAAGACTCTGTATTTAGAAGCTAATAATTGAAGTTATAGTTGGAATTTATAGAGAAAAAGAGGAAAACCATTTTGAAAAAATCAATGCAAAAAAAGAAGCCCATGTATCTTGGCAGACATGTGACAGGAATTTCCAGGCGGAACACAACCATGAAAAAAGCAATTCTGGCGGTAGCTCTCCTAGTTGTTGTATCGATACTCAGCGGTGCGATATACCTGCTGCAGAAAGGACCAAACACGAAAACGAGTGAAAGCGGATCCGACAATGCTTCCACGACAGAATCGTCGAGCCCGGCAAGTTCCACTGGCACCAGTGAATCAAGTTCTGCAAGTGCCAGCACGAGCTCTTCTCTGATTGAAGGAACAACACAGATCATGCCAACCAAAAACCCTATTTTAGAAAGCAGCAAGTTTACAGACTTCCTATCGATGGGATCGGTTATCGAATCCCTTCTTCCTGCCAAACTGGGATTTGTTTCACAAATCTATAATGGATCCAATGCAGTATCCAGCTATAACAGAACCTCTCCGATCAAGCTTTACGATCCAATCAATTATTCCAAAGTGGCAGGCGTTCTGACCTTCCGCGGAAATAACTTCCGAAATGCACCCAGCTACGGATACGTCGAGCTTAAAACGAAAAAGCTTGAGCAAGTCTGGGAAAAAACCATGGGCGGATTGCCCTCTTCCCGATGGGAATTCTCCTGGTCCGGAACAGGCTGGACCGGACAGCCGGTGATGATCCAGTGGCCGGATGATGTCCGGGCGATGATGAACATCGTGCCCGAGAAAAAATCAAAAAAGGGACTGGTGGAAGTCATAACCGCTTCCATGGACGGCAATATTTATTTTTATGATCTGGATGACGGAAAAGCGACCCGTTCTCCGATCAACCTCGGCGTTGCAGTAAAAGGAACTCCGGCGATCGATCCGCGTGGCTACCCGATCCTCTATGTCGGACAAGGAGACTATCCACCCAAAGGCACAGAGGGTAAAATGGGCTTTCGCATTTTCAGCCTGATCGACCAGTCTCTTCTATACTTTAAGGACACCGAAAGAGATTCGCTCTCCTACCGTTCCAGCTGGGGCGCACTGGATTCCTCGCCTATTATCGACGGGGAAGCGGACACCTTGATGTATCCTTGCGAAAATGGAATGATTTATACCGCAAAGCTTAATACAGCTT